>JAIFMS010000149.1 GCA_020048335.1 Methylococcaceae bacterium | reverse complement strand
CATCCTTAATCAAATACCGCACCACAACATTTGTATCTATACTTATCATTGCTGTAAACCAGCCTCATATTCAATCGCATATTCCATATCTTCTAATGATAAAGTTTTATCTTGATAAACCGATTTTGTTGCTATTGTTTCCAATTTAGAAACAGGCAACTCGTAAAAATCATTAATAATTTTTTGCAAAGAATTTTGTTGTGCTTTAGTGTGTTGCTGTGTAAATGGCGTTATCAATTAAACTATTATCAATTTCGATATGATTGATTTGCATTATTTTCTCCATTGAATAGCAGAATAAATCAGATACCTTAGCACTTGCAATTGTTCGGCTAATTCAGGAACATCTTTATTGGCGACATTAAAGCGCAAATTCCATAAATTCATAATTTCTAAACTTTTCAGTTTTAACTAAAAAATTTTCTGGCAGTGGTTCAAGCATTAACAAAATCGCCTCCTGCAAATTTTCTAGTGCCTCTTGTTTTGTTGTACCGCACGAGGAAACAAAATTCAATTCAGGGCAGGTTGCTGAAAAAGCTTGCACTTCATTATCAAATTCAATCACCGCTCTTAATTGCATGATGTTTCCTCTTGCTTAAGTTTTACGCGCCAAAATCTTCAGGAAAATGATTCAACGCACTCAACACAGGATACGGTGTCATCCCGCCCAACGCACACAATGAACCATTTAATAGCGTGTCACATAAGGAACGTAATAAAACGATATTTTTTTCGCGGTCAACATTGTTGATAATATCGTCCATCACTTCAAACCCGCGCGTTGAACCAATTCGACACGGCGTACATTTGCCGCACGATTCTTCAGCACAAAATTCCATCGCATAACGCGCCATTTCCGCCATATTCACCGTATCATCAAAAGCAACTACGCCACCATGACCTAACACCGTCCAATTTGCTGCAAAAGCTTCATAATCTAAGGGTGTGTCAAATTGTGATTCATGCACAAATGCGCCTAAAGGGCCGCCGACTTGTACGGCTTTAATCGGTCTGCCGCTTGCTGAACCCCCGCCAAAATCATAAAGCAATTCACGCAGAGTTAAACCGAAAGCTATCTCAACTAACCCCGTGTGTTTCAAATTTCCCGCGAGTTGCAAAGGTAAAGTGCCGCGTGAACGTCCCATGCCAAAATCACGGTAATAGTCGCCGCCTTTGTCGAGAATAATGGGAACAGAAGCCAAGGAAATCACGTTGTTGACTACGGTGGGTTTACCGAATAAACCACTAATCGCTGGAAGTGGCGGTTTGAATCGCACTAAGCCACGTTTACCTTCCAAACTTTCCATCAACGAAGTTTCTTCACCACAGACATACGCGCCCGCCCCTAAGCGCACTTCGAGGTTAAACGTTTTGCCGCTGCCTTGGATATTCTCACCTAAATAATTATTTTCATAAGCTTTTTTAATGGCAGCATTTAAGGCTTTTTGCGCATGAGGATATTCGACACGCAAATAAATATACCCTTGCGTTGCACCCACCGCTAGCCCCGCAATGGTCATGCCTTCAATCAGCACAAACGGGTCGCCTTCCATAATCATCCGGTCAGAAAATGTCCCCGAATCGCCTTCGTCCGCATTACAGATGATGTATTTTTGTTCGGAAGGGGTATTTAAAACCGTATTCCATTTAATCCCCGTTGGAAACGCCGCGCCACCCCGTCCGCGTAAACCTGAGTCAGTGACTTGTTTGACTATCTCTGCTTGCGACATTTTTAAGGCGTTTTCAAGTCCTTTATAACCATTATGCGCGACATAATCCTCTAGGCTAATTGGGTCGGTGATACCGACTCGGGCAAAGGTTAAGCGTTGTTGTTTTTTGAAATAAGGGATTTCTTCAGTCGCGCCTAAAGCTAAAGAATGTGTACCTCCGTTAATGAAATCAGCATCAAACAAACCAGCATTCACTTCCACTTCAACCAACGGCTCTAACCAATACAACCCGCGCGAACCATTACGCACTAAATGAATGTCAATATCACGTTTTTCCGCTTCATTCAAAATAGCCATCGCAACACGGTTTGCCCCTAAAGAAATCGCGCTGGAATCCCCTGAGACATAAATAGTTATACTCATGGCTTATGCTCCTAATTCGTTAATAATGGCATCAAAAAGTTCGGGTGTCACACGCCCATACACATCTTCTTTGTCCAATTGCAGCGCGGGTGAACAGGCACAGTTACCTAAACAATAAACCGGCTCTAAAGAGAATTTTCCATCGCCAGTCGTTTCGTGGTAGTCAATCCCAAGTTTTGCTTTAACGTGAGATTCCAACGCCTTGCCGCCCATTGCCTGACAAGATTCAGCCCTGCAAATGTGAATAGTGTGTTTACCTGGGGGCGTATCACGAAAATAATGATAAAAGCTGATAACACCATGTATTTCAGCGCGGGAAAGATTTAAGCCTTTGGCAATATCAGGCACGGCGGTGCTAGGAATAAATCCGAGTTCATCTTGGATGCCATGCAGAATTGGCAATAAAGCACCCGGCTGATTTTTTAAGGCGGTGATGATGTTTTCTATCACCTTTGATGGCGTGTTTGTTTGTGTCATAGCAAGCTCATGGGTAAAGAATAAATTTTTCTTAAGCGGAAATTATAAACAACCAACTTAAAAGCATAACATATTTTAAATTCAACATAAATAAACATAAATACACACTTTAATTGTGTGAAGTTATTAAAAAACAGCTTTTATTTTCGACCCGCCTGCCAACGCATTCCCCATTTATAGGCGAGATCTAATTCTTGATGACCATTTGTATAATCAACCAGTTTGGTTATTTTTATCGCCCCGTTTTGATTTTCAAACAAGGCAATGCCACACATCGTTTTACTGTTATCGTGACTGTCTAAATCGACTGTAATTTCAGGTTGATTAGGGGTTTTGATGCTGATTTTAGCATTAGCCTCTGCCCAATTGGGTGAGCCTTCGTAAATAAACGCATAAACCAAAACCCGTTGAATTAAATCCCAATTTGCACCATTAATGCGTAAATTTTCGCCTTGTACGGATTGCCCTGTTCTATCATCACCATCTAAAGCAATAAAAGGCGGGCTATTTAATGAACCAAACGCATTGCCTAAGGCTTGTACGCAAAGTTTAGTGCCATCTTTTAATTCATATAAACAACCTAAATCCAAATCAATGGCTTTTTTAAATCCAAATAAGGATTTTTTTCCTTGCGTCCAATTGAGATTAATGACAATTTCGCCATGCAGTTTGTCTTTTTTTTCTAAAGAAATGCCATCGCCTTTTTTAGCTAAATTAATTTTACTTAAACTCAGTTTCGGGGGCGAGGTTTCAATGGCAGGCTCAGGCGGGGGCGTGATGATGTCTTGTACAGATAAATTGGATTCCCCTTCGCCAATCGTGACACCGTATAATTGCGCTAAAGGTTGCAAGCCGCCGACAAAGCCTTTTCCTAAAGCGCGGGCTTTCCATTGACCATTGCGCAAATAAAGTTCGCCCATAATTAATGCAGTTTCCGTCATCCCCGCTGTGGCAAGTGGAAAAGTTGCAATGGTTTGCCCTGTCTGATTATCACGAATGAGCAGCGATACCTCATTAACCAATTCAAAGTTTTGCCGCCGTGAAACCCCATCAGTAAGGGTTAAAGCAAATACCAGCTTGACAATATCGGCTGGAATTTTTGTCAAATTTACGAAAAAGTCGTTGTTATTTAAGGTAATACCGACATCGGCGCGGTTTTGATTGTTGAAAAAAACAAAGTCCGCATCGTGTTTAATTTTGTCGTTGGATTGCAATAAAAACAAACTCGGGTCAATTGTAAGCTGGGGAGTTTTGTTTTTATTTAACAGGCTAATAGACAATGAAGTGGCAGATAAAGCGATATTTTGTCCTGAAATAAGGTGCATCATAACTCCTGCAAGCGCGGTATTTTATAGAGGTAACTGGCAGTATAAAATTTATTGCCGCTTCGTACCACACCTTAAAAATTTAAGCCGTGAGGTTTGGCTTAAAATGTTCGTTGCCTGCTTGCAAAAGCTCTGTAATAAAATGCTGAGTATAGCGTGGTAAATAATGTTGTTTTAAATAAGCAATTTTCGTGACAGAAGGGGCGATTAAAGCGGATAAATCACGAATCACTAAATCCTGGTCAATGGTTTGATCGTAAGCCATCCCTGCAATTAAACCCACTCCCAAACCTAATCGAACATAGGTTTTAATCACATCGGTATCGGCAGCGGCTAAAATAATGTCTAATTTCAATCCCTTATCTTCAAACGCCTTTTCTATCATGGAGCGTCCTGTATAGCCAAAGCTATAGGTTAAAATAGGAAAAGTTGCCAAGCGTTCGCGGGTTAGCTCGCCCGTGGCTAGCGGATGATTTTTGGGCATCACCGCTGCATGGTGCCACTCATAACAATATTTTGTAATCAACCCGACATCTTCGGTGACTTTTTCAGTACAGATGGCAACATCGGCGGTGTGCTGGTAGAGTTGGTCAATTAATTGTGCAGGCGAGGCTTGCAACATATAAATCCGTACCGCAGGGTATTTTTCCCGAAAGCGTTGAATCGGCACGGGCAGAAAATATTTTGCTTGCGTGTGGGTGGTGGCGATGTGAATCGTACCTTCATGGCTATCCATAAAATCGGCGGCAATGGCTTTAATATTCTGCTTGGCTTGTCCAATCGCAGACACTTCGCTCATCACCTGCCTACCGAGTGGGGTTAACGCGATTAGCCGTTTACCTTGCCGGACAAATAAAGGCGTACCTAATTCGGTTTCAAACAGTTGCAATTGCCGACTCACCGCCGATTGCACCACATTCATTTTTTCAGCGGCTTTGGATAAATTTAAGTTGGTTTCTTGTAAAATTTGTAATAATTCAATCTGGCTTAAATTCATAAAAGCTTATTTTTTAATGGGTTAGATTAGGAAGGATGGTCATTTTTACTCGCTTTATCCGCATTTTTTTTAGATAATTTGGCAAAATCCCAGTTTATATCATGCAGTAGCCAGGCATAAAGAATCGTTTTGCAAAACACGACTTCGTGTAACGAGCCTTCTGCTTGCGTTAAGGGTTCAATAATACGCGCTTTTCGGGAATTAAAATTTATCGCACCGATTTCAAT
>JAIFMS010000130.1 GCA_020048335.1 Methylococcaceae bacterium | reverse complement strand
ATATTCAAACTCACCCAGACTGGAAAAATCATCGGTTTATAGCCATGAAAGCCAAGTTAGTTTCTTATTGGGGCGAACCGATTAAAGATAGGCAAGGGAAGTTATTAGGTATTTTTGCGATTTATCATCGGCAGAAAAGAGAGGCGCATAACAATGATTTGGGGATATTACAACAAACTGCTGCGTTATGTGAGATTGCCATTGAACGCAGTCGGTTTAATGAAGCGCAAAAATTAGCCCAGTTGGTTTATCAAAACAGCAGTGAAGCGATTACTGTCACGGATGCGCACGGTAAAATTATCGCAGTTAATCCTGCATTTACCAAGCTAACAGGCTACAGCTTAGACGAGGTGGTGGGGCAATCAACCCGTATTTTGGGGTCAGGTCAACAAAGCAAAAGTTTTTATAAAGCGATGTGGCAGTCGATTAATACCACAGGCGGCTGGCAAGGTGAAATTTTAAATCGCCGAAAAAACGGTGATTTTTACACCGAATGGCTGACTATCAATACTATTTTTAATGCCGATGGTTCGGTTGATAGGCGGGTGGCATTATTTTCTGATATTACCCACAAAAAAGAATCTGAATCCTTGATTTGGAAACAAGCGCATTTGGATTTATTAACCGAATTACCGAATCGGCAAATGTTTCAAGAGCAGTTAAAGCAAGAAATTAAAAAAAGTAGTCGGGCAGGTTTGCCATTGGCACTGCTGATTATTGATTTAGACCGCTTTAAAGAAGTGAATGAAACCTTGGGTCACGAAACAGGCGATGTGTTGCTTAAACAAGCGGCACAGCGATTGTGTGCGTGTGTGCGTGAAACGGACGTTGTCGCGCGATTAGGCGGTGATGAGTTTACCGTGATTCTAGGGTCGCTGCATAATTTAGCTCCGATTGACGTGATTGCCCAAACCATTTTGCAGCATTTTTTACAGCCGTTTTATCTTCATGATGAGATAGTTTATATTTCTGCCAGTATTGGCATCGCGCTTTATCCCGATGATGCAGAAGCGGTAGGGGATTTACTTAAAAGTGCTGACCAAGCGATGTACAGCGCGAAAAATCAAGGGCGCAATCGCTACAGTTATTACGCTCCCTTTATGCAGGAAGCGGCAAAAATTCGGATGCGGATTGCCACTGATTTGCGTAATGCTTTGATAGAAAATCAATTTTGTTTGTTGTATCAACCGATAGTTGAGTTGCAAAATGGCAAAGTGCGTAAAGCCGAGGCGTTGATTCGCTGGCAGCATCCTGAGCATGGCTTAATCAGCCCCGCTTCTTTTATTCCGATTGCTGAAGAAACCGATATGATTTTAAAAATTGGCAATTGGGTTTTTGAACAAGCCTCTGCTCAAGTGAAACAGTGGCGGGATAACTATGAGTCCCAGTTTCAAATCAGCATTAATAAGTCCCCTGTGCAGTTTCAAACCTCACAAAATGACCATGATGAGTGGTTGGCACATTTAGAAAACATCGGTTTGTCAGGACAAGGGATTGTGATTGAAATTACCGAAGGCTTATTAATGGATACCAGTGATACTATTATTGCGCAACTGTTAAAGTTTCGTGCCGCAGGGATTCAAATTTCTTTAGATGATTTTGGCACAGGTTATTCTTCCTTGTCGTACTTAAAAAAGTTTAATATTGATTATCTAAAAATTGACCAATCCTTTGTGCGTAATATGCAAGCAAATTCCAATGATTTAGCCTTGTGTGAGGCGATTATTGTGATGGCACATAAACTGGACATCAAAGTGATTGCTGAAGGGATTGAAACCACCGAGCAGCGTGAGTTATTGCAACAGGCAGGTTGCGATTATGGACAAGGTTATTTATTTGCCCATCCGCTTGCGGCAGCGGAGTTTGAAAAATTCTTTACAAAAACACCTGACAGTGAAATTGCCACAATTTTCTGACCCCACCCTTTTTTTAATTTTTCAAGTCACACGCTGACTTTGCCGTTGCTTTAACACGGCTTTTTTGGAGTTTTTATGATTATTCTTGGGATTAACGATAGTCACCATCACAATTGTGCTGCCTCAGTTTTGATAGACGGAAAAATAGTGGCATCGGTTGAGCAAGAGCGGATTTCCAGAATCAAAAATGACAGTGCCTATCCGCATCAAGCGATTGCGGAAGTGCTAGCGTTGGCAAATGTGAAAGCAACTGAGGTCGATTATATTGCCTTAGCGAATTTATCACGTTGGCAACAACGTCGGTATTTAGACCGTTTTTTTCAACAGGTGGGGAAACACGCCAAAACAGACCCGCAACTGAAGCAGTTTTATTGGAAACAGCAGTTTTCCAGGTTTAGTCGTTTATTAAAATCGCGCCCGCAACCTGAAGGAGTATTAGCAGAAAAACCCACCCACACGGTTGAACATCACTTAGCCCACGCTGCTTCGGCTTATTATGCTAGCCCTTTTGCAAAAGAGCGGGTCGGTGTCATAACCTTGGACGGGGTGGGCGATTTTTCGTGGGGGTCGGTGTGGACGGGCGAGAATGGCAAACTACACCATCACGAACACTTACATTATTTAAACAGTATCGGTTTGCTGTATTCAGCGGTGACTTTATTTTTTGGTTTTAAAGCCAGTCGCCATGAAGGAAAAGTGTTAGGGCTTGCCGCCTATGGCAATCCACAGCCTTTGTTGTCGCGCTTGTTAGAACACACCAATGCGCAAGATTGGGAGCATTTATTCGATGCCACGTTAGCGCGGGTGTCGGTTCGTTTTGCAGGACAAATGGGGCAACAGGTTATCCACGATTTGTGCCACGATTTATCGCGTGAAGATATTGCCGCAGGGATTCAAGCCTATACCGAGCAGTTAATTTGTGCGTGGATACAGCAACAAGCGCGGCAATTAAAAGTGACTAAACTGGCGTTAGCAGGCGGCGTATTTGCTAATGTGAAACTCAATCAACGTTTATTGGCATTGCCCGAGATTGAGAATTTATATATTCACCCGAATATGGGCGACGGCGGACTAGCCACTGGTGCAGCGTTTCATTTATATGCCAGTTTAAACAAAGGCTTACAGCCGCAATCCAGCACACAAGTGTATTTAGGTACAGACATTAATCAAACTACCGCGCAAGCGGCATTAGAGGCAGCAGGACTTGAATTTACCCAACCTGAGCAGCTTGCTTTAGAGGTGGCTAAATTATTGGCAGCGGGGAAAGTTGTCGCTCGCGCGGCGGGAAAAATGGAATACGGCCCGAGGGCTTTGGGCAATCGCACCGTGATGGCAGCTTGCAATGACCCCAACATTAATCAATGGTTAAATGCCAAATTTTCGCGCACTGAGTTTATGCCGTTCGCGCCCGTTATTTTAGCCGAACACGCCGCCGCTTATTTTCCTGATTGGCAACCTGAACACCTTGCCGCCCGTTTTATGACCCTCACTTATCAAGCGTCAGAACTGGCAAAAAAAGCCATTCCCGCTGCAATTCATGTCGATGACACGGCGCGTCCACAAGTGTTATACCAAGAAGACAATCCTGCTTATTATGCGATTTTGCAGGATTATTACACACTGACTGGAGTGGCAAGTGTGATTAACACCAGTTTTAATATGCACGAAGAACCGATTGTGCGTACTGCGGAAGATGCCATTCGTGCCTTTCAAGCTGCACAATTGGATGCACTGATTTTGGGCGATTTTTTAGTGTTGCGCAGTGCGTAAAAATATTTACCACAATGTCACGTTTCTCAAAAATAGTAGGAAACTCAATAATGGATTTACCCTCCGCTTTTATGAAATTTATGGCAAAATCACGCTTTTCAATTTTGTCCCTTGCTTTGTTGATTGCCCTGCCTTTGTTTGCTTTATTGCGGGTTGTACTCCTTATCAAACAATGGAGCGAAATTGACAGCAGCATTTTTGCTATTATCGGTGCTTTTTTATTAGGCATTCTTAGTGATATTAGTTTCTTAAGCTATTACTTAATACCCTTTATGTTATATCTGCTCCTTATTCCACAAGGGCTATATCAACATCGCGGACATCGCTATTTTATTTACAGTTTATTATTTATTAATATTTATGCCTTATTTTTTATTCTAGCCTCAGAATGGTTTTTCTGGGATGAATTCGGAGTACGCTTTAATTTTATTGCGGTTGATTATTTAGTTTATACCACCGAAGTTATTCAAAACATTGTTGAATCGTATCCATTACCGAAAATAGTAACGGCTTTATTGGTGATTTCAGTGTTGTGTTTTTGGTATGTTAAACCATACGCGGTTGTTAGTTTTACCGTACAGGAAACATGGCAGCGGAAAGGCAAAATTGCCGCCGCTTTATTTGCTGTTCCTGTATTATCTTTTTTAAGTATGGGGCAATCTTTTCATGAATTTAACAATAATAAATACTTAAATGAATTAGCGGCTAATGGTCCGTATCAATTTTTTGCGGCCTTTAAAAACAGTGAATTAGATTATCGCAATTTTTATAAATTAGCCGATGATAAACAATTATCCGCAACTATTAAATCATTGCTTTCTCAATCAGGAAATCCTACCACGCATCCGCAGTTATATAACATCCAACGCACGATAAAAGCAGCCGCTCCTGAAAAGCATTTGAATGTTATTTTAATTACTGTGGAAAGTTTAAGTGCAGAGTATTTAAAAACCTTTGGTAATACCGAAAATATTAGTCCCTTTATGGATGAATGGTTTAAAGAAGGTTTATTATTTACCCAATTTTATGCCACAGGAACGCGCACTATTCGGGGCTTAGAAGCCTTAGCTCTTTCTTATCCGCCCACCGCAGGGCATTCCATTGTGAAACGCCCTGATAATGAACATCTATTTAATTTAGGCTATGTCTTTAAACAAAAAGGCTATGACACCGCTTTTTTATATGGCGGCAATGGCTATTTCGACAATATGAATGCTTTTTATGCAGGAAATGGATTTCGCATTATTGATAAATTAGATTTAACCCAAGAAGAAATTACGTTTGCCAATGCGTGGGGGGTTTCTGATGATGTCATTTTTAAACGCACCATGAAAGAAGCGGATAGTGATTATCAAAAAAAGCAGCCGTTCTTTTTTCAAATTATGACCACCACTAATCATCGCCCTTATACTTATCCTGATGGAAAAATAGACATTCCATCAGGAAAAGGGGCGCGTAATGGCGGGGTTAAATTCACCGATTATGCCATTCATGAATTTATTGAAATGGCAAAAACAAAACCGTGGTTTGCGGATACGGTATTTGTGATGGTAGCCGACCATTGCGGTGGCAGTGCGCGAAAAGTTGAATTACCTGTGGATAGATACCATATTCCATTGTTTATTTATTCGCCTAAGCATATTAAACCGCAAATTATTTCAACTTTATCCAGTCAAATTGATGTTGCCCCGACGCTATTAGGATTATTAAATTTTACTTATGACAGTTGGTTTTTTGGACAAGATATTTTAAAAATAAAACCAGAACAGGGACGGGCTTTAATTGGCAATTATCAAAAATTAGGCTTGTTTAAAGCCAATAAACTTGCCTTTTTATCGGTGCAACAACAAGTGGATGTTATTCTTGACCCGTTAGGCAAACATTTAGCGGTGCCACCTGAAACACAAGCGCAATTAGTGACAGAAACAATGGCTTATTATCAGTCTGCGGATTATATTTGGACGCATCGTTTAACACGCTACAAGTAGTTAAATAATGAATCAAAAGTTATCGGGAATTTTAAATTTTTCAGACCTGCCAAGTTATGTTTTTTGTAAACTTGCCTTTTTAATTGCCTTAATCAAAAATAAGCACTGTACATCGCTCCTTCTAACACACTACCAAACTCAAACATTGCATGAAACCTTCTATCCAACAAAAATTAGAAACCTTAGCCGAACGCTTTGAAGAAATTGCCATCCTCATGTCACAACCGCAAGTTCAAATGGATCAAAACAAATTTCGCGCCTTAGGACAAGAATACGCACAAATTGAGCCATTGGTTGATTGCTACAAAAAATTTCAAGCCAATCAAGAAACCATTGAAATGGCACAAGAAATGGCAAAAGATGCCGACCCTGAATTGCGCGAATTAGCCAAAGAGGAATTGTTTGAAGCAGAACAACAGCGTGAAGATTTGCAGCGGCAATTACAAATATTGCTGTTACCTAAAGACCCCAACGATAATCACAATGTTTATTTAGAAGTACGCGCGGGAACAGGCGGTGACGAAGCGGCTATTTTTTCGGGGGATTTATCCCGAATGTATCAGCGTTATGCGGAAAGACAAGGTTGGCAATCTGAAATTGTCAGTGAAAATCGCGGTGAACATGGCGGTTACAAAGAGGTTGTGGTATTAATTTCTGGGCAAGAAGTGTATTCGCAATTAAAATTTGAGTCGGGTGTCCATCGCGTGCAGCGCGTCCCTGAAACCGAATCGCAAGGGCGCGTTCACACCTCCGCCTGTACGGTTGCCATTATGCCCGAGGTGGAGATGATGGATGACTATGAGATTAATCCAGCCGATTTGCGGGTGGATACTTATCGTTCTTCAGGTGCGGGTGGGCAGCACATTAACAAAACCGATTCGGCAATTCGCCTTACCCACATTCCCACGGGCGTGGTGGTGGAGTGCCAAGATGAACGCTCGCAACATAAAAATCGGGCGCGGGCGATGTCGTTATTAAAGTCACGTTTATTGGCAGCCGAGCAAGAAAAGCATCACGCCGAGCAAGCACAAACCCGCAAATTACAAGTGGGCAGTGGGGATCGTTCAGAGCGGATTCGCACTTATAATTATCCGCAAGGCAGACTCACTGACCACCGCATTAATTTAACTTTATACAAACTTGATGAAATTATGCAAGGGGGATTAGAACACGTTATTCATCCCTTAATTAGTGAACATCAAGCCGAACTGCTCACGCAATTAGGTGACGAGTAAACCACTATGCAAGATATTCAATCCGCCCTTACTGAAGCCTGTCAGCTTTTAGCAAACAGCTCGGAGAGTCCAGAACTGGATGCTGACGTGCTGTTGTGCAAAATTTTGGAAAAAAACCGTAGCTATTTGCGCACTTGGCCTAAAAAACAACTGCACGCCCAACAGCGTTTGCAATTTAAAGCCTTGATTAAGCAACGACAACAAGGAACGCCGATTGCCTATATTACGGGGGGGCGCGAATTTTGGTCGCGCGATTTTAAAGTCACGCCGGACGTGTTAATTCCACGCCCTGATACAGAACTTCTGATTGAACTGTGTTTGCCGCTGATTAAAAAAGAAAAATCTTGCAAAATCATTGATTTAGGTACAGGCTCTGGCATTATTGCCATCACCTTAGCCAGTGAACGCCCACACGCGCAAATTTTAGCGGTTGATAGCAGTGAAGCGGCGTTAAAAATTGCCAAACAAAATGCCGATAAACATCATTGCCGCACAGTTCGATTTGCCCAAAGTGACTGGTTTGAGGAAATTGCCGATAAAGATTTTGATATTGTCATCAGTAATCCGCCCTATATAGCCAGCGACGACCCGCATTTGCAGCAAGGTGATTTACGTTTTGAACCCCAAGCAGCCTTAGTTGCACAGGACAATGGTTTGAAAGATATTTCTCAAATTGCAGAGGCGGCTTGTAAACATCTAAAACCAACAGGATTTTTATTAATCGAGCATGGTTTTAGGCAGCAAGCACAAGTCCAAGCCATTTTTGAATCGTTTGGCTATGCCAATATCGAAACGCACTTTGATTTAGCAGGACAGCCGCGCGTCACTTGTGCGCAATGGCATCCGTAACCTTTTATTTTTTAGGATGAACGTCATGCACATCGCCCTGCCACTTAAATTAACCCAACAACTTTTGCAACACGCCCAAAGTACACCGAATCAAGAAGTGTGCGGCATTATCAGTCAGCAATACGACTCGGTTTTTCATTGCTATCCGATTGACAATGTAGCAGAGCAGCCCGAAAAGTATTTTTTATTTGATGAAAAACAACATATTGCCGCTGTTGTCACCATGCGAGAACAAGGGCAGTCGTTGTTTGCCATTTATCATTCACACCCTACTGCTGCGGCATTGCCTTCTTCTACCGACATCGCCATGAGCAACGATTCAAACGCGGTGTATTTGATTATTTCGCTCAATACTAAAGGTGTGTTAGAACTGCGCGGCTTTAAAATCGTTGCTGAACAAGTGCAAGAAGTCACTTTAACGCTATTTTCATAAAACATCGTTACGCTACTGCGTTTATTTTTTCCGTATCCTTTTAAATTATCATGGCAAAATTATCCTTACAAGAACAACTCCTGCAAGCGGGTTTAGTCAGTAGCGCGAAAGCCAAAACCGTCAAAGCGGATAAGCGCAAAGAGCATAAACAGCAGCAACATAACGCTACTGCCGCAGTGGATGAGGCAAAACTCATCGCACAACAAGCCAAAGCCTTACAACTGGAAAAAGACCGGCTGTTGAATCAACAAAAAGCCGAGCAAGCTGAAAAAAAGGCGTTAGTGGCGCAAATTAAGCAGTTAATTGAGGAGTACAAACAACCGCAAGACCCTGAGAGTGAATTGACCTATCATTTTACCGATGGCAACCTGGTTAAAAAACTCTACGTCAGTGCAACTATGCGTGACAACTTAGTGTCAGGACGCTGGGCAATTGTTAAATTTGGCAAAAAATACGAAGTTGTCAGTGCCGAAGCGGCAGAAAAAATTCGTCTGCGCGATACCAATGCCGTGCTGGTTTTCAATCAAATACCTCAGCAAACAAGCGAAGATGACCCTTATGCCGCTTATCAAATCCCCGATGATTTGCTCTGGTAAGCGAATGTCTTTTCTGAAACTGCTCTTTTATGCCTTCCTGCCACTGTGTGTGTTATTTAGCACTATCGCGCTGGCTTGTGTTTTAGGCTATGGAATTTTGCACATTTTCGGCGATATTTATTCCCTGAACAAATTAATTAGCCGTCTCAGTCAATTTCTCTTGGTGTTGAGTATTTTTCCTTTGCGCCGTTATTTAAACATAACCTGGACAGAGCTAGGATTTACCACAAAAGCCCTGTTTATCCGGCAACTGGGAATTGGTTTTATTGCAGGACTTGCCACGTTACTGCCTGTTTTTGCTCTATTATTTTACTTAGGGGTGAATGTTTTTGATGAAACAAAAATCTGGACGCTGGCAAGTATTGCCAAAAAAACCAGCCTTGCCTTGTTGCTATCCTTGCTGATTTCTTGCGTTGAAGAGCCTTTATTTCGTGGATTGTTAGTAACCAGTTTACAAAAAAAACTGACCACGGCGAGTGCGATACTGCTGGCAGGCATTTATTATGGCTCGCTGCATTTTTTAGAAACCAGCCGCGAAATTGCTTACGCACAAATCACGTTTAGTAGCGGCTTTGTGCTGTTTGCTGAAGCCATTAGCCATTGGTTGAATCCGACGATGCTGTCAGCCTTTATCGCCTTAGTGATGGTTGGTGTGTTTTTAGGCGTAGTTCGTACCCAATTTGCCCACAGTTTAGGAGTCTGCATTGGCTTACACACCAGTTGGGTGTGGCAAATTAAACTCACAAAAATGTTTTTTAACCCCAATTATTTTTCCCCCTATTTTTATCTCGTCAGCCCTTATGATGGGTTGGTCGGCTCATTAATTGCAGGTTGGTTAGCAGTAGTGCTGGTTAGCTATTTTGCCTATTGCCATTTCACCGCAAGTGATTCATTTGCAGGATGAATAATTCCAATTATGTTAAGGCGATTAAAGTAGTTCTGATGGGGGTTGTTAATGTGTTAGCATTGTCAATCACCCTGCTTTTATATCAGTATCTCCTCGCTTGATTAAAATCTGCAAGCATCTAAATTTTGATGATTTTTTGTTGAGTTAGTTAAGAGTTTTGCATCATCATAGTTAATAAAATAGCCATTATTTTATCGGGATTTTCAATAAAATAGTCGTCTAAATCAATCATCACATTCAAATTTTGCATTTTCAAAAATTTCCATACTGTTCCTGTTGTGACCACACCATAAATAGTATTAATTTTGGTATTATTTTCAGATTCATTAAAAATTTTTGCAGCAACCATTTCTGCAATACATTGTCCAAGACCTGCAATAATATTTTCATTTTTTGCTTCAACGATGGTAATCACAGGACTGACTAATAACAATTGTTCGTGTGATGCACTAATAATAAAATCACAAAATCCATTTAAGCCTTTTTCTTTATCTACGGTAAATTCAATCCCTGAAAATAGACTAATTTTGTGTTTTAAAATTTTTCTTAATTCAACTAATAAAGGTGAAATAATTAATTCTGAACGGGCTTTTTCTGTATTAATAGCCCCTGCTAAAGGAATATTTTCCGCTAGGATTTCTTTTAATACGGACGATAAAGCGACACTTTCAATGGATGCAAACAAGTTTTCCTGTTCTGTTAAATGTACGCTTAAGTTTTGTTTTACTGTTTTTAGGTCAAAATCACTGTAGGACATTTTTATCGCCTTTTTTCAGGTTAGAGCATAAAAAGAAAAGGTTGTGATGGGTTTTGTTGTTACTCTGACCATTTTACGAGTTAATTAAATGGAAATTCCTGCACGTTTATATCTTGTCGTCCATGCAATACCCGCACAACAATCATTGCATCATCTACAATTCGGAAATAAAAACAGCGATTTCGATAAGGAAAAGCGCGTAATCCGTTACTAATCCAATCGCGTGGAGACCCAGTGACTCCCAACTCTGCTAAATTGAACAGTGTATCTGTCATATCTTTTATAAAATCGTCTGCCGCCGTTGGATTCTCAGCTTTGATGTATTGGTACATTTCAGCCAAATCTATTTCGGCGGTATCCGTGACAATTAAACGCAAAGGTTTAATGGCTATTCTCCTGTGATGCGTTTTGCTAATGCGTTAGCACTGGCGTATTCCGTCATTCGCCCTGCTTTTATATCGGCATCCCCTTGGGCGATTAAAATCTGTAATCGTTTGGTTTTTTGCTGGTATTCATAATCTTCTAGCAAACGTAGCCCCGCACGAATCACCTCGGCACGATTTGCAAATCGACCATTTTTGACCATATCGGTTATAAATGAAATTTCATTTTCTTTGAGCGTAAAGTTTACTGCTTTTGAGAGAGTCATTTTTTATCGCCTTTTTTTCAGGTTAGAGCATAAAAAGAAAAGGTTGTGATGGGTTTTGTTGTTACTCTACCTATCTATTTTAGGAATGACCATAACCCGATTCATAAAGCATTCCTGAAGCATACTTATGTAAAATACTGCTCATTAATAATTGATAAGGAATGCCTTGTTGCAAAGCGGCTTTTTGAATGGCGGTTAAATCGCTGCTGGAAATTTGAATATTGACATTTTGATTCAATTGGCAAGTGTATTGCGCTGAACTTTCAATAAACTGTTTTCGTTCTGGTGTTAAAACAGAATGAAATTCGCCTGCTTCAAACGCATCTAGTATTTCTTGTTCTTCTGGGTCTAATATTATGTTTTTCATGGTTTTTTTTCAAGATAATATTTGGTGGCTTTGCGGCTGGGAATAATGGTTTTCAGAAAGATGTCGGTTTCGGATTCCACATAAGGAATTAAATAAGCGTAATTGTTAATATTAACCACAAACTGCCGTTGATGGGCATAATTTTCGGTATTTGGGTGTTCTATATCATCAATCAAACCGCCGTTTTGCAGGCTAAAAATAATCTCTTCAAATGAAATGCCGCGTTCTTCAATCAGCTTGCGATTTTTGTCAGCATTCCAGTAAATGGGTTTGTTTGTCATTTGTAGTGGTTTTGCTGAGGGTTGTTGTTACTCTACCTATCTTACGAGTTATCACTTCTTGGATTGTCTAATACTTGCTGTAAATATTGGTAGAAGTTGGCTTCATCAGTGTTTATATACTCTTTAAGTGTCTCTATTTCTTTACGAGTGTGAATATGTGGACTCAGAAACTGCGTCCTTAGTAGATAAGCTTGATGCTTTTGTGTTTCACTTGAGCGTTTGAACAACCATTCAAAGCCATATTGAAAAACAGGGTCAAAGGCTGTTTTATCTAAGGTAAATTCTCTTTCTCTTTGAATAAGAGGTTCCATTACAATCCATGTGCGTCGCATCACATGCTGCATAGGTCCTAAAACATAATCCACTTCTAAAAAACCTGCGGCTCCAAGCCATCCAATTCTATCAAAAAAAGCACAACCTTGTTGCTCTTCCCATATCTTCTGGAACGATTTTTTCAATGCTCTTCATACCTTTTCCAAGTAGTTTAGCTCTGTGCTGTGGTATAAACTCAAGAAAAAAATATTTTCTTAGTTCTCGTATTTCTTCGCTCCACCATTCTTTAAAAATAATGTCTGATGACTCCTTAATAGCTATTTGTTGGGTATGGCGAGTACTTAGTATAGAAAACCATAAAGCCACTAAAGCAACTATCGATGAAACGATAGCAGATATAATCGAAACAAGAGCAACTATAGCACTTTCAACTCTAACAGATATATAAATTATTAACATATTTAAAATAATAACTCACATCACCTAATGATATTGATTTAATCGCAGA
>JAIFMS010000201.1 GCA_020048335.1 Methylococcaceae bacterium | reverse complement strand
TATTATCCAATTGCCGTTGGCTTAAAACGAAAAGTCTGTGTTGTATTGTTTTCTTTTACTTAAAGTATATTAATTTATATAAAACTATAGTAATGTTTTGGCATGAACACTCAGCTTATGCCAAAAAAATAGGAGTCAGCTATCAAGCTGCATGGAATCATTGTCGTGCAGGACTTATTCCTAATGCCAAAAAACTCCCCAGCGGAATCATTGTGATAAATGAAAAAAAAACAATCTCCCTGAGCGCACGGCAGTTTATGCGTGCGTTTCATCCTCAGAAAATAAAACCAATCTTATTTCATAATCCAAACGAGTGCAGGATTTTTGCGCTACAAAAGGTTGGGTTGTTTCGGTTGTGGTTGAAGAATGTGGCAGTGGACTAAACGATGACAGAAAAAAATTACGCAAATTATTGCTGGATAAATCTGTCACTCGCATTGTTGTTGAGCATAAAGACCGCTTAACCCGCTTTGGATTTAACTATATTCAAGATTTATGGCACGGTGAGATTGTCATCATCAATGAAGTTGTCGAAGATGAAAGCGATTTAATGCAAGATTTTGTGTCGGTAGTGACTTCATTTACAGCACGATTGTACGGACGACGGCGTAGCAAACGCCAAACTGAAAAACTGATTGCAACCCTAAGCGCACCCGAAAATGACAACGCTTAAAGCCTTCAAATATCGCCTTTATCCAACGAAACAACAGCAAGTTTTGCTGAATAAAACGTTTGGTTGTGTGCGGGTTGTTTGGAATCACAACGTGGAAGTGTTTAATCAGTATGATAAAAATATTGCAGAACAGCAAAATCCACTGACTTCAACGCAACTTCGGCAAAAATTTGAATGGATGAATGAAGTCAGTGCGGCGGCATTGCAACAAAAGGAAATGGATTTTAAAGCGTTTAAAAAAAATTATTTTTCTAAAACCCGCAAGAAAAAAATAGGCAGACCGTCCTTTAAAAATCGCGATTCACGGCAAAGTTATCGTTTACCGAATCAAAAATTTACTTTGAATCAAAATTCCATTCGACTTGAAAAAATTGGCAAAGTAAAGTTAGTGCGAGACCGCGCCGTGCCTGACTGTTGTAAATTTATGTCGGTGACGGTTTCTAAAAATAGCTGTCATCAGTTTTTTGCCTCTGTCTTGGTTGAACTGGAGATTACTCAAAAGCCAAAAACAGGTCAAAAAATCGGTTTAGACATCGGATTGAAAACCTTTTTAACCGGAAATGACGGTTTTATCATTGAAAATCCAAAATTCTTTCGCGAGAGCCAAGCGAAATTAAAACTTGCCCAACGTTTGTTTTCACGCAAAGTGAAAGGGTCAGTGCGGCGTAAAAAGGCAAAGTTAAAAGTTGCCAGAATACACAACGATATTGCCAATCAACGTAAAACTTTCATTCAGCAAATAACCTCGCAATTAATTGATAGTTATGACTTTATTGCAATTGAAGATTTGAATGTTGCAGGTATGGTGAAAAATCGTAAATTGGCAAAATCCATCAGCGATGCTGCTTTTTCTGAATTTTATGCCACTTTAAGCTACAAAGCGGCGTGGTATGGAAAAGAAGTTGTGAAAGTTGACCGATGGTTTGCCAGTTCTAAAACCTGTTCGTGTTGTGGTTGGAAAAATGAAAATTTAACGCTGTCAGATAGAGTTTTTAACTGTTCAATTTGTGGGCTGTCAAAAAACCGCGATTTAAACGCCAGCGAAAATATTTTGAAAGAAGCACTGAGAGTTAGCAGTGCTATACGAACGCCGAGCGAATGTCAGACTGAAATAGCTTAGGCTGTTTTAGCAGTTTGCAATGAAGCGTTTAGAAAACCAATTAGATACTTTTATATGGTTTTCGTAACTATGAGTTCTCGATTTTGGGTTGTTTTCAAACAGGCGTTTGGGAACGGGTTAATAGCTGTCCATTTTGTAATGATTGACAAAACAAGATTGAAGTTAGATGAGTGAAAAAACTTTTAACAACAGCTAAAAAGCATTTATTTTGTTAGAATGAAAAATTTAAGACTTTTTACTAAATTACGTTATGCGAAAAAAAATCATTAGTTTATTGCTGACCCTGATGATGGGTCGATTGGTTTATGCAGTCGATATAGATACAGATGAGTTGGATAAGGAAATTCAGCGTTTACAAGAAGAAAAAAAGCTGTGGATAGAAACGGTTTCCAAACAAAAAGAAACAAAAGACGCGGCCGCCGGCATTGTCAGCGTGATTACGCAAGAGGATATTAAACGCTATGGTGGGCGAAATTTGGCTGATGTGTTAAATCGTGTGACCAGTCTCTATATGACCGAAACATCGGTTTATGCAAACAGTGTTGCTTCAATGCGTGGTGATTTAGCCACCATTACTAATAATCACACGTTGGTTTTAATCGATGGTCGACCCGTGCGTGACACTATGCAAGGCGGTTTGAATCAAATGGTGTTTCAAGATTTTCCGATTCACCAAATTGAACAAATTGAGGTAATACGCGGTTCAGGTTCCGTGTTGTATGGCACGAATGCAGTCAGTGGCGTGATTAATATCATCACGAAAAAAAATAAAGACAATGCACTGACTGTACGCGGTCGCTATGGCAGTTTTAATACGGGACAAGCCGAGGGCGAATTTGCCTGGAAAGATGCAGAAGCCAGTGTCACTGGCGCAGCACGTTATCAGGATTCACGCGGTTGGTTACTTTCTGCAAATGATGAAAAAAATCAGCCCAGTGCGTTTCACACCAGCAGTCAAGATGTCAGCACAACGGTCTCAGCCAACTGGAAAGATTTTACACTCAATGTCTATTTTGCAGATATGCACAGTACACATTGGAATTCTGCCCCCATTGGAGCGGCTGCGCCGATGACCTATCAACGGTTATTTGTTGATGGCGGGTATAAAACACAAATTAATTCGCATTGGTCCACACAATTGAATGTCACTTACAATCACGCGGCAATGTACACCTATTCTCTTGCAAGTTCTCCGTTTCCTTTGCATTCCTCGGAAGACAATATTTTGCTTGAACAAACGCAATTTTTAAACTTTTTTGACAATCGTTTAAATCTCACCTTAGGTGGATTAGCTGAATGGCAAACAGGTCAAATGATGCAACAAGATACCTCACCGCCTATTCCTTTTTATTCATACATAAAAAGCAGTTTATACGCTGAAGCCAGTTATAGCCTTTTAGATAATTTAAAATTAATTGGCGGTGGACAATGGCATCGTTTTGATGCGTTAAATCAAAACGTTACCAATAATTTACCCTATAAAGCCAGCACTGGTTTAGTCGGACGATTGGGTTTAGTTTATGAAATAAATTCTAATATGGGCATAAAAGTTCTTTATAACCAATCTTTTCGTTCACCTAATGCAATAGAATTAAAAATTAATTTACCCGGTATCGTGACAGGCAATGCGTCCTTGCAATCGGAACAGAGCGAGAGCATTGAAAGCCAGTTTTTTTATCACACACAAAATTACAGTGCCTCGCTAACCGCCTTTAGAAATCGCCAATCTAATTTAATTAATCGTGTACCCCAGCCAGTCTCTCAAAATGGATTAGTGTACGCAAATGGCGGCAGCGGTATTTTTCAAGGGCTTGAGTTAGAAACCAAAGCAACTTTGTTTAAGAAATTACACTGGACAGGTGCTTATACCTTTCAAACTAATCGGGATAACCAGGGGAGAAATAATCTTAGCGTTGTGCCTAATCATATTGCCAAACTTGGCTTAAGTTATGATGTGACCCCGCAGTTGCAATTGAGTGTTTTTGATACCTTTTTTAGTGCGGCAAAAAAAATTCCAGCGGCAATGGAAGTTAACCCCCCAGCAAACGGCTATCACAACGTAACGATGAATGGCAATTATCGCTTAGATGAACTATTCGGTTCACATTTTGCCAAACACGTTACCTTGACTCTGTATGTCGATAACTTATTGAATGAAAAGATTTATTATCCTGAATTTAATCGCAAACGTATTAATACAATTCCTGCCTCTGGGGGACGGTCGGTGTTTGGTGAAATTGCACTGGAGTTTTAAACGCAACTTTTCAGAATCCTCGTTGGCTTTAATTTAAGTCGCTAAAAGTTGCCGCACCCGCTGCAAATCCTCTTCCGTATCAACTCCCGCAGGCGGCGTTTTTGCTACTGTTTCCACTAAAATAGCTTCACCGTGCCACAAAATTCGCAACTGTTCTAGGCATTCAATTGTTTCCAGCGGTGAGGTTTGCCATAAACAATATTGCTGCAAAAAATAAGCGGTATAGGCATATAAACCAATATGGCGCAAATAAGGAATGGCAGGAGTTAGCGTCGCGCGATCCGTAAATTGTTCTCTGTCCCAAGGAATCGGCGCACGACTAAAATACAGCGCGTAGCCATTTTTATCGGTCACTACTTTGACGGCGTTGGGATTAAAAATTTCCGCTGTATCAGTGATTTGTGTTGCTAAGGTGGCAATATTGGCTTGGGATTGCCGTGCCAGTGCATAGGCAACGTGTTGGATATATTCAGGCGGAATCAGCGGTTCATCCCCTTGTAAATTAACAATAATATCGTCGTCTTGCCAACCGCGTAATCGCGCCACTTCGGCAATCCGCTCTGTGCCACTTTGATGATAAGGACTGGTCATCACCACGGGAATGCCTAATTTTTCTACCGTAGAAAACACCCATTCATCATCCGTTGCGACCACTACTTCATCCGCATGGGCTTCTAAGGCGCGTTGACAGACATGAGCAATCATCGGTTTGCCTGCAATATCCAAAAGCGGTTTACCCGGCAAGCGAGTTGAACCATAACGAGCAGGAATCACGACTTTAAACAGCGGTTTCATTGGTGCAATACATCTAATTCATCTTGCGTTAAAACCCGCGCCTCTTCTTCGAGCATCACAGGAATTCCATCACGCACAGGAAAAGCCAAGCCATCGGCTTTGCAAATTAATTCTTGTTGCACGGCTTGATAAAGTAAGGGGCTTTTGCACAACGGGCAGGCAAGTATATCGAGTAAGTTTTTATCCATTATGAGGTTTGTTTAACTAAGGTTAGAAGTTGAGAAAAGAAAGTTTCTGGTAAGTGTACCGAAATTGGCACAACCCAGTGATTTTCACTAGCAAATTCAGTGCATTTTACCGCGTCTTTTTCGGTCATTAACACAGGAAAGCCATTTTTAAATTGTAGTTGTTTGGCTTTAAAAACATGATGGTCAGGAAATGGATGATTTTCCGTGGTTAAGCCATGCGTTGCAAGCAGCTCAAAAAAACGGCTTGGATTGCCAATTCCCGCAATAGCATGACAGGGTTTTCCGATAAAATCGCTCAGGGGTTTTTGCGCATTGGTTTTTAAATTAATCGCATTTTCTGCCAGTACGGTCATGGGGATTTCCCTTTCCTGTTCAGGCGTGCCATTGACAACAATAAAGTTTACTTCATGCAGTCGCTCTAATGGTTCACGCAAAGGCCCACCAGGGAGACAGTTATTGTTGCCAAACCGCCGCTGTCCATCCAGCACCACAATTTCAATGTCACGCTGTAAAGCATAATGCTGCAACCCATCATCGGACAAAATCAGATTGCAGCCTGTTTTCTCGCGTAATAATTCTGCGGCTTTTACCCGCTCAACCGCTACGGCAACAGGGCAGGCGGTGCGTTTTGCCATTAATACCGCCTCATCGCCCACCTCCTGCGGGGTGCTATGTTCAGTGACCAAGACAGCCTCTTTATTTTTGCCACCATAGCCACGGCTAATAATCCCTGGACGATAACCTGCTTGGGTTAAATAATCTGCCAGTGCCATGACTAACGGAGTTTTACCTGTGCCACCGACGCTAATATTGCCCACGATAATCACAGGACAGCTCAGGCGGGTGCTTTTTAAAAAGCCTTTCTGGTATAAAAATCGCCGAAACCGTGAAACATCTATAAATAACATAGTAAAAACAATCAGCAAGGTCGCGATATAAATATCTTTATACCAAACATAATGCGCACAGCGGGTAAAAAATTGTTTCATGGGGACACTTCGGGTTCTTTGGTGGCAAAAGCGATGTGTTTAAAGCCAACTTGACTGGCAATATCCAACGCACGAATGACAGCTTGATGGGGGGTTTTACCATCGGCACTAATCACAAAAGGGGTTTGTGGCGCGTTACCCATGACACGGGTTAATTCTTGGCGCAACGAAGTGATTTTTTCATTCACTAATTCACCTGAGCTGTTATCACGGGTGGCAATATAGTAATTGCCTGTTTTATCAATCAGTAAGGTGATGACATTTTCTTCTGCACTGGATTGTTCACCTTTGGCTTCGGGTAAATTAATTTTGATGTTGGTGTCGTGGGTAAAGGTAGTGGAAACAACAAAGAAAATCAGCAGCACCAGCAACACATCAATCATTGGAATGAGGTTAATTTCCACCCGGGTGCGGTTATGTTTATTGCGATGAAAGTTCATGGTTGCTCTCTGTGTCGCCGTGAATCATGTCCATTAACTTGATGGATTCTTCTTCCATTTTTAACACATATTCATCAATTAAACGTTCAAAATAGCGGTGAAAAAACACGCTTGGAATGGCAACTGCTAAACCTGAGGCGGTGGTAATTAAAGCAACCCCAATGCCGCCTGCTAATACCGCTGGATTGCCCATACCGTTTGCCATTAACGAAGCGAAAATTTGAATAATGCCTGTCACCGTCCCTAATAACCCTAACAACGGGCTGATTAACGCAATAGACCCTAAGGTATTTAAAAACCGTTCTAATTCATGCACCACTTGCCGCCCGCTTTCTTCAATGCGGGATTTCATAATGGCGCGGCTATGTTGGCGATTGCTTAATCCTGCTGCTAAGACAATTCCCAAAGGAGAGTTTTCCCGCAATTGTTCAATTGCCATGTTATTGACTTGGTCGCTTTGCACTAATTGCCAAATTTGCGGAATCAATTGTGGCGGCAACACTTTTTTGCGTTGCAACGTCCAAAAACGCTCGCCGATAATGCCCATTGCTGTGATAGAACAAAGGATTAAGGGAATCATAATCCAGCCGCCGCTTTTTATTATTTCAAACACGGTTTTTTCCTTTTTAAAAAAACGATTGATGCGTATAAATTTTGTCAGCTATTTTACCGCAGGTTAAGAAAGTTTTGCGCCTTTGAGTGACTATAACTAGCATAAAAAAAGGGTCTTCAAGCAAGACCCTTTATTTTTTCCTACAAATTTAACACAACGCAGTGATTATACTTCGTTTGTTGATTTTTCCACTTCTTTCATGCTCAATCGAACGCGCCCTTGCCGGTCAATTTCTAACACTTTAACCTTGACCGTATCACCTTCGGATAATTTATCGCTGACTTTTTCAACCCGCTCATCAGAAATTTGCGAAATATGCACTAAGCCATCTTTGCCTGGCAAAATAGTGACAAACGCGCCAAAATCCATCAGGCGGACAACTTTGCCTTCATAAACTTTGCCCACCACAACTTCGGCAGTGATTTCTTCAATAATGCGCCGCGCTTCTTCACCCGCCGCCTTATCGACAGAAGCAATTTTCACGATGCCATCATCGGTTAAATCAACGCTCGCGCCTGTTTGCTCGGTAATTCCACGAATGGTTGCGCCGCCTTTACCAATCACTTCGCGAATTTTCGCAGGGTCAATTTTGAAAGTGATAATACGCGGGGCAAAATCAGACATTTCGCCGCGTGTCGCTGATAAGGCTTTATTCATCTCGCCTAAAATATGCAGCCGACCGTGTTTTGCTTGCTCTAATGCCGCTTGCATAATTTCAGCCGTGATGCCATCAATTTTGATGTCCATTTGCAATGCGGTAATGCCATCGGCAGAACCTGCCACTTTGAAATCCATGTCGCCGAGGTGATCTTCATCACCCATGATGTCAGACAGCACCGCAAATCGCTCGCCTTCTTTAATCAAACCCATCGCAATTCCAGCAACCGGTGCTTGTAAAGGAACGCCTGCGTCCATCAGAGCTAAACTGCTGCCACACACCGAAGCCATTGAGCTAGAGCCATTGGATTCTGTGACTTCCGAAACCACCCGAAGCACATAAGGAAACTCATCCATATTCGGCAATACTGCTTTAACACCGCGTTTGGCTAATCGACCGTGACCAATTTCACGCCGTTTGGGTGAACCCACCATGCCTGTTTCCCCCACACAATAAGGAGGAAAGTTGTAATGGAGCATGAAGCTTTCTTTATATTCGCCTGCTAACGCATCAATTACTTGTGCATCGCGAGCCGTACCCAGTGTTGCAACGACTAAGGCTTGGGTTTCACCGCGAGTAAACAAGGCTGAACCATGTGTTCTTGGTAAAACCCCAGTGCGGATGGTAATTGGTCTAACCGTCGATAAATCACGCCCATCAATACGTTTTCCATCATTCAAAATGGAACTACGCACGATTTTTGATTCTAACTTTTCGATAATCACCCAAATGTCTGCACTGCTGTATTCGTCATCAATACTCAGTTTTTCAATCACATCAGCTCTAATCGCTTTCAAAGCTTCTTGTCTGCTTAATTTTTCAGGAATTTGATACGCCGCTTCAATTGCCTGTGTCACTTCAGTGGCTACCAAACCTTCTAATACAGTATCGGATTCAGCCGCTGTCCATGCAAACGCAGGTTTTGCCACTTCTGCGGCAAACTCGTTAATCGCATTAATCGCAGTTTGCATTTGTTGATGACCAAATAGCACCGCACCTAGCATAACCTCTTCAGATAAACCTTGGGCTTCTGATTCCACCATCAACACAGCTTTTGCTGTGCCTGCAACGACTAATTCTAATTGTGATTCTTTTAACGCAGTGACAGACGGATTTAATACATAGTTTCCTTCGTTATAGCCCACTTGTGCTGCACCGACAGGGCCATTAAAAGGCAAACCTGAAATTGCCAATGCCGCAGAAGCACCTAATAATGCAGGGATTTCTGAGTCGATTTCAGGGTTTAATGACATGACCGTGGCAACAATTTGCACTTCGTTGGTATAGCCTTCAGGGAATAACGGACGAATCGGTCTATCAATTAAGCGGGAAGTTAAGGTTTCTTTTTCGGTAGGACGACCTTCGCGTTTGAAAAATCCCCCTGGAATTTTACCTGCCGCATAGGCTTTTTCTTGATAATTCACTGTTAAAGGAAAAAAATCTCCGCCGCTGGCTTGTTTTTTTCCAACTACTGTGACCAATAACGTTGTGCCATCCACATCAATTAATACTGCGCCGTCCGCTTGGCGGGCGATTTCGCCGGTTTCTAAAGTGACAAGATGATTGCCATACTGAAATTGTTTCCTAATAGGATTCACTATAAGGCTTCCTTTTCGTTAAAATTATTTTGCGGATCTATATTTTATGACTACCTAATGTAAAAAAACGGTAATCTAGTAGGCAGAAAACGGCACTTTCATGCCGTTTTTCAGCTTTATTTGCGTAACCCTAAACTGGCAATTAATGCCCGATAACGCTCTAAGTCTTTCTTTTTTAAGTAATCAAGCATTTTACGGCGTTGATTGACCATGCGCAATAAACCACGGCGGGAATGGTTATCTTTTTTGTGCGCGGCAAAATGCGGGGCTAAATGGGTAATATGCGCGGTTAACAACGCAACTTGCACTTCGGGTGAACCGGTATCGGTTTCGGAACGGCGGTAAGTTTCAACAACTGCTTTTTTTTGTTCTACGGTAAATGGCATTTCTTATTAAGCCCTATCAAGCTATATTAAAATAATGAATCACTATGTTTTAGCGATTCGTGCGGTTACATCACTTCCACAATAGGGTGTAGAAGTTCGTGTTTATTCCCGCTTCCGTTTTTGTTTAAAAGGAAACAGGAGGATTTGTCTAAAGGTTAAACAACTTTCTGGGAGCTAGTTTACCATTTAATAGCGTTTCCCCCAAACCTAAAAACTGTAAGTCGTCATATAGGCGCACCATGCCCAAAAATTTTTGCCCAAAATCCAGCGTTTGACCATATTTAATTGCAGTGGTTTGCTGGGGAGTTAAATAAATCGCAGGCATCTTTTCCAACGGCTTATCCACTGCCAACAAGCAGCTCTGTAAAGTTTGGCTATCCATTGCCGCTAATTGTTCCACGGTAAAGGCATCTGCTAGTTGAAAACAACCCGCTTGTAAACGCCGCAACTTTGTCACCGTACCACCGCAACCGAAATAATGTCCCATATCTTCCGCCAGTGAGCGAATATAAGTGCCTTTGAAGCAAAACACTTCTAGGGTTAAAAATGGCGTGGAAAAATTCAGTGGTTTTATTTCAAAAATCGTAATTTTTCGGGCTTTGCGCTCTACGCTGATGCCTTCTCGCGCTAATTCATACAACTTTTTACCTTGATGCTTTAACGCAGAATACATGGGCGGGACTTGGGCGATTTCTCCCGTAAAATACGCTAAACAAGCGGCGAGGGCTTCTGCTGAAATTTCAGGCACTGGTTTTGTTTCTAAAATTTGTCCTTCGGCATCGCCCGTGTCAGTCATCACGCCGAGCTGAATTTCCACTTGATAGCGTTTATCGTCATCCAGCATCATGCTGGAAACTTTGGTTGCTTCGCCAAAACATAGCGGCAATAATCCAGTGGCTAACGGGTCTAAACTGCCTGTGTGTCCAGCTTTATTGGCATTAAATAATCGCCGTACTTCCTGCAAAGCGCGGTTAGATGAAACGCCTAAGCGTTTGTCTAACAATAAAATGCCGTGAATATTATTGCCTGAGGTACGTTTGCTCATATTGAATCCTGTGTAATCCTATCCCCAAAAGTGTGACCAGAAATTAAAATTTGTTCTGTTATTTTTTCACGTTTGTGCATATCCAGCAGTTCTTTTAAATAGGCGCAACCCGCTGTTGCAGGGTAAGTTATTTCAAACGGTAAGTGCCGTTTTTGGATTTCAAAAGCCAGTTTATCGTTTAATCCAGTTTTCAAAAATCAGTTTCTCAACGCGCTGAAATTCTCTGACGTTATCAGTCACCAAAATTGCACTAACCGCAATGCAATGACCAGCGATTAAAGTATCATTATGCCCAATCGGTGTGCCTTGCAACTCCAGTTGTTTTTTGATGCGAGTTGAAGCTTCAACCGCTTTTTTATCCCAAGCTAAAACCGCATGAAGTCTGTCCACAAATTCTGCGACAATTTCCGGCATTTTAGGACTGGCTTTTTTATTGATTGCGCCGAACATAAGTTCTGCATAAGTAATCGAAGAAATCACAATCTGATGTTGCAATTGTGTCATTTCTTGCAGTTTATCCAGTAGATATTCCGGTTTGCTGCGAATCAGAAAGCTGCAAATATTGGTATCGAGCATATAAACAGATTTTGACATCAAAAAATAACCCTGTCCAGTTGCGCAATATCAGGTCTTTCTATGAGAAAATCGGCATCGGCTTGGGCAATCTCAGCGAAGCTTTTCCAGCTTTTGCGCACTGGCATAATAATCAGTGTATTGCCTTTTTTGCGGATTTGAACTTGATTAATGCCGCTAAATTCAAATTCTTTCGGTAATTCCAGTATTTGATGCGAATCTTGGTTAATTAAATTGGCGGTAATCATGGTTTACTCCGTTTGTGTCGATTGTTTTTTTAACAGTTCGTTAAGCTCTTTTAAATAGGCGATTTCCCGCTGTTGCAGGGCAAGTTCTTTGTCTTTTAATCTATTGGTCATGTTGTTCAATAAACTTTAACGCATAAAACACGTCGATTTTTTCGCCAACGCCGATAACTGACAAATCTGCGTTGTGTTTATGATGTGGCGCATTCGGCAATTCAAGATGGTGCGGGGCGTTATCCCAACGGCTTTTTAATTCGCCCTGTGCGGTTTGCCAATGAAAACTGTATTTTTCTATTTGGACAGCCTTGTTTTTTACCGTCACATATTCAAAAAATTCAGCCACATCGCCATTTGAGAACGAAACTTTTAAGCGGATTTTACCACTCAGCGCAATCATTTCTTTGCGGATAATTTGATAATAAGCGACATGAGCAGATTGCAAAAGTTGTTCTTCAATAGCATTAAATCGTTGATTGATAAGAGAATTCATTGTTCAACCGCAATGTTTAGCCATTTGAGCTGTTTTTCAATTTGGGACAACATGTCTAAAGTGGCAGACCATTCAATAAAATCCATGTCATCGCCTAATAAGCCGTTATCGTATTGGGTTTGAAAGTGTGTCGATGGCATTGCGTAGTGTGTTTCAAATTGGTTGACATCGGTCAGCAGGCGGTTTTGCATTTCGCTGATGCGTTGGTATTCGCGGGTTAAGAGTTTGTTAATGGTGTGGTCAATAACAGGGTCAACTAATGTGTTGCTGATAGTTAAATACTGTTCTAACGATTTGACTTTTTCCAGTGTGTTTAACATGATTTGTCACCTTGATTTTTTAGCAGCGCGTTGATTTCTTTGAGTTGTAACACTTGTTCGCGTAAGTTTTCGATTTCACGCTGTTGCAGGGCAAGTTCTTTGTCTTTCATTTCAAACGGTAAGTGCCGTTTTTGGATTTCAAAAGCCAGTTTATCGTTTAATCCA
>JAIFMS010000037.1 GCA_020048335.1 Methylococcaceae bacterium | reverse complement strand
GTAGTTGCCAGCCGACAAAACAGTGTCTGAATATTTAATACTGGTATCATAACCACTTGTAACAGATGCCGCATTGGGAGAGCTGTATGTTCCAAGAAGCTGATTATTTGCATTATAAACAGACAGTTTTAAATTCGCGCCTGTATTTCCATTCCAAGAAATGCGGGTCGAAAATAAACTCGATTGACTTAAATTAAAGTCAAACCAGTCAGTTGGATTGGTACTGCCTAGACGGTCTTGCATCCAGGTAACATCTACAGGTAGAGTTCCCAAAGATTGTGGATTAGCTTTTAAAGAAGTATCACCTAAGTTTGGCATTTTTCATTCCTCAATTAAAAAGTTATCTGAAAATCCACCTTCAACAACCCAGCTAGTTAAAAAATGGATAAGCCACTATACGCTAACTTCAAAATAGTGGCAATCAAATATAACTAACCGAAATAACTAGACTTTTTTAGTAGGAAATAGCTTTGCAAACAGCGACAAACGCACCACAAAACCCGCAATCAGTTCTTTTTTACTTTGCTGGGGTGGATAAATCCCCCGCTTTCAGCGACCCCCTTTAAAAAAATGGGGTAAAAAACGCCCTCCTTTCATAAAGGAGGGCTGGGGAGGATTTAGAGGGCTGGGGAGGATTTAGAGGGCTGGGGAGGATTTAAAAAAGAGGGTAAAAACAACCCTTCCCCTTTTTCTAAAGGGGGATTTGTGCTTTAAAAAACATTTTCATAAACTTCGGATACGTTTAAGCTTAACTCAATTGAATGTAAACAAAACGTATCCGCTTGCGTAAATAAAGCGAACTCCCAATTTTCAGCACGGCGATAAATTTCCACACGCGCTGTATCTTGCGCCACTAACACATACTCTTCCAAACTAGCCAGCTTGCGGTAATCACGAAATTTTTCCGCACGGTCTATACGCTCGGTTGAATCCGACAAAACTTCGATAATTAATTTCGGCTCGGTGTTGTAAAGTTCATGCGCGTTTTTTTCACAACTGACCTGTAAATCAGGGTAATAAAAATAATCATCAGTGTCGGTTAAAATGCCCACTTTCATATCCGAATTGTATGCCTGACACGGTGTGCCGCGTAAATGCTGATGCAATAAGCCTGATAAATTCATGCTGATAATATTATGCGAGCGTTTTGCCCCCGCCATCGCATACACTTCGCCATTCACATATTCATACTTAATGTCACTGACCAATTCCCCTTGCAAATACTCTTCAATACTGATTTTTGCCCGTGTTGCTGTATTGCTTTTCATCATTGCCTCGCTAAATTTTCTAAAATTCTGTGTAAAAATCAACTCATTAACAGCTAAGTAAGTGAGCCAAATTTTTTGTACGTTTTATTTGCTAGAGGGAGTACAAAACCTAGGTTTTGCATTCCAAAACTTTTGTTTTACTACTTATTTTTTATCGTGAAACACCTGAAAAAACCACATCCCCGCTAGCATCGCGATGACAAAAACAATGTTTTCAGTGAGTCCAAAACTTAATCCCGCCATCGCAGGGCCTGGACACAGCCCTGCCAACCCCCAGCCCAAACCAAACAACATCGCCCCCATCAACAAAGGCGCGTCTATTATTTTTGACGTGGGCAAATAAAATTTTGTCTCTAGCAAAGGGGTAGGACGGCGTAAAATAAAACGTTGTAATGTGCCTAATGTGAGCAACGCCCCCGCCATGACTAAGGCTAAACTGCCATCCCAAGCACCTGCAAAATTTAGAAAATTCAATACTTTCTGGGGGTTAATCATTCCTGAAATCACTAAACCCAATCCAAACAGCAAGCCTGCTGCTAAGGCGGCTATATTTTTTGCCATGTTAAGCTCCCATTCCAAAAACATGGCGGGTGAGATACACCGTGAGAGCGGCGGTTGCCATGAAGGTCAATGTAGCGGCAAGCGAACGCACCGAGAGCCGCGATAAGCCGCAAACCCCATGTCCGCTGGTGCAGCCATTGCCTAGCCGTGTACCATAGCCCACTAATAAGCCTGCAAGAATCAGGACAGGAATTGAAGTTTGAATATGCAGTTCTATTTTTGCCCCTGTACTTTGATATATCGCAGGCATGATGATAAGTCCTGCTAAAAAACACAACCGCCACAGCCCATCGCGCTGCCAAGGGGGAAAAGCTCCACTGGTGATGCCAGAAACACCAGCAATCCGTCCGTTGAAAAACAGCAGCATCGCAGCCGCCAGTCCAATTAAAAAGCCACCAAATAACGCGCTATACGGTGTAAAAGTTGTCATGTTTAACCTTGTAAATTAGCAATTGTTAATATACAGAAATTATAGCGTACTTTTACACCTTCAGTGACTAAACTAGCGTAACCGGATACTGGTTTTATCCAAGCTAATCAATTGTTGCTTAAACAATGCGCCAATTGCTTGCTTGAACACTTTTTTACTTACCCCAAAGAGCGCGTAAATTTGTTCGGGCGGAGTTTTGTCACTCATGGCTAAAAAACCGTCATTTTCAGCCAGCTTACGCAAAATTTTATCGGTTAAGGCTTCCACTTTGCCATACCCTGGCGGTTGCAAAATAAGGTCAATTTTTTTATCTTCCCGAATTTGTTTAATATAAGCGGTCAATTTTTGCCCACGCTGCAACGGCTGAAACAGCTCATTGTTATACAACATTCCCCAATGACTGTGATTGACAATCGCTTTAAAACCCAGCTCGGTTTTTTCCGCAATCACAATCGCCACTTGTTCGCCTGCTTTAAAATAATAGGACTGCTCAATAATCAAATGCTCAAACTTCATGGTCGCGGCAATCCGATTTTGATTATCTACATACAATTTGACCAAATAATATTTGCCAACCGCCATCTCATAACGTTGCTCGCTGAATGGTACGAATAAATCTTTTGCCAAGCCCCAGCCTAAAAAACCGCCGTTATCATCCACTGCCACCGCTTTTAGCCAAGCAATTTCATCCACTTGCGCTAACGGTGTTTGGGTGGTGGCGGTCAATTGCCCTCTGACACCACTGTAAACAAACACTGTCAACTCATCTCCGATAGCACAATTTTCAGGCGCGTCCTCGTTGGCAAGAACCACATCACCGAATTCTCCCCCATCAAGACTAATGTCTAAATCACGGCGTATCACCGTGAGTTGATTAAATTTACCGATTTCTAGCATAGTTTAAAATTCGCTTAGGACTGAGGTTAAAAAGAAAGGCGTTAAGAGTAAAAGGTCAGTTACCCAAAAGCAAGCAGCAACCATTAATTACACAGAAAGTGTCAGGAAAATGGGTTTTTTTTTTCCAATGTGGTATTTTTAAGTCTAGCCCAACCACTTAACAGGAAATAGCATTATGACGAAAACAAAAAACTTGCTTAACGGTCTGTTACTCTTTGCAGCGCCGCTTCATGCCTTTGCCAGCGAAGCGGATTTGCAAATTCCCGCTGCAATAAAAGACCAACCCATTCTTTATGTCGGCTTTCTCATTACCCTTTTAGGCTTGGTTTTCGGCTGGCATCAATTTAGCCAAGTCAAAAAATTGCCTGCCCATCGCTCAATGCTGGACATTGCCGATGTGATTTATCAAACCTGCACCGCCTATTTAATCCAACAAGGCAAATTTTTAGCGGTGCTGTTTTTATTCACCGCCACCGCAGAAGCAGGTTATTTTAGTTTTTTAGCCGAAGATACTGACGGCTCGGCACTGTTTGGTATCGGGGCTGTGCTATTAATTATCACTTGGTCAGTGATTGGAATTTTAGGCTCGTATGCCGTGGCAGCGTTTGGGATTCGGATGAATACCCTTGCCAATGCACGGATGGCATTTGCGGCTTTGGAACACAATCCTTTGAAATTACTGACTATTCCGTTAAATGCGGGGATGAGCATTGGTGTGGTGTTGATTTGTGTTGAACTGCTGTTAATGCTCACCATCTTATTATTAATGCCTAGGGAATTGGCAGGGGCGTGTTTTGTCGGGTTTGCCATTGGTGAATCACTCGGTGCATCGGCGTTGCGAATTGCTGGGGGAATTTTCACTAAAATTGCCGATATTAGTGCCGATTTAATGAAAGTGGTGTTTAAAATCGGTGAAGATGACCCGCGTAACCCGGGAGTGATTGCCGATTGCGCAGGCGATAATGCAGGCGATAGCGTCGGGCCTACCGCAGATGGTTTTGAAACTTACGGGGTTACAGGGGTTGCGCTGATTTCGTTTATTTTATTAGCGGTAACAGCAGGTGAGACTATTCAAACTGACTTGTTAGTTTGGCTGTTTGTGATGCGTATTTTAGCGGTCATCACCTCCGTTGCGGCATTTTATTTGAATGGCTTTTTAAGCAAAATCGAATACAGTGACCGTGAAGAAATGGACTTTGAAGTGCCTTTAACCCATTTGGTTTGGTTTAGCTCAGGGCTTTCCATCATTGCAACTTACATTGCCTCTTTTGTTATGCTAGGCAACTTAAATCAAAACGACCAGCTGTGGTGGATATTAGCCACTATTATTAGCTGTGGCACGTTGGGCGCGGCTTTAATTCCTGAATTTACTAAAATTTTCACTTCCCCTAAATCCACCCATGTGCAAGAAGTGGTCAGTGCAGGTCGTGAAGGCGGGGCAAGTTTGGTGATTTTATCAGGGCTAGTTGCTGGCAATTTCAGCGCGTTCTGGAATGGTATCGTGTTTTTTGTGTTGATGTTTATTGCTTATTTTACTAGCACGTTTGGATTAGCCGAATTGATGGTTTACCCGTCAGTGTTTGCATTTGGCTTGGTGGCATTTGGAATGTTGGGGCTAGGGCCTGTGACCATTGCCGTAGACAGTTACGGCCCTGTCACCGATAACGCGCAATCGGTTTATGAATTATCTTTAATCGAAACTTTACCCAATATTGATGCGGAAATTGAGCGCGATTTTGCCTTTACCCCTGATTGGGAAAAAGCCAAATATTATTTAGAAGCCAATGATGCCGCAGGCAATACCTTTAAAGCTACCGCCAAACCTGTGTTAATCGGCACAGCCGTGGTCGGGGCAACTACGATGATTTTTTCCCTCATTCTGATGTTAAAAAACACCTTAGGCGTTGAACCTGAAACCATTTTAAACTTGCTCAATCCCTATACTTTACTGGGCTTTATCCTAGGGGGTTCGGTGATTTATTGGTTCACCGGAGCATCCATGCAAGCGGTGACAACAGGCGCGTATCGGGCGGTTGAATTTATTAAACAGCATATTAATCTTGACCCTGATGCCCCTAAAAAAGCCGATGCTGCCGCGTCCATTCGGGTGGTGGAAATCTGCACCCAATATGCGCAAGCGGGAATGTTTAATATTTTCGTGGGGATATTTTGCTTTACCCTAGCGTTTGCCTTTTTATCTTCTCCTGCTAGTTTAGGCGGCGACAATGCGGTGGCTTTATTTATCAGCTATTTAATTGCCTTAGCGGTGTTTGGCTTATTTCAAGCAGTTTTTATGGCAAATGCGGGGGGCTGCTGGGACAATGCGAAAAAAGTAGTGGAAGTGGATTTACAAGAAAAAGGCACGCCGCTACATGATGCGTGTGTGGTGGGCGATACTGTGGGTGACCCGTTTAAAGACACCTCGTCTGTTGCACTGAATCCGATTATTAAATTTACCACCCTGTTCGGTTTGCTCGCGATGGAAATTGCGGTTTCTGAGGGGTTTAGAGACATCGCACCTTACGTTGGTGTTGTCATGTTATTGATTGGCTTCTATTTTGTCTGGCGGTCTTTTTACAAGATGCGGATTGGACAACAAACAACCTTTTAACTTTTTTAACACGCTGGCAGATAACTCCTTGTAGAGACGCAAGATTTTGCGTCTCTACTTTAGCGTTATTTAAAGCTCATGATAAAGCGACAGATATTGCTGCGCACTGTTGCGCCATGAAAAGTCTTTGCGCATACTGTTCCGCTGAATATGTCGCCAAGTTTCTTTATGGTCAAACAAGACAATCGTCCGCTTAATCGCTTCCATTAATGCGCCTGCATTGGCTTGATGAAAAGAAACCCCTGTTGCGGTTTGATTGGCAATACTCTCAGGGAGCGCATCTACCACAGAATCGGCTAAACCGCCGGTTTGCCTTACAATCGGAATCGTGCCATAGCGTTGACTATAGAGTTGATTTAAGCCACACGGCTCAAAACGGGACGGCATTAAGAATATATCCGCGCCTGCTTCAATTAAATGGGCTAAATTTTCATCATAGCCCAAGGTAACTGATAATTTTTGCGGATATAAATGAGCAAAGTTTTGTAATCGCTGCTCAAAACTAACACTGCCGCTGCCTAAAATCACAATTTGAATCGGCATTGCCACCATTTCGGGCAAACAATCCAATAACAAATCAATTCCTTTTTGCTCTACCAAGCGACTAATCAAGCCTAAAACAGGCACGCGATCATTAACAGGTAACGACACACGTTGCTGCAAAGCTATTTTATTAGCCCGTTTTTGGTCTAATTGCTCAATTCCATAACACTGTGCAATCGTCTCATCAGTTTGTGGATTCCATAGCTCTGTATCAATCCCATTAAGAATGCCTGTTAAAACCTCCTGCCGATGCCGCAACAAACCTTCTAAACCATAGCCAAAATCAGGGGTTTGGATTTCCAAAGCATAGGTTGGGCTGACTGTGGTAATTCGGTCTGCATACACTAAACCGCCCTTAATCAGCGACAACATACTGTGAAACTCTAACCCATCTGGATGCCAGAGTTGATTGGGTAAGTTCAACGAATGGTATTTTGTCCCTAGAAATAACCCTTGATAAGCTAAATTGTGAATGGTGAAAACAGTCGCAGGGCGATGGTCTTCTAAGCTTAATAGCGCAGGCACTAAACCACTTTGCCAGTCGTTGCAATGAACAACATCAGGCTTCCAGTTTAAGTGGGCTCTATCCATTGCTATTTCAACTGCAACCCTGCAAAACAAAGTAAAGCGTTCTGCATTGTTGGGCCAAGCATTGCCTGTCACGTCATTGTATGGGTTGCCAGGAAAATCAAAAAAAGGCGGATAATCGACCAATAAAACTTTAACATGGCTGTGTGGTAATTGGGTTTCTAAAATAGAAACATCTTGATTATCAACGCGCAAAGTACAAAGATAGCGGGGTTCTCCTTGGGTTTTTAATTGTTGATAATTGGGTAAAATCAACCGAATATCTTGCGACAATTCTGCTAAGGCTTTAGGTAAACTGCCACTCACATCGGCTAATCCACCTGTTTTTATAAGAGGGTGCGCTTCACTACTTACAAAAAGTATTTTTTTCATATCAATTGGGTGTTGTTTTTAAAATTATAATTTTAGAATTAAAGCCGCTAACGGAGGTAAGGTTAAGTTAAGTGAATGTTTTTGATTCATCCACGGCACAGGTTCTGATATACACACCCCATTGCCTACATCACCACCACCATAATAGCTTGAGTCTGAGTTAAAAATTTCTGTGTAGCTCCCAGCTTTGGGTACGCCAATCCGATAAAACTCACGCGGCACAGGGGTAAAGTTTAAAATGATAATCAAGTCCTCATTTTTAGACTTACGCCGATACGAGATAACCGATTGCTGCACATCATGGCAATCTATCCATTCAAATCCATGATGGTCAAAGTCATACTGGAATAAAGCACCATGTTTTGCGTACAGTTTGTTTAAATCACGCACTAAGGCTTTCATTCCTTGGTGCAGCGGGTAATCTAACACATACCAGTCTAACTCCCGATTGACATTCCATTCTGTGCCTTGCCCAAACTCACAGCCCATAAACAGCAATTTTTTACCTGGATAAGTAAACATAAAGCTATAGAGCAAACGCAAATTGGCAAACCGCTGCCATTCATCCCCTGGCATTTTTGATAATAGTGAGCCTTTGCCATGCACGACCTCATCATGGGAAAAAGGCAACACAAAATTTTCACTGAACGCATACAACATTCCAAAGGTGAGTTGGTCATGGTGATGTGTGCGGTGTACGGGGTCTTGCTTCATATAAGCTAAAATATCGTGCATCCAGCCCATATTCCATTTCATGGAAAAGCCCAAACCGCCCGTCCAAGTTGGTCGTGTCACTTGCGGCCAAGAGGTTGATTCTTCTGCCATAATTACCGTGCCAGGATGTTGGTCATGGGTGACAGAATTTAAGTCACGCAGAAAATCAATTGCTTCTAAATTTTCATTGCCACCGTATTGATTAGGAATCCAATCCCCTTCCTCGCGCGAGTAATCCAAATAAAGCATTGAGGCAACCGCATCAACCCGCAGTCCGTCCAGATGAAACTCTTCAAGCCAAAAAATCGCACTGGAGAGTAAAAAGTTTTTGACTTCATTGCGTCCGTAATTGTAAATCAGCGTTCCCCAATCACGATGCTCACCCTTGCGCGGGTCTTCATGTTCATATAACGCACTACCATCAAAACGCGCCAGCGCAAAACTGTCTTTGGGAAAATGAGCAGGAACCCAGTCTAAAATAATGCCGATATGCTGTTGATGGCAGTAATCAACAAAGAAACGGAAATCATCAGGCGTACCATGCCGACTACTAGGGGCAAAATAACCCGTTGTTTGATACCCCCAAGAAACGTCTAAAGGGTGTTCTGTGATGGGCAACAGTTCAATGTGAGTAAAGCCTAATTCTTTGACATAGCTCACAAGCTGTACCGCAAGTTCACGGTAGTTTAAAAAATTACCGCGTACATCACGTCGCCATGAGCCTAAATGGACTTCATAAATAGACATTGGTTGATGTAACCAGTCATAATTTGCACGGCGTGCCATCCAGCTTCCATCTTGCCAAGGATAGGCTTTTTCTTCTTTTACGATAGAGGCGGTTTGCGGTCTAAATTCAAACTGTTGCCCATAAGGGTCTGTTTTAACTGAAATTTGTTGACTTGAACGATTCAGGATTTCAAATTTGTACAAGCAACCTGAACTTAAATCAGGAATAAAAATTTCCCATAAGCCACTGCCGCCTAAATTGCGCATCGGGTGGCAACGACCATCCCAGCGATTAAATTCGCCGATTACACTCACACGTTGTGCATTGGGCGCCCAAACTGCAAAATGCACGCCGTTGATGTCATCAACCGTTCGCAAATGCGCCCCTAGTTTTTCATAGATATGCCAATGTTTACCTTCACCAAATAGATGTTGATCAAACGCAGGCAGCTGAGTGCCAAAATCATAAGGGTCGTAAAATTTAAAACTTTTTCCTTCTTTATCAATTCCTTCTAGTTGATAATGTTGCGCTGAAAAAGTGGCACTTAGTTCACATTCAAAAAAATCGGTGTCAGGAATTCGACTTAAAGCTTCTCCTTGACCAACAATGTGTACCGACTCTGCATAAGGTAAAAAGGCGGTAATCGTTGTTTTATTATTTTTAATGTGTCGCCCTAAAACAGAGAATGGGTCGTGATGGGTTGCTGCAATGATTTGTAACAAATTAGAATTAAGTGGTTTTTTTGTTGCTTGCTTGTCCATTTTACAAAGCCTCGGTATAGTAGGATGGTAGTACGAAGTGAATGTTACCAAAATAACTTAACAATGTAATAGTCAATTCCACAAAGGGGATGAAAAATGTCAGAAATAGGCAAGCAACATCAAGAACGCTTCATTGGTGATTTAACCCGCAACACGATTGCCCTAATCTTAGCAGGGGGACGTGGTTCGCGCTTAATGCAGATGACCGACTCACGCGCCAAGCCTGCTGTGCCGTTTGGTGGAAAGTTTCGGATTATTGATTTTCCGTTGTCAAATTGTGTCAACTCAGGGATTCGTAAAATTGGTATTTTGAGCCAATATAAAGCCGATTCTTTAATTCGTCATGTCCAGCAAGGCTGGGGATTTTTGCGCGGTGAGTTTGGTGAATATGTTGATTTGATGCCCGCGCAACAGCGGCTAGAATGTGGCTCATGGTATGAAGGCACGGCTGATGCAATTTATCAAAACATTGATATTTTGGTCAGTCGTAAACCTGAGTATATTCTGGTTTTGGCAGGCGACCATATTTACAAAATGAATTATGCCGCCATGTTGGCCGATCACATTGAACGAAATGCGGATTTAACTATTGGCTGTCTTGAGGTTTCACTGGAAGAGGCAACCGCATTTGGAGTCATGGATATTGATAATAATAGACGTGTTAAAGCGTTTATAGAAAAACCTGAACACCCACCCGTCATGCCAGGCAAAACCGATACCGCCTTAGCTTCTATGGGAATTTATATTTTTAATGCCGATTTTTTATTCGACCAGCTGATTAAAGATGCCGAAACCCCTGGCTCTAGCCGTGATTTTGGCAAAGATATTATTCCCAACGTGATTCATACACACAATGTAAATGCCTATCCGTTTTTAGATTTGCAAAGTGGTGAACAAAGTTATTGGCGTGATGTCGGCACTATTGATGCGTATTGGTCAGCCAATATGGAATTAATTGGTGTTGATCCTAATCTTAATTTATACGATAACACTTGGCCAATTTGGACGTATCAAGAACAAAACCCCCCTGCAAAATTTGTTTTCGATGATGATGATAGACGCGGACAGGCTGTCGATTCTATGGTCTCAGGTGGCTGTGTTATTTCAGGCTCTAAAGTCACGCATTCTTTATTGTTTTCAAATGTGCGGGTCAATTCCTATAGCGAAATAAAAGACAGCTTGATTTTACCTGAAGTTAATATTGGTAGGCATTGTCGTATTACCAAAGCCATTATTGAAAAAGCCTGTAATGTGCCTGAAGGGACGGTAATTGGTGAAAATAGAGCCGAAGATGAAAAACGATTCCATGTCAGCCCAGGTGGCGTTGTACTTGTTACTCCAGAAATGTTAGGACAAAAAATACACCATGTCAGAAAATAAAAAATTAAAATTAGTGCTATGTTGGCATATGCACCAACCTGAGTATAGAAACTTAAGAACAGGTGAATATCAATTACCGTGGACTTATCTTCATGTGATTAAAGATTATGTCGATATGGTCGCTCATTTAGAATCCGAACCTAAAGCCAAAGCAGTGGTTAATTTTGCCCCGATTTTATTAGAGCAAATTGAAGATTATACCAAGCAAATCAATGGCTATTTATATGACAGGGTTTCTATAAAGGACAGTCTGTTAGCTGCCTTAGTCAGTCCTAGCATTCCTGCTGACACGCAAACTCGCTTAAAATTAATCACAGATTGTATGCGAGCTAATCGAGAGCGACAAATTGAGCGTTACCCTGCTTTTTTGCACTTGGTAGAAATGGCAGAATGGCTTAAAAGTCATCAAGATGGTCTTGATTATGTGAACTCACAATTTATTACCGATATTTTGGTGTGGTATCACTTAGCATGGATGGGTGAAACCATTAAGTTATCGGATTCGCGTATCAAACGCCTGATTGAGCAAGGCTCAGGTTATACCCTACATGACAGAGTCGAGTTACTGGAAATTATTGGTGAAATTCATTCTAGCTTACTCAATCGCTATAAAGCCTTGGCTAAAAAAAGACGTATAGAGCTTTCTGTCACGCCCTATGCGCATCCTATTATGCCTTTGCTGCTGGATATTAAATCTGCCCATGAAGCCATGCCTCACGCGCCGTTGCCTGCACTCGATACTTATCCGGGTGGTGAAAAACGGGTACGCTGGCATTTAAAAAAAGGCATTGAAACTTTCAAACATTTCTTTGGCATAACCCCCACAGGTTGCTGGCCTTCTGAAGGCAGTGTCAGTACCGAAACTTTACGAATTTTGTCAGATTTTGGATTTGAATGGACAGCGAGCGGTGGTAATGTCTTACACAATAGCCTGCATCAATCTGGCCAATCAAGTGTGGATATCCATCATCCGTTTAAAGTAGACGGTACTGAGATTGCTTGTTTTTTCAGAGATGATGGCTTGTCAGACTTAATTGGCTTTACATATTCCAAGTGGCACGCAGATGACGCGGTGATGAATCTAATCAGTCATTTAGAAAACGTTGCAACCGATGGCAAAGAAAAAGTCGTTTCAATTATTATGGATGGTGAAAATGCGTGGGAATATTTTCCTGCCAACGGCTATTATTTTTTGACCGCCCTCTATAAAAAGCTAGCCCATCACCCTGCGATTGAACTTTGCACTTTTTCAGATTGTTTAGCTGCAAAAGTGGACATTAAACCCTTAAAAAAATTAGTTGCAGGTAGCTGGGTCTATGGCTCTTTCTCAACTTGGGTCGGTGATAAAGATAAAAATCGCGGTTGGGATATGCTAGGTGATGCTAAATGGAGTTTTGACAAAGTTATTACCACGGGGCGTTTAAATAATGAACAACTCATCGCCGCAGAAATTCAGTTAGCTGTTTGTGAAGGCTCCGATTGGTTTTGGTGGTTCGGCGATTACAACCCGAGTGAGGCTGTGAGTGACTTTGAAAGACAATTTCGCTTAAACTTAGCTAACCTTTATTTACTCTTAGGCGCACCTGCCCCTGATTATTTAGCCTTAACCTTCACACAAGGCTCAGGTTCACCTGCGATGGGTGGCGCGATGCGACCCAACCCTCTTTAAAGGAGGGCGGGGGATTTTTTAATCCATGACAAAAAATAGCAATCTCTAAATCATCCACTCAATTGGAATTACAAACGTGACAACACTTTTAGAACAAAGGCGTGCTGGCGTTTTACTACATATTACGTCTTTACCTGGAAAATATCATACAGGCGACTTAGGGCAGGAAGCTTATCATTTTGTGAAGTTTTTACACAGTGCAGGGATTCGCGTTTGGCAAACACTACCACTTGGTCAACCTCACAGTGATGGTTCTCCCTATCAATGCTTATCTGCTCATGCAGGGAATACCGCCCTGATTAGCCTTGATTGGCTAAAAGAAAAAGGCTGGCTACAAACTACAGAGCGTTGTCATGACTGTAGTGGTGAAGAATGCTTTACTAAAAAATGTTTGATTACCAAATCGTTTTATGGCTTTCAAGCCTTAGCCGATAAAAAAGATCAGGATGATTTTCGGCAGTTTTGTAAAGAAAAAGCCAATTGGTTAGATGACTTTGCTTTGTTTATGGCACTAAGAGGCGAGTTTGCACAGCGGTGTTGGAATCAGTGGCCTGATTATTTAAAACAACGCCAACCTGCGGCTATCAAAGAAGCCCACAGGCGATTACAAAGTGTCATCGATGGCGTCAAATTTGAACAATATATTTTTTTTAGGCAATGGCATGAATTAAAAGAATTTGCCAGACAACATGACGTACTAATGTTTGGGGATATTCCCATTTTTGTCTCTTATGACAGTGTGGATGTTTGGGCAAATCGAGAGGTTTTTAAATTAAATCCGCAAGGTGAAATGTCTGTTGTTGCAGGTGTTCCGCCTGACTATTTTTCTGCCACAGGACAACGCTGGGGCAATCCTCATTATGATTGGCTCTCTTTAGAAAAAACAGGCTTTCAATGGTGGATTGAAAGAATGCGGACACAGTTAGAAATGTTTGACATTGTACGCATTGATCATTTTCGGGGGTTGGAAGCGGCGTGGGAAATTCCAGCCAATGAAGAAACCGCTATCAACGGTGAATGGGTCACTGCCCCTGGGCAAAAGCTTTTGTCTGCGATAAAAACAGCGTTTATACAAATCCCATTGGTAGCAGAAGATTTAGGGGTTATCACTCAAGAAGTGGATGATTTAAGAAACAGCTTTCACTTACCCGGCATGAAAATATTGCAATTTGCCTTTGGTGATGATGCAACTAACCCTTATTTACCGCATAATTATCAACAAAATAGCGTTGTTTATACGGGAACACATGATAATGATACAACATTAGGTTGGTATCATAGCTTAACCGATATGGAAAAACATCGTGTCTATGAATTGCTTGGAACACCTGCCATACCGATGCCTCAAGCATTAATGCAGGCGGCTTTTGCCTCGGTTGCTAATTTAGCTATTATTCCTATGCAGGATATTTTAGAACTAGGCTCATACGATAGAATGAACACCCCTGGTACAACATCGGGCAATTGGCAATGGCGATTTAGTTGGTCACAACTTACGCCTGATAGAGTCAATCACCTAATCAGACTGTTAAAACTGTTTAATCGTTAAAATTTCAACCAAAGACACGAAGCGTATTTTCGTGTCTTTCTTCGCTTACCTTACTATAAAACCTCTAACAGCTCACGAGCTGTATTTTTTTGTTCCTCTGTTCCTTCCGCTAACACCTTATCAATAATCGCCTTAGCCGCTTCCTTATCGCCCATATCCATATAGGCTTTGGCTAAATCAATTTTCGTACTCAATACATCCATATCAGCTAAATCAAGTATCCCTTCTTCAGTCAGCCCATCAGTTGAATGGCTATCAATTTCAAAGGTATTTTCTAAACTATTAATATCAAGTGTTGATATATCAGAGGTATTTTCATCTGCTCCAATGCCATCAAACGATGAAAAATCAAATGCCTCACTCTCTTCGTCGGTCAAATCAAAATCAGTTATCTGCTCTGCATCACTTTCACTTATATCAAAAGAAGATAAGTCAAAAGCATCCTCATCTTCCTTGATGATAGCGTCCACCATTTCTACATTAATATCATCTTTTTCTGGATCCACGGTTTCAAATGCGGATAAATCAAAATCCTCTGATTCAACACTATTGTCATCATCAAACATAGATAAATCATTAAACTCTATGTTATTTTCAGCAGCTGGCTCTGCCGTTATTTCAACGGCTTCTGCTGCCACAGGTTCATCGAACATTGACAAATCAAATTCAACATTGTTCGCAGGCGGCTCTTCACGCACTGTTTCAACGGCTTCTGCTGCCACAGGTTCATCGAACATTGACAAATCAAATTCAACATTGTTTGCAGGCGGCTCTTCACGCACTGTTTCAACGGCTTCTGCTGCCACAGGTTCATCGAACATTGATAAATCAAATTCAACATTGTTTGCAGGCGGCTCTTCACGCACTGTTTCAACGGCTTCTTCTGCCACAGGTTCATCGAACATTGACAAATCAAATTCAACATTGTTCGCAGGCGGTTCTTCACTCACTTTTTCAACCGCAGATTCATCAAACATCGACAAATCAAACGCATCATCCACATGGAGTTCTTCTGTCGCTATTTCTGTTTCAACCGCTTCTGCTGCCGCAGGTTCATCAAACATCGACAAATCAAATTCAT
>JAIFMS010000193.1 GCA_020048335.1 Methylococcaceae bacterium | reverse complement strand
CTGCTCAAATAAAAATACCTGCTCAGTTTTTCTTTTTCAATGGAGAACAGTTATGCCTGTCAATATTTACAACCCCTTTCCTGATGATGGAGTAGAACCTGAAGAACAAGTGCTGTATGACTTGATTAATCAATATCGGGCGCAAAATGGATTAGCGGCTATTCCACTTTCAAAAGCCCTAACCTTAGTCGCTAATCGTCATGTCCATGATTTAGCCGATAATATTGGCTCACTCACCCATAGCTGGAGTGATGCGGTTTATGATATTAATAATTCAGCTACTTGGTCAGCTTCTATGGCTGCGCCCCAACGCCTTAAAACAGGTTATACGGGTAACGGTTATGAAAATGCTTACAAAGCATCAGCTGGCGCAACTGCGGCGGGGGCTTTAACCGCGTGGAAAGCTGATGCACCACATAATGATTTATTGGTTAATCTAGGGATTTGGCAAAAACATCCTTGGCAAGCGATGGGCATCGGAATTTATGGACAATACGCGGTACTGTGGATGGGTGAACAAGCTGATACCACAGGTACAGTGACCACCCCACCTATCACAACAACACCCACTACTGCTGTGCGCCATGACATCAATGGCGTTGCAGGGCAGGCTTACCGTATTTATAAAGCCGCTTTTGATAGAACCCCTGACTTAACAGGTTTAGGGTATTGGATTAAAAATATGGACAGCGGCAGTTCATTGGAATCGGTTGCCAACAGTTTTATCAACAGTACAGAATTTAAAACCTTGTATGGCACAAATCCTAGCCATGAAAGTTTTGTTACACAAATTTATAACAATGTCTTGCATCGTGCTTACGATCAAGGTGGCTTTACTTATTGGGTTGACTCACTTAAAAATGGTGCAAACTCACAAGCGGCAGTATTAGCACAATTTAGCGAATGTGCTGAAAATCAAACCGCAGTCATTGGATTAATTGGCAACGGTATTGAATACACCCCTTTTGTTTAAAGCTGATTTATGGGTAAAAGCACGAAACAAGCACACAAAAACACTCAAAATCTGCTAGCATCTTCTGTTTCATTATTAGCCATTATTGGAATTGGAGTCGAGTATGAATCATTTAACCCTAGCAAAAGCCAATCAAATCATTCAAGTTGCCATAAAAAGTGCGCGTAGTTTAAAACTTGCTCCTCTTACAGTGGTGGTTTTAGATGAGGCAGGTCATTTAAAAGCGATGCAACGCGAGGACGGCGCGACCCGTTTGCGGCAAGATATTGCGATTGCAAAAGCGTGGGGTGCTGTGAATATGGGGATTTCTTCACGCGCCTTAGCAACGGTCGCAGAGCAACGCCCTGATTTTATGAGTGCCTTAATCAGTCTTTCTGAAGGAAAAGTGATGCCTGTGGTCGGTGGGGTTTTGATTAAAAATCAAGAAAACACCATTATTGGTGCGGTCGGTGTCAGTGGTGATATGTCTGACCAAGATGAATTATGTGCCATTACAGGGATTGAGGTCGCAGGCTTTAAAGCCGAAGTGTAATTATCTTCCCTAATCCCTTTTTATAAAGCAAAAGCGTTAGGGAAGAAAAAAGAATTTAAGGTCGCAAATCGTTTGCTGAGGTTGCAGGAGCTTGTGCAGGGGGCTGCGCAGGTTTTACAACCACGGGAATATCAGGCTTATCTGCACTTAAAGGAGCAACTTGTTTTTGTTTTGCCAACTGGCGTTGTCTTGTTCCTTCACCAAACATCACCGCAGCTGACATAAATAAAACCATGCTAATGGCAGTAATCATCAACCGACTCGGATGCTCTACCCAGAATAAAATCCACTTAGGTTTAAACAGCCCCACTGCCAAAATTGCCACACTTAAAATAAATAAACTTATTGCTTGCGCTATCATTATTTTTTACCAATTAAACATACATTTAAACAAATATACATTATTATTAGATAGTCCTCTGTTTGCAACAAACAAATTTTGTTTTCAACTATTTTACATTTTGTGTAAAGGAGTCCGTGATGGGTGGTTTTGGCTTATTCGTGTTAGTGCTGGTGATTTTCGCCGTGCTGATTTTATTTTTAAGTGTCAAGGCAGTGCCACAAGGGATGGAATATACCGTGGAACGTTTTGGCAAATATACTTACACCTTAACCCCAGGTCTTGGGGTGATTATCCCGATTGTTTATACCATTGGGCGTAAACTTAATATGATGGAAACGGTGATGGACGTGCCGTCACAGGAAATTATCACCAAAGATAATGCGATGGTCACGGTTGATGGCGTGGTGTTTTTTCAAATTATGGATGCGGCAAAAGCCGCCTACGAGGTCAGTAATTTAACCAATGCTATTTTAAACCTTGTGATGACCAATATTCGTACCGTGATGGGGTCAATGGATTTGGATGAATTATTATCAAAACGGGATGAAATTAACGCCCGATTGCTAAGTGTGGTGGATGATGCCACACACCCTTGGGGGATTAAAGTGACCCGTATCGAAATCAAAGACATTGCCCCGCCCAAAGATTTAGTCGAAGCCATGGGGCGACAAATGAAAGCCGAACGTTTAAAACGTGCGGCAATTTTAGAAGCTGAAGGCGCACGACAATCGGAAGTTTTGCGGGCTGAAGGGGAAAAACAAGCAAAAATTTTAGAAGCCGAAGGGCGTAGAGAATCGGCTTTTCGGGACGCAGAAGCACGGGAGCGATTAGCCGAAGCAGAAGCTAAAGCCACAATGATGGTTTCAGAAGCAATTGGACGGGGGGATATTCAAGCCCTTAACTATTTCGTGGCACAAAAATATATCGAGTCACTGAAAGATATTGCAAAATCTGATAACAGCAAACTGATTATGATGCCACTGGAATCATCCAGTGTGATTGGCGCATTAGGCGGAATCAGTGAATTGGCAAAAGAAGCCTTCAACAAAAAGAGTTAAATAAATGACCGTGCAATTTGTATTTTGGTATTGGTGGGTATTGGCAATTGTGCTGTTAGGCATCGAAATTATGACGGCAGGTTTTTTCTTTGTCTGGATGTCGGTTGCCGCTGTGCTAACAGGTTTTCTTGCTTTGATTATGCCGTTTCTAACTCTAAACGCGCAGTTGTTTATTTTTGCCGTTCTGTCAATGGTATCGGTGGTGCTGTGGAAACGTTATATGAACAAGCATCCCATTGTCACCGACCATCCGCATCTTAATCAACGGGGGGCGCAATATATCGGACGTACCTTTACCTTAATTGAAGCGATTGAGAATGGTCAGGGGCGTGTAAAAGTGGATGATTCGCGCTGGCGGGTCGAAGGCGAAGATTGCCCACAAGGTGCGACTGTTAAAGTCGTTGCGGTAGATGGGACTGTTTTCAAAGTCATTCGCGTTAATTAAACTCACCCTGCTTAACATCATGAATCTTAAAATTGCGCTGGCACAAACCCCTTTCATCGTTGGTGATATTGCCGCTAATAGTCAACAGATTATTGCCACAGCGCAATATGCTAAACAGCAGTTACACGCTGACTTAATTGTATTTCCTGAATTAACCGTCACAGGTTATCCAGCTGAAGACTTGTTGTTGCGCACTGATTTTATTACTCAAGCCAATAATGCCATTTATGAGATTGCCCAAGCGATCACCGATATTGCCATTTTGATTGGTTATCCTGAACACGATGGTAATAAATTGTATAACAGTGCCGTGGTGTTGCATCATGGCGCAATCGTGGCAAATTATCGCAAACAGGCTTTGCCCAATTATGGGGTGTTTGATGAGCAACGTTATTTTGCCGCAGGTGAACAAGTCTGTTTATTTGAATTAAACGGCGCGTGGTTTGGCATTACTATCTGTGAAGATGTGTGGCAAACTCAGATTGTCACTCAGAACAAGCAAGCAGGTGCGGATATTTTACTGACCTTAAATGCCTCCCCGTTTCATGCAGGAAAAATGCAGCAGCGTGAACACATTGTCTGTGAACAAGCAAAAATGACACAACTGCCCATTGTGTATGTCAATCAAATCGGTGGGCAAGATGAGCTGGTTTTTGATGGTTCTTCGTTTGTCGTCAATCAACAGGGTGAGATTGTGTTTCGGGCAAAAGAATTTGCCTCACAATTAAGTGTGGTTGAATTTATTGACGGTGCGCCTGTTTTGACAGAAATTGCCCCTTCGTACAACGAAATTTCCAGCGATTATCAAGCCTTAGTGTTAGGGATTAAAGATTATGTCACTAAAAATGGCTTTCAAGGGGCGATTTTAGGCTTATCAGGGGGGGTAGATTCCGCGTTAGTGCTGGCATTGGCGGTAGACGCGCTCGGTGCGGATAAAGTGGAAGCGGTGTTAATGCCATCGCGTTATACCCAAGCGATGAGCATTGAAGATGCGGAATTAGAAGCCAACGCTTTAGGTGTCAACTATCACATTATTCCGATTGAGCCTGCGGTCAATGCGTTTACACAAATGCTAGCGGCTGTATTTGCAGGGACAAAAAAAGATGCGACAGAGGAGAATATTCAAGCCCGTTGTCGGGGTGTGTTGTTAATGGCAATGTCGAATAAACAAGGAAAAATTTTACTGACTACGGGGAATAAAAGTGAAATGAGCGTAGGCTATGCGACCCTTTACGGTGATATGGCAGGTGGTTTTGCGCCGATTAAAGATGTATCAAAATTATTGGTTTATAAATTGGCTCAGTATCGCAATAGTTTATCAGCGGTGATACCTGAAAGAGTGATTACTCGTCCGCCATCGGCAGAACTTGCGCCTGACCAAGTTGATGAGGATTCGTTACCGCCTTATGACCAGCTGGATGCCATTTTAGAACGTTATATTGAACGCGACCAAACGGCACAGGACATCATTGCAGCAGGTTTTTCACCGGCACACGTTCAGCGAGCCATTAGTTTAGTCGATAGAAACGAATATAAACGGCGACAATCGCCCCCTGGTATTAAAATAACCCCCCGTTCGTTTGGGCGGGACAGGCGTTATCCAATTACTTCAGGATACCGTGGTGTTTAATCTAACAACGCATCGGTTTGTTCGCGTAACACTTGTAAATTATGCTTTTTACCGTCATTCTGCTCATTTTGGGCGGTTTGAGTAAAATAAGTATGTTGTTCAACAAAGCTAATACTGACTTCATGCCACTGTTTTTTCGATAAAGGTGCGCCAAAAGCGATTAATTCTCGCCACAAATCATCTGACAAGATAAAAAAGTCCTTGCTGCCTAAGTGATACAAGTCAGCATCACACATAATTTTCTCTAAAATATTATTTGCTGTTTGCGGCAACGCGGTTGCCATGATGATATTTTTCACCACTGCAATTTGTTCTGGGCTGTAGGCAAAATCCAGCAACAACTCATTAGCAATCGATGCGGCAATAATTTCATTGTTTTCATATTGCTTGATGTAGCCAAAGTCATGTAATACCACGCCTGTGAGCAACAATAATAAAGGCTCACCATTAACCCCTTCGGCACGCGCCAAATATTCAGCCGCAGGCAACACATAATCGCGGGTATGATGCACGCCGTGATAGTAAAGACGCGGGTCTAGTTCAACGGAAAGTCTTTTGAAAATATGTTCACGCAGCTTTTCGTATTCAGGGGTTTTCATAGACATCCTCATTTTTTTAAAGTCGCTACAGTCAACATTATTTTTCCAATTTAATTTTTTTACACACTTATTGTAGTCGTTGTGCAACTTAAATTCTGCTTGTTTCTATCACAAAATCGACACATTGTTACTTAAGCGTCGATTGAGCAAGTTTACTGTGCTTAATAGAATACACAAAATAAACAATCAAGCCTAACGCTAACCACACAATAAATCGCAACCAAGTTAAGGCAGGTAAAAATGCCATTAATGCCGAGCAGGATAGCATTCCTAAAATTGGAAATAAATGCCCAAATGGAACGCGAAAAGGGCGAATTAAGTCAGGCTTTTTAATCCGCAAAACCATCACCCCCAAACAAACTAATACAAATGCGGCTAAGGTACCAATATTAACTAATTCGGCTAAATCACCGAGGGGAATAAAGCCTGCCACAATTGCCATTGTTATCCCACAAATCACAATGACTCGTACAGGCGTTTGTGTATTGACATTGATTTTATTAAAAAATGCGGATAATAATCCATCGCGTGACATCGCAAAAATAATCCGTGTTAAGCCATAATAAAGCACCAACATCACCGTGGTCAGACCTGCAATCACGCCTGTTGAAATTAATGCCGATGCCCAGTTATACCCAATCAGTTGTAAAGCGTGTGAAACAGGGGAGGCAACATTTAATGCCGTGTATGGCACAATGCCTGTTAATAAACCTGCAACAATAATATAGATAAGCGTACAAAATCCCAACGAAGCGACAATTCCAAACGGTAAATCTGCCTGTGGATTTTTTGCCTCTTCAGCGGCGGTGGAAACCGCATCAAATCCAACATAAGAAAAAAATACGATAGAAGCCCCTGCTAAGACCCCGCGCGTGCTGCCATCGGGTAAGGTTTCAAACCAACCATAAGGCATAAAAGGATGCCAGTTATCAGGATTAACGTTAAACATCGCAATGCCAATAAAAATACTGATGGTCAATAATTTAATAAACACCATTGCATTGTTGGTATGAGTGCTTTGTTTGACTCCAATAATCAATAAACCCATTAAGATTAAAATAATCCCTGCGGCGGGCAAATTAATCAATCCACCCATTTTCGGAGCTTTGGTTAAAGCCTCAGGTAATCCCATTCCTAACGCAGTCAAGGCGTTATTGAAATAGCCTGACCAGCCATTTGCCACCGCCGCAACCGACATTCCATATTCGAGCAGTAAATCCCAACCAATAATCCAAGCAATTAATTCACCAAAAGCGGCATAACTGTAACCATAGGCACTGCCACATCCACCAACCGATGCGGCCAATTCAGCATAGGCAAGGGCGGCAAAAGCACACGCCAATCCTGCCAAAATAAATGAAATCACAACCGCAGGTCCTGATTGGGTTGCGGCGGCAATCCCTGTTAATACAAAGATGCCCGTGCCGATAATCGCGCCTATACCTAAAAAAGTTAAATCCCATTTTGACAAACAACGGTTTAATCCAGCATCACCTAAGTCATCTGGGGTAATTTGTTTAGTACGAAAAATTTGCAATCCCATAAAAAATCCTCTTTATTATTATTTGAAACAGACTAACATGGCACGATTGCGAAAGAAATCATACTGTTTTAATCATAGCAATAGTGAAGCTCTTGCGTCCAACAGTAAACAGAAAAATAGCGTTTTACTTCACACAGCGAGTTGATGCGCCTTAAAAATTTTGGCATTGGGTTAATTTGTGAATTTGAGCGGCGAATTTATCAACTGCTGCAAAATCGTTATGATGAAAAAGTGTCCATTGCCGTGTCTGAGAATCATAACTTAAATGACTTCCCCCAGGATCGACCGAACCTGCCCGAAAATACAGCACAAACCGTTGTTTATTATAAAACAAAGCCCCTGCGGGCTGTCCTTGCTTAACAATTTTTTGCGTAACAGAAGCGTTGTAATGTTGAACTTGCGGAATTTCAAAATAATGCTTATTGCAAGGTTGCGACAAATTGGCTTGTATCTGCGCAATAAAAGGACGATACGCGGTTTTAAAATGTGACAAGGAAAGGTGTTGCGTTACTTGCAATAACCCGCCTGTTACTAAAAAACCGATAATCAGCGTAACAAAGCGGTACGATTTTTTCCAATGCAATAGTTTATCGCTAGCAAGGGCATAGCCGATAAAAATACCGTGATATAAAAAAGGGGGGAAGAAAAAAATAAGTAAAAACCAAATCACACTGCCTTGCGTTGGCCAACAATAGATAGAGCTGTAAAGGGCAAATAAAATAATACAGCCATAGCTTGTGAATAAAATCCAATTTAATAACAGGTATTTTTTTTTAAGCGTTATATCAACCAATTGAACTCTAAACCTCTGTTTGCTTAAATCTTCCTCAGCTCCTGAAGGAATTGGAGCTAAGGGGATTTTTTAATATCCAATCATCTTAAGTTTGATGATTGATCGGTTTCTTCGGTGCTATTCCATAATGGATTTTTTAAATCATCCTCATGCAGTTTAGCTTGTTCATCAGGATAAATATGCCAAAACGATTGATCAATCGCACCTTCATTATAATCGCCATTCTCTTTTTTATTATGCCCAAAGGGACACCACCAATTTTCAACCACTTTCACTAAATAAGCGTGCCATTCAAACAGCGCGACACTTAAAGGACAATACCAAGTACAGTTAAGAATCCAATACAGTTTTGACTGGGCTAAACTGAGTTTAAACGAGCCATCCATTGTGATTTGATTTTTTAAATCATAACGATGGGTTTCTCGTTTTGGCATAAAATCGCCCCAAGTTTTGACATTTTTACCGCCCACCATGCGTAAATGAAAATAGGTTAAATACGCACTGGTGATAACAAACGGTAAAGTCAAAATCGGTAAATAAACCAAGATAAGTCCAATACCGCGTTGTAGCACATTCACCTTCTGGTGATTAGCACCGATTTGTACACGCTGGGAACAAGAGTCACAGGCTTTCATAGAGAGTCCTTAAAAAATTTTAGTTAGAGTTATGGGAATTAGGCGCGGTGAATTTGTGCAGCAATTGGTAAATGCTTAAACAACCTTCACAGCAAAAGTGTTTTAAATTATCTTCGACAAGCAGAGAAAATCCTGCAATTTCAACAGGTTGCTTGCAAAGTGTGCAGAGTGGTTTTTCTTTTGTCTCAGTTTGTTTCATAACAACAGGATAAATCAGTCATGGGTTAATAGCAAAATCCATTTTTATAAGTAACAAATCCAATGTGATAGGTGATTTAAAAATCTGAATATTTGTCAATTTATTGCAAACCCAAGTCCGTAAACTATCTCTTTTTGTCACAAAAACTATTTTTTAACACAGCCGTTCTTAGATAAAAAAAGGGTAGTTCGCTGCATAAATAATAACACCGCCAGCAACAATAAAAGTGCAAAGGAAAATAACACCAATATCTGCGTGATAGGAATCCCTGCTAGAAAATAAAAACGCTGTTTCAGCGGCGGCTGTTTTTCAGCCTGCAAGCGTATATCCAGCGCGTAAAGTCCCCGCTCGGTGAGTTTGGTTTGTAATAAAATCACTTCTTTAAAAGACCGCTGTGGCGTGGTTTGCACCACAATGCCACTCGCTTTACTCGCGCTGATTTCAGCGAGCCAATCGTCTATTTTAACTAACTGCAACGTCACTTGTTGGGTACTTGCCTGTGGATTCAGGGCTTCTAGTTTAATTAACAAGGTATCTAAAAAAGGAAACACCCGACAATAGACCGCATTAGGATGAATCCCTTGAAATTGAAAGCCACTTAAGCGCAATTGATTGTTACCAATGTTGATAAAACAATTTTTGCTTTCGTGTGAGCCGTTATGTGCAAAAACAGGGGGGGTAAAGCTCCCTACCAGTAAAATAATGACAACGACTTTTTGGATAAAATTTAAAAGCATCTTTGCAGAAGGCAACATTGAAAAATAGGCAAAAAAAATGCGGCTGATTAGGCCGCATAAAGGGGATATTTTAGGAAGATAGTGACAAAAAACGCTTTGCTATTTAGGAGGTTTGCGAAGTGTTAAAAGTTGCAGCTAGTTTAGCCTGTTATAATGCGTTTGAAAATGTGGCAAATTGTCACTGAGGCAAATTGTCGCAGGGATAATCGGCTATTTCTGTCCACGCATTACTCAATTGCGCAAATTGTGCCAAGGTCAATGTCTCCGCGCGGGCAGTGGGTTCAACCTCTAGGGCGATTAATTGTGCTTCGGTGAATAAATTTTTCATGGAATTACGCAAAGTTTTGCGCCGTTGTGAAAAAGCCGCACTGGTAATATTTTTTAATACACTCACATTTTTGACCATAACAGGTGGCGTTGTGTGGGGTATCAGACGAATAATCGCCGATTTAACTTGCGGAATGGGGTCAAAACTTTCAGGCGGCACTTCAAACAAAGCTTCGGTTTCACAAAAATATTGCATCATCACGCTTAATTTGCCGTATTTTTTACTACCCGGGGCGGCGCAGATTCTTTCCACCACTTCTTTTTGCAACATAAAGTGCATATCAGCAATCAAATTGCTAAAACTTAATAAATGAAACAGCAGCGGCGTTGAAATGTTATAGGGCAGATTGCCGATAATGTGCAGTTTTTCATTATTTTTTTGTAAACCTGCAAAATCAAAGTTCAGGGCATCCGCACTGTGAATGGTTAAATCGGCGGCTTGGGCAAATTTGCGTTGCAACAACGCAACTAAATCGCGGTCTAATTCCACGACATCTAAACAGACTTGCGCGGCTAATAAAGGCTCAGTTAAAGCCCCTTGTCCAGGGCCTATTTCAACCCAATGCTGCTGTTTTTCAGCTTGTAGATGATTGATAATATTGGCAATAATACTGTAGTCGTGTAAAAAGTTTTGACCAAAACGTTTGCGAGCTTGATGTGTCATTAAAATGCTGTGGTGTGGGTAAGAGAGATTAAAAAGCCATCGGATTATAAGCACTCATACTTAATGCCATCTGGATAGCCAGTTCTAAACTGCGGTATTCTGCCGTGCCAGTGCCTGCTAAATCGAGTGCCGTGCCGTGGTCAACCGAGGTGCGAATAATGGGTAATCCTAAGGTGATATTCACCGCTTGCCCAAACCCTTGGTATTTCAGCACGGGCAAGCCTTGGTCGTGATACATTGCTAACACCACATCCGCTTTGGCTAATTGTTTGCGAGTAAAGGCGGTATCCGCCGGCAACGGGCCGATTAAATGCAAGCCCTGTTTGCGCAATTTATTCAGCACGGGGATGATAATATCAATTTCTTCACTGCCTAAATACCCATCTTCCCCTGCGTGTGGATTGAGTCCACAGACCACGATACAGGGTTCTGGAATAAAAAAACGTTGCCGTAAATCTCGCGCCAAAACTTCAAGCACGATAGTTAAGCGGTCATGGGTAATTTCGTTTGCAACCTGGGACAAAGGTAAATGTGTCGTTGCCAACGCAACCCGTAAACCCTTGGTTGCCAACATCATCACAGGATGCCCCCCTGTCATGTCAGCAATGTATTCTGTATGCCCACTAAATTCAAAATCGGCCTCATTAATAATTCCTTTATGCACAGGGGCTGTGACCATCGCGCTAAATAAACCATCTAAACAGCCTTGGGTTGCCAAGCGTAAGGTTTCTAAAACATAGGGGCTATTGGCTTTATTTAATTGCCCACACACCACCGCTTCCTGTACTTGAGTGGCAAAAACCGTTAAACAACCGGCTTGCTGTGGCGTTGCTGGTTCGAGTGGGTCAAACTTTTTAATCTGTAAAGGAAGCTTGAGCTGTGCAGCACGGGTCTGCAAAATTTCTGGATCAGCCAGCACCACAATTTCACAAGGATAAGGATTTTGTGCCAGTTGTACGCATAAATCAGGACCAATACCCGCAGGTTCGCCCGACGTGAGTGCTAAACGGTGTGTCGCAGGAAGTGTTGTCATGTTAAATTTTCAAAAAAAAGCATTTTACAATGAATGCCATTATGCTATGAAATAAGTCATGTTAGGGCAAAAAAATAATTTCGCTAGGGCAAGCGCATATAAAAAGTTTAAATATAATATTACTTTGCCACACTGAATTTATCGGTGCTTGCCCTGTAAAAAGCCACTGCCATTAAGTTAAGCAATTATCAGGAGTCCAATAGCTTTAGCTATTGGCGAGTAATCACTAGAAAACAGCTAAAGCTGTTTTACTCCTGCCTAGCGGTTTTCTTAACTTAATGGCAGAGCCTGTAAAAAGTCCCTCCTTTCATAAAGGAGGGGTGGGGTGAATTTAAAAAAAGACCAGGGGATTACTTGATTGCTTTATGCAAACTTTTACTAGCAATTTCATACACATCAGGTGAAATATCAGCCGTTTGCATAATGCGTTCCAATTGCGCTTTCATTAACGCTTGCCGTGGCGCATCAAATCGGTGCCAGCCTGTCAACGGGATAATCATGCGTGAGGCAATTTGTGGATTTAATTGATTTAAAACCAGCACTTGGTCGGCTAAAAATTGATACCCCTCACCGTTGCTCGCGTGATAATGCACAGGATTTGCCTGTGTAAATGCTCCAATTAACGAGCGCACCCGATTCGGATTTTTCATGTCAAACGCAGGATGTTCCATTAAACGCAACACCTGATGAAAAGTTTCGGGCATCACTGAACTGGCTTGTAAAGTAAACCATTTATCAATCACCAACGCTTCAGCTTGCCATTGCTGATAAAAAGCTATCAAGCACGCTTGTTTTTCATGATGACAACTATTGACAATGGCAGTTAAGGCGGCGATTTGGTCAGTCATATTTTTAGCCGTTTTAAATTGTGCCAAATTTATTGCTTGCGTTTGCGTTGTTTGTAACGCAGTTAAATAATTCAAACACACATTTTTCACGCGCCGCCGCCCAATCGCTCCTGCATCAAACAAACCAGATTCTTCTTTATGATGGGTTTGATAAAGTTGGAAAAATTCTGTTTGACACTGTTGTGCTAAGGTTTTTCTTACAAATTCACGCGCCTTATGCAAAGCCATCACATCAACAACTGCCATAAATTCAGCTAAATAGGTTTCCGATGGCAAGGTCAATAACAAAGAAAGATAGGATAAATCCTCCCACGATTGGGCAAGAATGGCTTGAAACGCGCTGATTAAAATCGGATTTAACTGTAACGGCTGGGCATTTTGGCTGTCGGTGGCGAGGGATAAAATCAATTGCGCCGCTAATTTTTGCCCTGCTTCCCAGCGATTAAACAAATCGCTGTCATGTTGCAATAAAAAGGCGAGTTCTTCAACCCGCTGTTCCATTTCTACTTTCACAGGGGCTGAAAAACCGCGTAGCAAGGACACAATCGGCGGCTCTAGTAAGTGATTGAATACAAAGGTTTGTTCCTTTTCACTCAGTGGCAACACCGTTTCTAGGCTGCCAGTTTCAGCACCGTTTAAATACAACGTGGCAGGTTGTCCAGTCGATTGTAACAAGCCGAGTTTAATCGGAATCAACAACGGCGGATTGGCTTGTTCAGTGCTTGTACCATTGGATTGGCTGATGTGCAAACGCAGGGTTTTTGTCGTAGCATCATACTCTTGCTGTACTTTAATCAGCGGCGTACCCGCTTGGCAATACCACTGCTTAAATTGGCTTAAATCCACGCCATTGGCATCTTCCATCGCTTGCACAAAATCTTCACACGTTACGGCTTGTCCATCATGGCGAGTGAAATACAAATCACTGCCTTCCCGAAAACCTGCTTCCCCAACTAAAGTGCGAATCATCCGCACCACTTCCGCACCTTTTTCGTACACAGTTAAGGTATAAAAATTATTGATTTCAATATACGACTCAGGGCGAATCGGATGAGATAAGGGACCTGCATCTTCGGCAAATTGCCGGCTGCGCAATAAAATCACATCTTCAATGCGTTTGACTCCGCGTGAAGTGCGGTCGGCAGTAAATTCTTGGTCACGAAATACGGTAAAGCCCTCTTTCAAACTCAATTGAAACCAATCCCGACAGGTGATGCGATTGCCTGTCCAATTGTGAAAATACTCGTGCGCAATTACCCCTTCAATGTCTTCATAATCGCTATCGGTGGCAGTATCAGGACGGGCTAACACAAACTTGGTATTAAAAATATTCAAGCCCTTGTTTTCCATCGCCCCCATATTAAAATGCCCGACCGCGACAATCATATACAAATCTAAATCATACTCGCGCCCATACACTTGTTCATCCCACGCCATTGCGTGTTTTAACGATTGCATCGCATGGTCACATTTATCTTTGTCGTGGGCTTCGACAAAAATTTCTAATGCAATCTCGCGCCCACTTGCGGTGGTAAAACGGTCTTTAATGACTTCCAATTGTCCTGCGACTAAGGCGAATAAATAGCACGGTTTGTGAAACGGGTCTTCCCACGTTACCCAATGTTGATTATTGTCCAATTCCCCAGTGGCGATTTTATTGCCGTTGGACAATAGCACAGGATACAAAGTTTTATCCGCCACCAAGGTGGTGGTAAATTGACTCATCACATCAGGGCGGTCTAAAAAGTAAGTGATGCGACGAAAGCCCTGCGCTTCACATTGGGTACACAGCATGGTATTGGATAAATACAGCCCTTCTAACGCGGTGTTAGCTTTGGGGCTTAAGGTATTTTCAATGGTGATAACAAAAGGGGCTTGCTGCGGCACGTCTGCAATCACCAAGCACGTCTCGTTGCATTGATACGCTGTTTCGGGCAAGAGTTCATCATTCAATGCCACACTCAGCAATTGAATCTGCTCGCCTAACAGGGTTAGCGATGTTTCCACCGCATCACTGGTAGGATTGCGTTGCACCGTCAAGCGTGAGTGAACATGAGTCTGTTCACTGGCAAGACTAAATTTTAATTCCACTTGCGTAATTAAATACGCAGGGACAGTGTAATCTTTCAGATAAATGGTATTGGGTTGCTGTGACATAGTGGTTTGAGGTGTGAAGGATAAAAATAAAGGCGTTTCTATCAGCCAGTTTATGGCTACCGACGATTATTTACAACAACGTGCTGATAAAGAGCTATTTAAAACGGCTTTGAGAAAGGACTCTAAACGCCTTGCTATTTTGGGTGATGCGTTGTGAAAGCAAAAAAAGCCCAACAAACGCGCCTGTTTGTTGGGTTTTTAAGTAGCTTTTGATACTATATACGGTATGAATGAAATTATTATTGATACCAATGTGTTGTTTGCAGGTTTGTATTCAGCAAGCGGTGCATCGTATAAATTATTGGGCTTACTCGTTTCCAGCGATTTTGAAATCACTTTATCAACGCCATTATTGTTTGAATATGAAGATGTTTTAAAGCGCAATCAGGTTTTGCTGAATTTAGAACCTACGGAAATTGAAATTATTTTGGATAATCTTTGTCGTCTTGCCCACTTTCAAAAAGTGTATTTTTTATGGCGACCTTATTTGCCAGACCCGAAAGATGATATGGTTTTGGAATTAGCGGTGGCTGCGAATAATCAAATCATCGTCACACATAATCTGAAAGATTTTGCAGGTGTTAATAAATTCGGCGTGGAAGCTATTACCCCCAAACAGTTTTTGGAGCGTTTAAAATGAGTGCATTAAGTTTACGATTGCCCGATTCCATTCATAGACATATTAAGCAAATTGCCCAACAAGAAGGGGTTTCCATTAATCAGTTTATTGCCAGTGCAGTGGCTGAAAAGGTGTCTGCGATTGCGACCGAAGATTATTTACAACAACGGGCTAATCGCGCTGACAAAGAAGCGTTTAAAGCGATTTTGGCAAAAGTCCCTAAACGTCAGCCTATTTTGGGTGATGAATTGTAGAAACAAAAAAGCCCAACAAACGTGCCTGTTTGTTGGGCTTGATGCGTAGGGTAGACACGCTTTTTTGATTACCGTAACATTTTGTATTTATTGTATTTTTTGTGTGAACAACAGCTTGCACGTCCTCTCTGGGTAGACGACCTTTACTTAAGACTGAATAAAGTCTAAAATCAGTCTTTGCCTGATTTTGGATTTTTGCGATGAAACTCTCCACTCAAATAAAACCGATTAGCTATCTTAAAAGTCATACCGCGGAAATTGTTAAAACAATTTCCGCCACGCGCGAGCCATTACTGATTACGCAAAATGGTGAAGCCAAGCTGGTTATTTTAGATGTCAAAAGCTATGAAAACTGGGAAGAAAGTTTGGCTTTATTGAAACTTTTAGCGTTAGGAAATCGTGATATTGAGCAAGGGAAATTTCGTAATGCCGAAGCGGTATTTGCTGAATTGGACAATACTGAAACGGTATAAGCATGAAAGTCGTTATTCTGGAGTCGGCTGAATATGATTTAAAAGAATTGAGGGCTTATTTAATTAAAAATTTTTCAGTGGCAACGTGGGAAAGTAGTTATAGCCAAATAAAAACGGTGATTCGTCATTTACAGATGTTTCCTTTAGCAGGGGCAATTCCTGATGAGTTTGAGAGTTTAGATTTAACGCAATATCGGCAAGTGATTGCAGGCATGAATCGAATTATTTATGAAGTCCGTACAGAGACCGTTTATATTCATATTATTGTTGATGCGCGGCGGGATTTGAAATCGCTTTTGATGAGACGCTTGTTGCGTGTGATTTGAAAACAAAAAAGCCCAACAAACACGCGGATTTGTTGGGCTTTAAATCAGTAGCCCGTGTGAAGTGTAGCGGAACACGGGAAAGGTGGTGAGGTATTGTTGCGTTTTTCCCGCATTACGCAAAGCTTCATGCGGGCTACTTGCTTTTAATTAACCCAATTTTCCAATTTTAATCCTTTCACACGTTCAAATTCACGAACATTATTGGTCAATAAAGTCATATTTTCTGCAACGGCAATCGCCGCAATTTGTAAATCATACGCGCCAATGGGTGTTCCTTGTTTCTGTAAAATGCTACGAATTTTTGCCGCTTTTTTTGCAGATTCCACACTAAAATCAACCAACATCAAAGGAGCGATAAAATTCTCCAATGCAACTAAATTGCGTTGCTGAGAATTATTTTTTTCAATGCCAAAATATAACTCAAACACCGTAATTGTTGAAATATGCAACTGTTTGAGTTGAGTTTGTTGAAAACGGGCTAACACTTCGGGCGGATGTTTTTTTATCAGATAGATACAAATATCCGTATCCAATAAATAGCGAATCATATAATCGCACCCCAATCGCGTTCTTGTGGCTGTTCTGGTTGCTCTCTTCCGTTTGCCATAAAATCCTCCGAAAATTGACCAAAACTTGAAAACCATTGCTCCCATGAGTTTTCAATCGCCTCCAAAATAATTTTATCGCCTTGCTTGGAAATTTTGACTTCTTTGCCAGAAAATCGAAATTCTTTCGGTAAACGCACCGCTTGTGAACGCCCATTTTGAAAAAGTTTTGCGGTTGCCATGCTATTTTCTCCTAAAAGATAGATACCTAAGGTCTATATTTTATCGTGTTTTAGTAGGCAGGGTTAGGAATTATTTTTCATTCCATAAAACAAAAAAGCCCAACAACCGCGCCTGTTTGTTAGGCTTTAAATCAGTAGCCCGTGTGAAGTGTAACGGAACACGGGAAAGGTGGCGAGGTATTGTCGCGTTTTTCCCACATTACGCAAAGCTTCATGCGGGCTACTTGCTCTCTACCGATTGCCGTTAACGCCATCGAAATCCCTTCCCTTGCATACAATCTACGAACAATTGCTTCCGTTCACTATTAGAGATTTTATTCACACCTATTTGATACCTACACTCTGACGCAACGTCAGCTGCAACACTGGCTGGTACGCCTGCTTTTCTCCAAGCATATTGGTGTCCACCTCCGCAACTGACAAGAAAAAAAGCTAGCACAATAAAAAATAAACCTTTTTTGGCTTTATTGGCAGAATTTGCATAAGTTTGTTTTATCATTATTAGTCTCTCTGATACCCTCTGACTTCTTTACTCACGGTCTTCCAATTTCCTTTATTATCACGCATCACAACAAAACGAACCCGAATCGAAGGACTAGATTGACTATCGTTAGATCCATATTCAAGTCCTTCCAATATCAAAGAATCACGGTTATTTCCCACAAGCCGCTCAACATAAGGAACAGGAATATCAAATTTGATAGCAGGCGATGAATGCTGGGCATCAACCATAAAAGAATCTCCAGTTCCAACCTTAACAATAGCAATTTCTGGAGTAGTTGTGGCTGTACCTCCAGCGCATCCAATATCGCCGTGCCATAAGACCGCATATTCTGCTTCATCACGCGCATAAAAATCCTTATAAGGGGCTAATGCGGCAATTTGTTTGGGTGTAATCTGAACTCCACCACAGGAAACAGCATTCGCGTATTTAGTTGTAGCAACAATAATTTGTCTCGTTATCTCTTTTACAGAAGGAACTTCTTCGGCAAGCAAAGAACCACTAAACAAACTTACCGCAATTGTCAAATAACCCAATGATTTTTTCATAAACCACCTTGTAGAAATAATTAAATTTAAGGATAGCTATTATCAAGTAGTTATCGAATGCGTTACAATCAAGCCTCAGTTGTTTTTTTATCGGTAGGAGTCCATATTAATGTTAGAGCATGAAAAAATACGCTTCGTTAGACAAGCCAAAGGCTTAACGCAAGAAGAGGTGGCTGAAAAACTCGATATGTCTGTGAATGGTTATGGCGATATTGAACGTGGCGAAACGGATGTGAATTTATCCCGCTTAAAACAAATTGCGCAATTATTTGAAATGTCGTTATCCCAATTATTTTGGCTAGATGAAAAAAATGTATTTAATGTGCTAGGTTCAAATAATATAGGTATAGGACAACATCAAAATTATATTATCAGTTCATACCCTGCCGATTATTTTCAATTCAAAATTGATTTTGAAAAACAAACCGTGTTGGTTTTGCAAAAAGACAGCGAAATTAAATTGCTGCATGAAAGAATTGGTGATTTAAACAGGATTATAAAACTGTTAGAAAATTCAAAAGCTTAACCTCATTGGAAAACTATCATGCTCACACTGCAACTTCACGATGAATTGGAAACTAAATTTTTTGCGTTAGTTGAACGCGAACATACGACACCTGAATTGCTTATTCAAAAACTTGTCAATCAATATTCTGCTCACACCGAAAAAGAAGATTTTTTTTCAAGTGCAGGATTATGGAAAGACCGTGATATTACGCAACAACAATTGCGTGAACAAGCGTGGCGTAAATGAATTGCAGCAACGGCAATTATTCACAATCTACCTTTATATACGCTCAATATAAAAGACTTTCGTTTTATTCCTAATATTCGCTTATACTCGTAAAATAATTTAAACCGCATTATAAAATTATTAGAAAATTCAAAAGCTTAACGTAAAAGCAGTTGACCCAACGGGAGAATACGATGTCGTTTAGCGATTTTAAAACAATTGGCGAAGTACAAAAAAAATATTCCATAAAATATAAAGAAGAAAACTTTATTGAAGCCTCTGAAATGCCATTACCTGAAAATTTTGTCGCAGACCTTTTATTTTATAGAGAAAATATGGATGTTTTTAGCTCAGAAGCCTCTCGCTGCGAAGTTATTATCTCTCCAATTTTGCGAGAAATTTACAAACACTGTTATAAAACACTGTCTTTTTGGGTACAAAAAAGCATTGCTTACGATGATTTATTGTGTGGAACGCCAGATTATATTTTTTCAGTAAAATCTGCATTGGGAAAAACCGTGTTAGAAAAACCCATTGTGATTGTGGTCGAGGCGAAAAAGAATGATTTTGAACAAGGATGGGGACAATGTTTAGCTGAGTTAATTGCCTCACAAAAAATAAATGAAAATTTAGAAAATCCTGTTTTTGGTGTGGTCACTGATGGTAATTTATGGCAATTTGGTAAATTAGAAAAAGATTGTTTTTATAAAAATACCGAAAGCTTTACCATTGACAAGTTAAATTTATTGTGTGGAGCTTTGATTTATTTAATTTTATCAGCGCAATAGCGACCTGCAATTCTGCGTTTAAATAAAATCTAAAAATGACTTAGACGTTGCGCTGAAGCTGAATTGGAAAGCAAACTTTTTGCATTAGCTGAATCTAAGAATGAGCTATTTGAGTGAAATTGACAATCCAAAAATCTAATAAGGGGAAACGCTTCCCTTATTAGATTGGATAAATAACAGGAAAGATTATTGCTGCGCGGCTTCTTTGGCAGCCTCAGCGGCGGCTTCTGCTGCTTCCTTAGCCGCAGCCTGCGCTTCTGCTTTTTGTTGGGCAAGTTCTGTGGCTTGTTCTTCTGCGGCTTGTTTGGCTTCTAATGCCGCCGAGCAATTGGGCAAAGCCAATTTCACAAACTCACCTTTGGGGTACTGCTCTAAATAAGCGCAATATTTTTCCTCAGACTCGTTCGGTGGCTGAATACTTGCCCAAAAAATTTTTTCTGCCTCTGATACGTTTTTATCCGTTGGGGTGGATTTATTAGCAGTGCTGTAAAGCGTGCCTGCCAGCCCTAATGCCGCAGGAATTAGTACCAATAAAATAGGATGTTGCAGTGTTTCGGAGATTTTTGCCATGATGTTGTTTGTAAAATAAAAGATTAACCAAAAGTTGAACCGTTCCAACCCCAATACGCGGCGGGGCAGTCGCTAAATTCAATATAAACCCGTTCAGGTTCAATCTGTAATTGCGTGTGTAATAATTGACAAAGGGCAGCGGCTAACACATCTACCTGCGCCACACTCAACCCAATGCTTTTGCATTCTAAATACGCCAATGGCTGGTCAGTGCCTGCAAACAGCATGGCTTGTTCACTGGCAAGTTCCACCAAAACATAACGTTCGGGTTTCCCTGTTTGGTGTGCCATCAGTTGGGAAAACTGTTTTAGCAAAGTTGGTTTTTGTACCGCAGCAACCTTAACATTGGTCTTTAGTTTCAAATAAGGCATTGTTTGTTCCTCAAAATAGAAAGTTTAACGATAAATCATCGCCAGCGTCCGGTCATCGTGATTGCCTGCTGACCAAAAGTCTAGCCAGTCGGTTAATTGTTGTGCCGTCAAAGTAGGATTTTCAGCCAGTAACGGTTGAATGTGCTGCCAAAAATCATCCCAACAACCTAATGTCTGTAATTTATTATCGGTTTCAAACAGCGGGTCGGTAATTCCATCACTCATTAACACTAAGGCGGTAAAATTTTTCACCGTCCGACAATAGACACGGTTAAAAACTTCTTCAGGTTGAGCCGCGCTGGCATCTAAAAAACGGGTTTGCCCCGCATATTCGCCACTATCCCCCGTGCCTAATAAGTCAATTTTTTGTCCTGCTTGATAGAGTCCTAAACCGCCGTCACCAATCCAATAGCTAACAATAAACTCCCCGTTGGGAAACGCTTTATGGGCGGCAATCAGTAGCGTGGAATAAAAATCACGATAACTGCCGTGTTGCTGTTGCGCTAAGGCTTCCAGTTCTGTGACGCAGTGTTGTAGGGTTTGGCTTAATAAATCACACAGCAATGTTTTTAAAATCGCTTCCTCACTGGCTTGTTGCGTGGTTTGCCATTCCACAACGAGAGCAGAAATTTGTGCATCGGCGTGTTGTAATTGTGCGGTCAATAGCGCGACACTTTGTTGTGCAATTACCCGCGCCCCTTCGCGCGAATACTGACTACTGCCTGCGCCATCAGTGACTGCCACAACGTGCCACAGCGTTTCTGGCTCAACACAAAAAGCAAAATCATCATCCCGACAACTGCCAACATGGGCATGAGAACGTCCCCGTTTACTGGCAGCGGCAAGTTGCCAACCATAATGTCCTATTGCACCTTGATAAGCGGAGTCGGGTTTCCAAAATAAGTCCGCAGGTTGTGAGGGAATCGCTTGCCACAAGCTTTTCGGGTCGCTATTAATCACAAAATTTAATGGCGTGACCTGTAGCAGGTTTAAATTTTTTTCCAAACAATAAGTAATTTGTAACACATAATCACCTGCCTGCTGAGGCTCACCACTTAACAGATTTTGCTCAGGTTGATAGATTAAGCCAACGCTTTCAAGTCCTGTCAGCGAAACAATCCGAATAGACCGTTCATCGTGCCATTCTAAAGCGGCTTGATAGGTTTTACCCACGGTGGCATTAGGCAATTTAAAGCGAATGGGCGTTATCGGTTGAGGTAACACAAGGGCTGGCTCCTGTTCCGTGGCTGAGGTATTGTCCAGCGTCGCTGTTGCTAAAAGAACAGGTGTAAAAAAAACATCCCAGCGTTGTTTTAACTGCGCCATTTCTTCATCAAGCCACTGTGTTTGCGCTTCAACTGCCAAAAATTGCTTAATTTGGTTTAAATCCGCTGGGATTTGAAAACGCGCCAGCATCTCTAAACAAATTCGTAGGTTCGATAACTCAAACACGATTTTCATCCTTTAGAACGGGTTATTTCAAACCCTTCACTATCGGCACTGCTCGATTGCATTTTCAATTGTGCTTCACACCACGGACATTGCGCGTTTTCATCGTCCCCCACACAAAACACCGCCCCGCATTTACAAATCCCTAACGCATAAGCATTGCCACAATACGGACAACCCACCCCGCCAACTAAATTTTTCACATTAATCACAGGATTGACATTTTCCTTATCCTCCGACCAGTCAAAATAGCTTTCATCGGTTGGATAACAGCCTGTGACATGATAAAGTTTTTGCCCTGCGTCCATTTTTGACAAATCTAAACCCATTTCCATAAAGGTGGGCATTCGGTCATATTTAATCAAATACGGTTTTTTAAATTTTTGACAGCGACCCACAAACACCACGCAATCTTGGTCAGAATAAGTGCTGTTAAAATCAAACTTTTCTAAAAAACCGCCGGCTTTTTCCAATGAAACACAGCCTGTCGCACTGCTTTGTTTATCCACTGCGACACTTTGTGATTTCACCGATAAAGTCATCCATTGAATAAAACGGGCAAAGTCGGCTTCTTTTTCACCGTTATACACAAACGCTTCGTCAGAAATGCCAGCCATCGCGGATAAATCAGCATATTGCCCTAAGCCAATCACAATCATTAAACAGCGTTTAGCATAATGCTGTTGCCATTTTTTTATCGCGTCCTGATATTTATCGGTTGGCTTGCCATCGGTGAGAAAATAAATCACAGGTTTCCAATCACCTTTCGCCGTGGGGGTGGTTGGAATGACATTTTTATCCATTTCCGCCATTAAATGTTCTAACGCCGCGCCCAGTGATGTCCCAGCCCCAATCGGCAATTTAGGCGCGTAAAACGTGGGTAAATCAATCAGCGGCACAATGGTTTTAACTTGCCCCGCAAAGGCAATAATCGACAAATGCACGGTTTCCAAAGCTTGCGGGTCTTGGCGCAATTTTTTAGTTAAAGCCTCCACGCCTGCCTCTAAATAGCGATGTGGCTCGCCTATCATGGAGTCTGAAACATCTAAAATTAAAAATACGGGTAAGCGACGCATGATAAGTTTTCCTAAATCACAATTTGAATTTCATCGGGTGGCGGCGGCAAAGGGGTGGTTTTATCCATACCTGCCCCAGCTGCGCCACTGCTTTGTTCCACACTGGCAGAAACCCATTGAAAGAAACGGGCAAATGCCGCGCTGTCGGTGGTGTCTAAGCTGACCACCGTATCGGTAAGCTGTTTTAAATAGGATTCTTTGGCTTTAGGCCCTGCGGCACAGGCGATGATGCGTCCAAATTGCCGCTGGCGAATTTTTAATACCATTTCATTAAAACACGCCGTATCAGACGGTGCGCCATCGGTCATTATAAATAGCATGGGTCGCCAATCGCCTTTTTGGTCAGCACTACTACGCTGCACTTCTTTATCCAGCGAGGCAATGACTTTTTCCAACGCCGCGCCTAAATTGGTCGCGCCTGATTTTGGACAGACCATTTCAGGAATTTGTACTTGGTCTAGCGGGGTGAGGGGGAAAATTTCTTTGACTTCATTATCAAAGGTAATCAAGGATAAATGCACAGAATCTAAGGCGTGCGGGTCTTGGCGCAAGGCGTGTACCATTGCTTGTAAACCAACATTCACCGAGGCAATGGGTTCGCCATTCATTGAGCCTGAGGTGTCTATCACAATATAAAGAGGGAGGCGGCGCATAGTGTCTCTTTGTCTGATTTGAAGTGTCATAATGGATGCTGTCACCGATTGCGGTGTCGCAAAAAACGTTAAAATACAAATAAAGCCTTGTAATTCTACGCCTTAAAAGAAAGCATTTTCAACTTAACAAGTGAGGATTTATTCTTCATCAAGAATCGCTTGTAAGATACCAATCAATTTAGCCAGCTCATTAATATAATAATGTTGGCTATCGACATAAAAGGTTTTCTCTTTTAACTTTAAAAATTGCCAGATTTCTCCCGTTGTTACACAACCGTAAATAACAGGAAACTCTTTGTTTTCATTTTGGTTTTGATTAAATAAAGTTGCTCCCAACATTTGCGCAACGCATTGCCCTAAGCCTTCTTTAATGTCGTTCTTTTTTGCTTCTACGATAACGACAATGGGTGATTCTAAAAACAATTGTTCAGATGATTGGCTGATGATGAAATCACAAAATCCATTTAAACCTAATTCTTTGTCAACCGTAAATTCGATGCCTGAAAAAAAGCTTACCCTTAATTGTATTTTTATTTCCAAAAAGATATTGATAATAATGAGTTCAGAACAGGCTTTTTCTGTTCCCATGGCTAAAGCTAAAGGTACATTTTGTCTTAACAGTTGTGTTAATAAATCACTGATTTCAATTTCAGGAACACTTGAAAATAAGTCGTCATTTTCCATTATTTCAATATTGAATGTAGATTTTATTTTTTTTAAATCAAAATCACTGTATGACATCTTTTTTCCTGTTAGGATTCTGTAATTAATTCGTCATGGATAATTTGTTTTAATGCTTTAATTAGTTTGAAAATAGCAAAAATCTCTTCATTATCTGCATGATAAGTTCGGCTAATGCAATAGTGATTATCCTTTAATACAATAAAATTCCAAACGATTCCCACGACGAACAAACCGTAAATCGGGTGTTTATTTTGGTTTTGTTCTCTTGCAACCAACATAGCGGCTAATACTTGCGCATCCGGTGTGCCTTGATTTTCAATGCTGCGTTTATATTCGTGCAAACAGAAATAAGGAATTTGCGGATTACGAATGCCTGTAGCAATCATGCCATCGACAATGCCAGATAATTCATAATCGCCGACAATCCCTGATAGGGGGCGTTCTAAAAAATAGCCGATTTCTTCATCATCAATTCCGGCGGTAAGAATAACAGGACTAATAAATTTATTTTCCAATTCAACTTCATTCCAAGCGCGTCCGCCGCGAATGAGTGATTTTTGAAAATTCAATAAACTATTTCTCTCAAATTCGGTAATAGGTATATCGTTGTTTTCCCACTGTTTCAATAAATCACATTCCCAAATTTGTTTTAAACCAAAGGCTTTATCTAATTGGTCTAAATCCCAGTCTTTCAAAGTGGCTTTTTTCATTTTATGTTGATTCCTATCAATTTAATCGCGGCTTTGATTTGTTGTTTGAAATCCTATTATTTAAGGTAGTTTTTCATTTCCATAGCCCCATGAAAAACACCTAAAATATCTACACGCTTCTCGCTCACGATTTTATAAGCAATTCGATAATGACTGTAATAAATAACTCGAATGGAATAAGGAAAATCAAGCGGATAAATTCCGCCGAGTTCAGGAAAGTCCTCTAATAATTTGGCTTTTGCCAGAATTTTATCCACCGTATTTCGTGCGGCTTTCGAGTTATTTTTAGCGATATAAGCATGAATATTTTGCAGCCATTCAATCGCTTCGTCTGTCCAATAAATTGTTACCATTGGGCAATGTGCTGTTCTAATTGTTGTTGAGAAATGACACGATTATTTAATGAGTCTTGCAAGCCGCGTTCTATCATACGTTTGAAGGTTAATTCTCTGATGATTTCTTCAACGCTGACATCATCTGGCATTTCATCAAGGGTTTTTTGGACAAATTCTTTGGCTAATAGTGCGGTGGTCATTTTGTTCCTTAATTGTGTCTTTGATTTGTTTTTTTACATCAAGGGTAAGTTTTCCATTAATGGTATCTATATTTCCAATAATCAGGATGTCTATGCAGATTCATGACCGCAACAATGAATATTTCAGCGTCATTTTCAGCATACAAAACACCATAAGGAAAACGTTTAACTAATGCCCGTCTAATTTCATCATCAATAACAGACCATGCTTGGGGATAACTTATTATTCTTTCAATAGTGGCATAAACTTCACAAACAAAATCCTGTCCTAAGCCTTTGCTGCATTGTTCATAATAATCAATTGCCTGAATTAGCTCAATTTCTGCATCGGGATGAAATAAATAGTGCATTTTATGCAAACTTATTCCAGATTTTTTCAAAGACTTCATCGCCTGAAATGGCTTTTACTTTTCCGTTGCGTAATTCGGCTAATCGTTGTTTAGCAATTGCCGCCCATTTTTTGTCTATTTCTACTTCGGGCGGATTTAGGCTTTTTAATAAGCAGTCAATCATGATGGCTCTTTCATCAACGGGCAAAGAAATAGCTTCGGCGATTAATTCTTGTGTATTCATGTTTTCTCCAGTTAAGGCTATTTTAGCGCGGCTTTGATTTTGTTGTTTTGAATAGAAAAAACACTATGCAATTAATTTAGAGTGAATAATTTGTTTTAACAGTTTAATCATTTTAAAAATAGCAAAAATATCTTCATCATCTGCCTGATAAGTTTTACTAATACAATAATCATTGCCTGTTAAAACAATGAAATTCCAATTCAATCCCACTACAAATAAGCCATAAATAGGGTGTTTATTTTGATTTTGTTCTCTGGCGACCAACATAGCGGCTAATACTTGCGCATCCGGTGTACCTTGATTTTCAATGCTGCGTTTATATTCGTGAAAACAGAAATAAGGCATTTTTGGCTCACGAAAACCTGTCGCAATCATGCCGTCCACAGTTCCTGATAATTCATAATCACCGACAACACCGGATAAAGGACGCTCTAAAAAATAACCGATTTGTTCATCATCAATGCCTGCGGTCATAATTAAGGGGCTGATGAATTTATTTTCTAATTCCACTTCATTCCAAGCCCGTCCGCCGCGAATAAGGGATTTTTGCAGATGTAACAAAGTGGTTTTTTCAAATTCATTGATTTCAATATCCGCGTGTTCCCATTGCTCCAATAATTCGGATTTCCAAATTTGCTTTATCCCTAAAGCATCTTCTAATGTAGTGAGTGTCCAGTCTTTAAAAGTGGCTTTTTGCATTTTATAAGTCCTAGTAATTTTGGTTTATCGCGTCTTTGATTTGTTGTTTGAAATCATCGGGTAAGTTTTGAACAGATTAAGCTTCTTTTCTGATATTAAAAGCCCGCCATCCTTTTGGCATTTTTTTCAAAGTAAAGCTTATAGTGTCACCTTCGGCTAAAATCTTATCGTCATGTTCAATTTCTTGATAAAAAAAGAAAACATCTTTACCTTTTTTTCTTTGAATAAATCCAATGCCTTTAAAAACATCGAAAACTTTAACTATTCCAAAATGACGTTCTTCCATGATTACTCCCAAATTTCTTTCATGGTAGGTTTATTGGCATAAACTGTATTTAATTGCAACCGAAGCGATTTAGCCAATGATTTATTATTTCTAGCTAAAATTCCCAATTTATTAATTAGCATATTCACACGCTTAATATTTCCAACTCTTTGATTTTGTGGAGCTGGTAAACTAATTAACTTTTTTGTTTCAAGGATAAGCTGTTTTTGCATATTTTCATTATATTCTGGCAATATCAAACTGAGTCTTTCACGAAATTTTTTAGCTTGGATATGCTCTAATCGTTGTAATTTAGCTACTTTTCCTGATGCTTCATTCCAACGTTTATGGTACTCATCAGAAAATTGGCTTTGTTTATATTCTTGTTCACATTTAAAAACTAACTGTCGAATAAACCGCCGTTCTTCTTTGCGAGCTTTAGGTTTTTTATGTCCAATCCAAAGTCCAGTGACGGCAAAACTCACATTAGGATTAGCCCGATGCTCATTTCTAGTTTTTTTGCCATTAATTTTAAGTTTGTACTTTTTGAACATTGCTGCAATTTCTTTAATCCAAAACGTTTCTTGTTCTTTGGTAAAAGAATCTTGCGTTGACAAAGTTATGTCATCCAATAGCCGCGAATATTGAATATTATGTTTTCTCAGTTCAGAAACTAAATGGTATTCGGTATCGTAAAAAATGAGATTGGCAATATAAGAAGAAGTACAGCCACCTTGGGGAACTCTGCCGTGATAAGTAACGAGCTTTGTGAGCCATTCTGAAACATCAGGCGGAAAATTGAAGAAATACTGAAAAACTTTAGCAACGTATTGAGCTTTTATGTTGGGATAAAATTGCTTAATATCAATGCAGATGATTTGGTTAGCATTAGCATGGCGTGTTGCATTGGCAACATAATCACGGGGTTTTTCTTCATCTTTAATGCCGCCCTGCAAATAATCAGGATATTCAACATATTCAAAGATTCTGGAATTAATACGTTTTTGTAGTTTTTTTAATTCGTGCTTGGGTTCGCAAACATTTCTGCCTTTTTTGTTATTTTTTGGTGGAAGCACGAAATCAGTATAAGAATCATCAGCTTTATTTGCTAAGTCTTGCAGAAGTTTAGGATGAATACCTAAAGTGGTCGCCAGTGCCTCAATAGAGGCAATGGGATTATGGGGGTAATAAGGTTTTAGCTTCATAAATAAGGGAAGCAATGGGTTTAAGAGTCAGTTGTTAGAAAAATTTTCTCACGAATTCAAAAATTTCATGAGAAATGGCAATTAAGCTAACAACCAAGGTGGAAATTGCACTAAGGTCTTTAATAAAACCTCTAAAACGTGTCAATTTACTGCCTTGATCCGAATCAACTTGTTTTGTCTTTTCAATTTGTGTCGCGTGGGGCGATTGCAAATTGTTGTTTATTTTAATTACTACGATACTATTTTTGAATTGCATGTTTTCTCCTTGGATTGATGTTATTTGTGGCAAAGCCACTCCTGACCAACAATTAGGAATACGAGAATATAAGGATTGATTGTGGACGACTCTTAACCTTTACTCCTGACAACGGTCGCCTAGATATACACATGAATTCACACGCGCTTAGGCAAGTCCCCGCAGCCCGGTCATGAACCCGAAGGTTCGCCCCGAAAGGCATCGCTTTCTCGTTAGGATACAAACGTAGTAATTTTAAAGAGCAAAAACAAACGGGCGACTAACACCCGCGATTGCAATATACGTTAGATTTTAGTTTGTGTCAAAGCTCACACGCCAGATGCAACCGCATATCCAAAACCTTTAACGCCTGAAAAAACAGTTTCACAACAACCGCCTAATCAACAACGTTTCCATATCTCGCCGCCCATCAAGCACCGCATGAACAATCACCTTATCGGCTAACACCTCATAAATAATCCGATAAGGTGTAACAATAAGTTGCCGATACTGCTTAATCCCCAACGCCAGCAACTCCTTCGGAAAACTGCCGCGTTCAGGAAAATCCGTCAAACTATTTACCGCCTCTTCCAAACTATCAATAATCTCTGCTGCAATCTTGTCGCTAACATTCAGCAAGAAATAATCATTGATACTGAACAAATCAGCTAAAGCGGGTTCAGAAAGCAGAACTTCAAAACTCATTGCAAGCCCCGCCGTTGTCGCAACTGTGCAAAAGCTTCCGTGCTGCTAACAACTTTACCCTCTTTAACCGCCTGCTGACTTTGCGCCAATAATTTCAGTAAAGCCAAACTTGCTAAAGTCTGCTCATAATCCGTTACCGACTGAATCACCATCGCCGCTTTGCCATTTTGAGTAATAATCATTGGCTGATGCGTGTTATTCAAACTTTCAATCATTTCAGTCGTATTGGTTTGTAAATAGCTGATAGGTTGGATATTTTTAGAAAGTATCATAGTGTTTTACCTGACAATAAAATTTTTTTCACGGCTTAAATATTGGTCAAAAGTTGCAGCAAAATCTTTCGGCGCATCAAGTTTAATTTCTGCTAATTCATCAAACAAATTGATAGTTTTTGCCGCTTACATTTTTCAATAATTTGCTGTATTAAAGGGTAAATCTGTTCAAACTCTGGCTCATTTAAGCTGTTAATTTCCTGTTTAAGCTGTTCTTTTGTTACGCTCATTTTTTAACTCCTCATAAACTACGCTATATGCAAACGCATATTCAAAACCTTCAACGCCTGATAAACCGTTTCAAAAGGCGGATGTTTATCCGTGCAAAGCGATTTAAGCATCTGCTTATTGGCTAACCCAGACAATTCAATGCTTCGTGCCATGCCTTGACTACGCGCCGCATCAGACAGAGCTTGAATGAAATAATTAACATCCCCCTCTTCTAACGCCGCTTGTAAATACTCACGCACTGCCTCTGGCGTAGTCAGATAATCTGCGGGGTCATAATCTACAACATTAACTTTAACCATGCGACCATCAAAAGGAATGCGCCCGTCAACTTCAAGTTTTTTTAGTTTCATTTATTTATGCGTCATCGGTAAATAACAAGTTTATTCTTTAATCAATTGTTTTTCTGAAAACTGACCTTTCCGCGCTTGCGCTAATGAATGTAGCAATCGCTGTGCATTACTTTGTTTCGTCCCAAACTGTAAAATCAGCAAAGAACTTCGCCTCGCTGATTAAACTTTGTTCTAAATAAATTCTTCTTATTATCCAATCTTTTCAATTTCAGCCAATGCTAAACCCGTTAATTCCATAATCGTTTTTAAATCAAAACCTTTTTCCAACATATTTTTTGCAATAATTTTACGTTCACTAATGATCTCTTCACGGCGATGTGATTCCTCAAATAAATCATAACGTTCTTCTGGCGTAATACTATCCTCTTCAATCAATTTAAATATTTTCTGAATACTCGCATTCTGATAATGCGTTTCATCCACTTTACCATCCAAGGTATCCTCAATGGCCTCTAACCATTCCCGATATTCTTTCGGCGTATTCTCATTCACAAAATGCGGACATAAATAAATCACTTTATGCGCAATTTTATTAATCCCATTACCTTGCAAATCTTTTGGGTCAAAATCAATCGTCAAGACATCTTTTTGCTGTTTATTTTCAGAAGTTAAAACGACAATGGTAAATACTTTGGCTTGTGGCTGATAATTGGTTGCATTTTTGACCTGTTCCAACAAGGCAATACAATGGTAATGTAAAAAACGGTCATAATAATCTTCATGTTGAACGTGTTGTATATCCACAATCACCCGATTTTTACTATCGTGCGCATACAAATCAAAACGGGATTTGACCTGTCCTATTTTTTGCTCAAAGGTTTTTTCCGTTTCCACTGCGGTAATTTCCAATTCGATGCCTAAAACAGCGTTAACAAAAGCCGTAAAAATATCTGGTTTGGAAAAGGCTTTTTTAAAAATAACCTCATAACGTAAAGAAGCGACTTGTTTCATATTTTTTCCTATTTAGTAAAACGCCCGAATTCCCGCAATCCCTTGTCCACCACAATGCCAAGCCATTTCGTTATCGGCTAAATTCACCCCCCCCAGCGCGTAAACAGGCAAATTCACTTGTGCAACTAAGTGGGCAAAATTCTCCCAGCCCAACAGCTGTGCGTCAGGATGGGTCAGGGTTTTTAACACAGGCGCAAGCACCGCAAAATCTAAACCGATTTTTTGCGCGTGTTGCAATTGGGCTAAATTATGACACGATGCACCGAATCGACCTGCAAAAGGCGGGCGTTCCTGTAAGCGCATTAAATCCGCACTGGTAAAATGCACTCCATCACAAGGCGTTGTCAGAGTATGCGTGGTTGAATTAAGCAATAATGTCGCGTGATAAGTTTTGCATAACGGTAATGCAAATTCCATAAAATCAAGCACTTGACTGGCAGAAAAGGTTTTGAAACGGGCTTGAATTAAACCGATTCCTTGCCTTAATAAATGTTGTAACTGGGTTTGTAAAGTGAGCAAATCGGTTTCTTGCAAAATCGCATAACAACGTGGTACAGACACCGCTTGAATAATGGGCAAGTTTGCCGCAGGAAACGCATAGTGTTGTAGGTTATCCACACAAACCCAGCGGATGGCTTGTCCTTCACAACCGTGAATGTTTCCTGTGAAACTTTCCACTAACCAAACATCGAGAAGTACCGAAATATCAGGATAATGATGACGCACTTGAATCAGCGGTTGGGCGCAAAGAACCTGTAAATTTAATTCTTCCAGTAACTCACGCTGCAAAGCTTGATAAGGCGATTCGCCTGTTTCAACTTTGCCGCCTGGAAATTCCCACAAACCGCCTTGATGAACATGAGCGGCGCGTTGGGAAATCAGTACGTCACCGTGGGTATTTTTAATCACCCCAACGGCAACGTGTAAAAAAGGCGTTTCTGACGGGGTAAAATTATGAGCGGTATTCGGCATTAATTTTGACATAATCATAGGAAAAATCGCAGGTTAGCACTTCTTGCGTTGCCGTGCCGCGTCCTAAATTCACTGTAACAGTAATTTCTTCGTTGTTCATCACCGCTTGCCCTGCGGCTTCTGTGTAACTTGCCGCCCGTCCACCCTGTTCAACAATGCACACATCGCCTAAATAAAGCGCGACTTTCTCTAACACCATATTTTCCACCCCAGCCCGTCCCACTGCTGCCAAAATGCGTCCCCAATTCGGGTCGCTGGCAAAAAAAGCGGTTTTCACTAGCGGCGAATGGGCAATAGTTTTTCCAACCATCACGGCTTCTGCCTCATCACGCGCTTCTGTCACCACAATGCGAATTAATTTGGTTGCGCCCTCGCCGTCACGAATAATCAACTCGGCTAACTCTTTGCACACCGCCATAATAGCAGCGGCAAAAAGCGCGTAATGTGGACTTTCTACGCTAATTTCAGGGGCAGAAGAACAACCGCTTGCCATTAATACGCAGGCATCATTCGTGGAGGTGTCGCCATCCACAGTAATGCGATTAAAAGATTGCTCAACCGATTGATTTAAAAGGGATTGTAGTAACGGTTGTTCTATTTTTGCATCGGTAGCAATAAATCCCAGCATGGTCGCCATATTCGGTTGAATCATCCCCGCACCTTTGGAAATGCCATTGATGCGCACCGTGTGACCGTCTAAATCAAGCTCGCGCGTGACCGTTTTTGCAAAGGTGTCGGTAGTCATAATCGCTTGGGCTGCGGCTTGCCAGTGCTGTTCGGACAAATCCGCTATTGCGTTGGGTAAAGCGGCTGCTATTTTAGCGACAGCCAGCGGTTCGCCAATCACCCCAGTTGAAAACGGCAACACTTGGTTTGCCGTGCCGTTGGTTAAGGCGGCTACTAATTCACAACAGGCTGCTGCATCGTTTAATCCTTGCTTGCCTGTTCCTGCATTGGCATTGCCTGAATTGATTAATAACCAGCGCGGGGCTTGGGGTAAATGCGCTCTGGCAAGCAACACGGGCGCGGCGCAAAACGCATTTTGGGTAAACACTGCCGCGCAGCTCGCGCTTTCTGCCATTTCGACCACTAAAATATCAGCCCGCACGGTTTGTTTAATGCCTGCATTGGCTGTGCCTAAGCGAATGCCCGCGATAGGCGGCATTTCTGGAAAATTGATGTGTCCTACTGCCATTTTTTCACCTTCTGGTTAAAATAAATTTGTCTGATTTTCAGAGTACGAAAGTTTAGAAAGGATAGCCTCCGATTGAAAACCATCTTCTAATTTTATCGCTTTGATGTTTAAGTCATTTGATAGTCGCAATCGCTCACAATATTTGTAAAAAGTTTTAGCATCATCTGTCAAAATGAAAGGAATTTTTTCAGATAAAGCTTGAGCAATAATTTTCATGTCATCTTTAATGACAGCTCGATTGTCACCGCTGTCGCGTCCATCGAGTAAATTCCATAGAGCTGCCGCTTTCATAGAGTGGGGAATATTAAAAGGGAGGGGGATAAAATTGTGAAGTTCTAAATCGGTAATCGGTTGTTTAATCGCAAACTCCGACGCGACGATGGCAGAAAAATAAAGCGGGATTTTTTGTTCAAGTAGATATTTGTAATACTGTTTTGCAATGGCATGATGGGCGCGGTTACTATCAACCAGCGAAATAAGAAAGCTGGTATCTAACAAGACGGAACCTATCATGCTTGATAGCCTCGCAAAGTTTGCAGCCAGTCCGTAGCATCCGTAACGTCTGCCCAAGCTTGCGTGCCGCGTGCCACCATTTGGTTAAAAGTCGTTTCGTTGTAACTAGGCTGATAATCTACAAAATCAAGTAACCTATGGTTGCGTAATTGACCGGTGAGCAAATTTTCTTCCGCCATAACGTGAAGTAAAGCAGGTCGATATAACCGATTCTGTTCGCCTTGCGCTAATTGTTCTTGAGTTGCAGCAATTTTTAGAGTCGTTCCTTCTTCTAACTCCAGATGAACATTTGCGATTATTTTTCCCCCTATATCAAT
>JAIFMS010000090.1 GCA_020048335.1 Methylococcaceae bacterium | reverse complement strand
GGCTGTTTACACATTTGAAGCAAAACAGCGCCGATACCCACAATCGCTTGAGGAATTAGTGCCTATTTTTATCAAAAAAGTTCCGTTAGCAAAATACACACTTAATCAAAACCAATTTTATTATCAAGTTCCTGATAGCAAGGCAAGTTTATTTTATGTTGAGTTTCCGCCATTTGGTCGTCCTATTTATCTATTTAACACGCATCAATGGGATTATCTTGATTAATCTATGCGAGTTATTTTTCGTTCCACGCCTTGCCCAGCCGTGAGGTAGGATTACAAATTTTCAATATCAGATTCATTTAATCCCGTTGCAGTTGCAATCGCTTTAATTTCTAAACCCATTGCTAATAAGTTTTTAGCAATTTTTACAGCTTTTGCTAATTCTCCTTTTTCAATGCCTATTTTTTCTCCTTTTTCAATGCCATTTTTAAAAGCCGTATCGGTAACATTTTTCACATCCCAATATTGAATTAAGCTTTTTTGATATTGTTCATATTGAGTCGCACTTAAATGCGAGAGTTCTGCAATTTCAAAGCCCTTTTGAAAGATAGGCTCATTTAAAATCGCCGGAATATGTTCAAAACTTTCTAGGTTTTTTAAAAAATAAACCCATTTTTCAAAGCGATTTTCCAATTCATGTTCTTTTTTATTAAACAGCGGCATTTGTAAAAATTTAAAATGCAGTTTTTCGTAAAAAATTTCACCATCTTGGTCTTTTAAATACACATCTCGCATAAATTTACGCAATTTTTGTTTTTCATCGTATTCAAAATCTAAAATGGCAATAAAATAAACAGGGAGTAATTCAAAATCCCATTCGCCTTTTTGTGCTTGTTCACGAATGGGAAACATCGAATAAAATAACGCCCTGTCTTTAAAAAGTTCCATTTTGGCTTTTTGCATTTCCACAATAAACTTTTCACCTTTTTTGCTTTCGCAATAAATATCAAAGATAGCTTTACGTTCTCGTTTTGTATCGGATAAAACTTCGGTATTTTTAAAGGTTAATTCGGCGATTTGATGATAATCAGGCAATAATTGATTTAAAAAATCCATTAATAAATCTTTACTGCCTTCTTCACCAAATAGTTTTTTAAAACCAAAATCGGTATAGGGATTAAAGTATTTTTTTGTCATGTGATTAAGACCCAGAATTTATCGGTGGCGTTGTTGCATTTTTCCCAGATTCCATTTCATTCCATCTGGGCTACTCGCTCCCATTTTGTAGCCCGTGTGTAGCGCAGCGAAACACGGGAAAGGTGTTGATATTATTGCATTTATCCCAGATTCCATTTCATTCCATCTGGGCTACTCGCTGGGGTATTCGCTATCTCTCGTAAATACCATCTTTTTTCATAGTTAAATTGCCGATACGTTTAGGCAGATTAGTTAGTGGATTACCCATAAAATAAAGTACTCTAAGCTGAGTTAAATTAGCTATCCATTCAGGCAAAATTGTTAATTGATTATTCGCAATATTCAAAAATGTAAGCTGAGTCAAATGGCTAATTGACTCAGGTAAACTAGTTAATCTATTACCACTAATATACAGACCTTCAAGTTGAGTTAAATGACCTATCCATTCAGGGAAACTGGTTAATCCATTATCGCTCACGCCAAGATTTTTAAGCTGGGTAAAATTACCTATCCATTCAGGTAACTGAATTAAACGATTCTTATCAAAGTACATCGAGTAAAGCTGAGTTAAATTCCCTATCGATTCAGGTAAAGTGGTTAGTTTATTGCCTGCAATTCCCAAATATTCAAGTTGAGTTAAATGACCAATTGATTCAGGTAAATTGGTTAATTGATTATTACTAATTTGCAGTGTTCTAAGTTGAATTAAATAACCAATTGATTCAGGTAAAGTGGTTAGTTTGTTATTGCTAATATCTAAATCAATAAGTTGCATTAAATTATTTATCGACTCAGGTAAACGGGTTAGTTTATTGCTTTTAATTCTCAAATCTTCTAATTGAGTTAAATTACCAATCGATTCAGGTAAGCTGGTTAATTGATTAAGTAGCAACAGAAGGGTTTTAAGTTGCGTTAAATGACCAATTGATTCAGGAAGATTTATTATTCCACATTCTATAAGATTGAGTATTTGTAAATTTTCAAGCGCATTTATTTCCCGTGGTAGTGTTTTAGAACTGATATGGTTTCTGTCAGCCCATTCGATAAGTAACTGAAAAGGTTTTAGTTTTTCTTCCACGATGCGTTGCGGAATTTCGCACACAAGGTTGTGAAACTTTTTACTTAAAGGTTCTACCGTACGCACGGTTAAAGTCGCCGCCAGCGCGTGCGCAAAGTCTTGTATTTGTTGATGATTGCGCAAATCGCTGGGCAACATATCCATGTCCAATAACAAATTCGCCGCCTTTTCCAACGGCGGCTCAACCCACGCTAATAACGCGCCATAATCCAACGCCTCCGTGCTTTCCAGCATCGCATCCAGCTCTTTTTTTAACGCCGGCAAACGTTGCAAGGTGTTGTGAAACGTTAAAGCCAACGCGCGAAATTTTGCCTTATCTTGCGCGGTGGCAAGGTTTTGTAAATTTGAAAAATACTGTTCTGGTTCATTCATGGTTTATTCCCCTTGTTTATTTTCTGCTACATGAATATTTACATTCTGAGCTAAAAGTGCTTTTAACTGTTGAATTTCAGCTAAAGCTATTCTTTCCCGTTCAAATGCCATTGCTTTTTCTTGTTGAGCGATTTTTTCCCTTTCAAGAGCGGCTTCTTTTTCCTGCAAAGCCTCATCCTTTTCTTTAACCGCAAGTGCTTTTTCCAATTGCTCCTGCTGCAATACTTTTTGTGTGGTACGTTGCTCACGCAAGTATTCCTGCCGCGCTTGATATTGAAAATACGCCCGTTCTTTTTCTGAAAAAACCGTTAATGTATTCATTGCCTGCCTCATTTCATTAGTTGCCATCCATTCGGGTAAATCAGCATCATCTAATTCTTCCCCGTCTTTAAAAAACTGTAACCAGCGTTGCTGTTCGTTATTAATCAAATTCGCATGAAACTTTTGTAATTCCAATAGCCAAATACCACCGGCTGTTAAAACATCGCCTTTATCATCACGCAATTTATAACAGTGCCAATAATCCTCATCTTTTTTCAATAAATTTTCTGCTAATAACCAAATCGAATAAGTTGGTTTTAAGACGCTGTAATCATCACCACTTTTTAATTGCTGGCTATAAATATCCGCCCAATTGTAAATAATGCGCTCCGGTAAATACGGTTTATTCACCATTTGAATTTCAATTTGATACAGATGTTGCTGCATGTCTTTCGCTTTCACATCCACAATACTGAGCTTATCGCTGATAAATTCTTTTTCGTTATACGGGTTTTCAATTTCTACCCAAGTAATCGGCGCAAATAAATCATTGCCTAAAATGGCATTTAAAAAATGTATCAATAAATTGCGATTTTCGTCTGTGCCTAATAGAGCTTTGAAAACGCAATCTACTTTAGGGTCTATGCGGTGTTTCATAATAATTCATCTACGAAAGAAAGGAGTTCCCCCTTTTTTAAAAGGGTTAGGGGGGATTTAGATAATGCCCACTCGTTATTCGTCCTCAAAATTGGTGCTATTTAAGTTGTCAATATCAGCTAGTGTTAAGTTGGTTAATTTTAAAATCATTTCCAAAGGTATATTTTCAGCTAACATATTTTCATAAATTGTTTTCTTTGTTTTTAACGTCGCTTTGTTAATTTTCTCTTCCAGCAATAAATTATCCTCATGCTCTTCAATTAAATTATATTGGTCAGTCGGTGTTAAATTGCTTTCCTCAATCGTTGAAAATATTTTGTGAATCATTTTATCCTGATAATCCGTTTCTTCGACTTTTCCATCCAAGGTATCCGCAATCGCTAACATCCATTCCCGATAAGCAATCGGCGTATTTTCATTAGCAAATTTTGGACATAAATAAATGATTCTATGTGGAATTTCATTAATGCCTTTGCCTTGTAAATCTTTCGGGTCAAAATCAATAGTTAAAATATCTTTTTCATGTTTATCATTCGATGTTAATAACACAATGGTAAAAACACGCAATTTAGGACGATAACTCATATCGCCTTTTTGCATTTGTTCCAAAATAGCCGCGCAATGATAATGCAAAAAATGGTCATAATGACTGTCTTTTTTTTCATGTTGAATATCCACAATAATGCGATTTTTAATATCTTGCGCAAATAAATCAAAGCGTGAATCGACATTGCCAACACTGGGTCGAAACGATTTTTCTGTTTCAACTTTTTCTATTTCCATCCGAATTCCTAAAACGGCTTCAACGAATGCCATAAATATATCGGGTTGGGAAAAGGCTTTTTTAAAAATCACGCCGTATTGTAATGATGCCACTTGTTTCATAATTCAAAATTCTCGCTGGTTAAGTTTTCAATTTCAGCCAATGTTAAACCGGTTGCTTTTGAAACCGCTTCGCTGTCTAACCCCATGGCGAGTAAATTTTTAGCAATATTCAACACTCTTAATTCCAGATTATATTGCTCAATCATCGCATAACGCTCTTCCGGCGTAATTAAATTCTTTTCAATTAAACCAATGGTTTTTTGTAATTCAGGGCGCGGATAATTTAATTCATTAATCGTTTCGGTTAAACTTTCATTAATCACCCGCAACCAATCCTGATAAGACTCCGGCGTGTTTTCATCCACATATTTCACCGCCAAATAAATCACTTTATGCTGAATTTCATTTAATTTATTGCCGTGTTTATCACGCGGGTCAAAATCAATCGTAGCAATATCGGTTTTATGTTTATCACCCGATGTTAAAACTACAATCGTATAGACAGTTAAATTAGGTCGGTAATTTTTATAATTCTCTGCTTGTTCCAATAACGCCACACAATGATAATGTAAAAAACGATGATAATGGTCAGGGTCATTATTATGTTGAATTTCTACAATCACGCGATTTTTTTTATCTTCCGCATAACAATCAAATTCCACTTTCACATTGCCAATTTTTTGCGTAAAGATTTTTTCCGTTTCAACTTTATCAATCTCTAAATCAATGCCAATTACGTCTTTAACAAAGGCTTTAAATATATCAATTTGCCCAAACGCTTTTTTAAAAATTACACCATATTGTAAGGAGGCCACTTGTTTCATAATGCAAAATTCTCACTGGTTAAGTTTTCAATTTATTTCAACCATTCTGGCATTGAAGATTGGTTAGCAGGCGGTGAAGATGCGGGTTGGTCATTAGCTGTCGGCACTGACGGCGGCGGTGTAACATGATTGACGCGGGGATAAGCGGCTTTTAATGCGTCCAAACGTTGCGAAAAATCTTTTAAATGGTGCAATGCCACCGTGCGATTAAATGTTTCTTCACCAAAATGGGCATTATAAATTGCGTGAAAGCGAGGTAAATTTAACATTCCCTCATTATCACGCCCCATTAAGGCACGACACGCCATACTGGTGGCTTGTTTAAAACCAATGCGCAAATGACATTGCTCTTTAAAATCAGAGTCTAAGTCAAGATTTTGATAGGATTGCGTGGACAAAATAATGTGCAAACCCATTGCCGCACATTCTTTAGCAACCTCTGATAACAACGCTTTTATGCGATTTTTTTGCTGAAAACTAGTTTCTGTAAATAACTTTTGCACCTCATCAATCAATAAAATATGGCGTGGCAATTTTTTTTCAGCGCAACGATTATAGTCTGCCAATGTTTGAACACCGCGAAAATGACGGAATAATTGGATACGTTGATTAATCTCCGCTGTAAATTGCTCAATACAAACAATTGCCCAATCAAAATTAGGCTCTAATGGCGCATATAAACTCGCAATGTGTGCCAAGCCTTCATATTCCCAAAAACTCACGCCGTCTTTAAAATCCAATAAGGTGAATTGCAATTGTTCAGGCGTATAGTGTTCGCAGGCTGACAAAATTAAATTATTCAGTAAATTCGTTTTACCTGAGCGCGTTGTACCGCCAATCAGTGCATGATAGACATCTGAAAATTCGCCCATATTGAAATGCACCGGCGTAACGCCATGTAAACCAATTTCAATATGCAAAAAATCAGAATGTGGATTGGTATTTTCAGCGTGTTTCAATTGTGCGATTAAATCATTCGCCAATATTGCACATCGTTCACCGGATTCCAATTGCACCCCAAAACGTTGCAATAATTGCCACTCCACCGCTTTAATGCCCAGCGGCGTAAAATCGGTTTGCTGAAACACCATGCCAAACGCTTCGCTTTTCAGCGCGTGCCAAAAATCCTGCACAACTTGGCGACGATTCTCAGAACTGATTGTTTTTATTGAAGTTTCATCATGCAACAACACGGGAACAATGCCCACTTGCACACCGCGCAAACATAACGTCTGCAATTCTTCCTGAATATCTAACGGGTCGATATTTAAACCATTTAATACCAGATACACCGTTTCAAAAGCGTGTGCTTGTCCTGTTTGCTGGCGATACTGCATAAAATTGGCACTGCCCGCTTGTGCTAACAACGCATAACGGCGATGCACTTGTTCGACCCAATAAGTTACTGCCGCTTTTAACGCGCGGATATTGAATAATTGTTCGCCGTATTTTCCCGCTGAAAGAGCAAATAAGCGTTTCAATTCCGCAAAATACGGACTGGGAATTGCCTCGTACAATACGGCTTTTGCTGGTGTGGTGTGTAAAAGTTGCAAGGTGATTAATTCACACAGCCGCACCGCGCGTTCTAATTGCGGCGGTGAATGCCAACATAAAACGGGCTTATCCCAATCGTAAGGTAAACAAGCGGGCTGGTTTATAGTCGATAACGTGCCGATTTGTAATAACATAAGCGTTATAGTTTTCGTGAAAGGTCATCAATTTCAGCTTGAATTTTAGGAATATCATTCGCGCCGAGATGGTCAATAAGGTTTTTAATCAGGCGTTGCGTTTCTGCTAATTCATTGCTGGAAAAACGCTTATGTGTTTCTTCCATCATGCCTAAGCTCAATTGATAATCCAGAGCTTTGCGATAATTCGTGGAGTGATTATCTAACTCACGCTGAATGTCGATTAATTTTCCTTTAATCTTAATCAGCATTTCGATTTGGCTTGCATAGGAATTTCCAGAATTTGCCATAGCCGTTGCTCCGTTGTCAGTGGGGGAAAAAGTGGTAGAAGGGGTTGCAGTGTGCGGATTTTCAGTTTGGCGAATGCGGATTTTATCCTCCAAGCCATTCATGTAGCCTTGGCGAAATTGCGCATCGCGATTATCAATGCCGGGCATCCATGAACTGAGCTCGCCCAATCGTTGAAAACTGCGTAAGGCTAATTGATTGTCACCTGTTTCGCCGTCCGTATGCCCTAAATCGTATCCTTTGGAATAATCTTTTGCCATAATTGTTACCTCGATAAATCAAACAAAAAGTATTTTTTCATCCCACGTTTTATCTAATCGCTTTACCGAAATGTGCGAATTAAAAACGCTATAACTCAATACCAATAATGTCTTTCACAAAGGGCTTGCATATATCGGGTTGGGAAAAGGCTTTTTTAAAAATCACGCCGTATTGTAATGATGCCACTTGTTTCATAATTCAAAATCCTCATTGTTTAAGGTTTCACGCCGGAATTGATACGCGAGCTGTGCCTGTTTGAAAAACGCTTTTGCCCGTTGGCTTTGCAATGGGTGACTTACCAGTGGCGCAGGATAATCACAAGGAACGTGTTTTTTATCCCATTGATGCACGGCTTTTAAACTAATGCCTTTTAATTCAGGCAACCAGCGATAAATATAAACTCCCGCAGGGTCAAATTTTTGTTGCTGTAGCCACGGATTAAAAATTCTAAAATAGGGCTGCGCATCACAGCCTGTCGAAGCTGCCCATTGCCAATTGCCATTATTCAAACACGGGTCGTAATCCACCAATTTTTGCGCAAAATATCGCTCGCCCCATCGCCAATCAATGTGTAAGTCTTTCACTAAAAAAGAGGCGACAATCATCCGCACCCGATTGTGCATAAAGCCTGTGGCGTTTAATTCCCGCATCCCTGCGTCCACAATCGGAAAACCTGTATTGCCTGTCGTCCACCGCTGAAAAAAGGAAGGATTATTTTCCCAAAGCAAATCCGCAAAGGCAGGTAAAAAGCTTTGTCCAAAAACAAAGGGAAAATGGTAAGCCAGATGGGTTAAAAAATCGCGCCAGTAAAATTGCCGAATTAATGGATGTTCGCTGCCCAAGGTTTCAAATACTTGATAATAGGCTTCGCGAATCGAACAACTGCCAAATTTTAGATGCGCCGATAAATGGCTGGTGCTGTTGTCCGCAGGAAAATCACGCTTTTCTGCATAGTCTTGACAGTGTGTTAATTTTGTTAATTGTTCCAAAGCGTGCTGTCGTCCGCCTTGTTGTGCGGCAGAATAGGAAAAATCACCCCTAAACTGGCTTAATGTTACCGTAGAAGCAACTGTTAAAAACTGCCCTGCGGCAAGCGGTTGTGGTAGGGCAATCGGGCGTTGTTTGGCGTTATTGTAAAAAGCGGTGAATACTTTATAAGGTGTTTGGTCAAATTTTAAGCACTGTTCAGGTTCATTTAATAACGCATCGGCCACAGAATAAAAAGCGACCCCTAATTGCTGACACTGCTTGGCAATCTTTTCATCACGTTGCCGACTAAATGGGGTGTAATCACGATTCACAAACACCGCTTCAATTTTATGTTGTTGAATCCATTGAGAAATTACTGTTTCAGGTGCGCCCTGTGCTAAAACAAGCTGTCCGTTGGCATTGTTTAATTGCTGTTGTAGATTTTCCAAAGATTGCAGCATAAAGTGCAATGCGGGTTTGCTTTGATAAGGATGCGGCTGAATTTGTTGCGGGTCGAAAATAAAACAGGGAATCACTTGTTTGGATAAGTGACGCGCCTGATTTAAGCCCGTATTGTCGGGTAAGCGCAAATCACGGCGAAAAATAAATAGGGTGGTTTTGTATTGTTTCATAGCCAAAAGTGAGCGTTGTGTTGATAAGCATTACGCAGCAAACTCAACAATGGCGGCGTGATACGGGTGGCGTTGTGTAATCATCCGATTATGTAAAAACACATCCAATAAGGTGTTGTAAGACTGTTCACTGATGCGTGGATTGGCCGACCAACAGCCAAGTGCTTGATAGGCCGCAATGGTTTTTTCTAAAACACAAGGGGCAATTTGCGGAAAAAAATCGCCTTCCAGCGCGGCAATGTGTTTTGCAGAACTGACAACCAACGCAGCACAGGCTTTTTGATACCCTTGCATAAATGCCGCCGCTTGTTCGGTTTGCAGCCAGGTTCGTGTTGCGCAAAGACTGCTAAAAGCCACCTCGCCAATGAGGTCACCAACCGCTGCGACAATCACGGCTTTGTTTTCGTATTCTAATTGCTGCGGCGCGGGTCCTTGTTGATGAATATAATCTGCTGTTCCAGCACGAAACGCCTGTTCCATTGCCAGAACATCTCCTGCATCAATAATCTCTAGCTGTTGAACGTCAACGCCTGCTTTGTGCAGGGCGTATTTGAACATCGCCAACGGTTGAAATAGATGATCAACCAGTATTTTTTTACCGAGCAAGTGTTGCCAAGTAAAGGGCGTGGTTTGTTCTTTCGCGGCAATAAAAAATCCATCGCGCTGATTGATTTGCGCAAAATGCACAATCTGTGGCGTTTCACCGCGTTCTAATTCAGGAAAACTTGCAGCAACAGCCCATTGTGCAACTTGCACGGAGCCATCGTCTAAACTTGCTGCAATGGTTTTTGTGGGGTTGGCAATTTGATAATCTATTTCTAATCCTTCGGCTTTGAAAAAGCCAGCCTTTATGGCATACAACAACGGGCTGTAAAACGCAGCATGACGCAATACCCTAATGTTAATTTTGTCCATGACCAGTCTCTTTTTTAGGCTTTTCTAACTGTACCACAAAAATAGTTTTTTCCACTTGTTTCACCTGTAATCCTTTGATGGCAAGGAGCGCGACAAAGTGTGTTACCGCCTCATCTATTTTTAAACCCAAACCATAGCCGCGAATAGAATTATCCTCATCATTGAGGGTCAAAAATAATTGCAAATGGCTGTTGCTACGTTCGTTAAACAACTTGAGCAGCTCCGTAATTTTTACTTCCATTTGCGCTAAGGTGATTGGATTTTCAGTTTCATTCAGATGATTATCAGGCGGAAGTTCTTTTGTTACAGGAATAAATAAAAAATGCTTTTCAGCGATGAGAATTTTACTCATTGCATTCATCGCTAGGGCTTGCTCTGTAAAAACAAAAGCTGCATTTTCATCTTTACTAAAAATTAAATCCTTTGATTGTGGATGTGTACACAGCCAAAGTATATCTAATTGATTTTCATCATGTTTATAACCTGCAATAAAGCTAGATTTTATTGGTTTACTCATGGTATTCGCTTTTATAAATTGCCTTATTAGCGTCAAGGTGATGATAAAAACACGTTAGCGTTATTTTTCAGCACTTTGAATTATTTTTTCAATTTAAGCAAGGTTTTTGCGAAAAACCAAGTAACTTTATCGGTTATTAATACAAATAAGAATCGTTTGCAATACTGTAATTACTTATTCTATAATCGCTTTGTTTCTTTTAACTGATATAAGATAATGCCATGACTAAAAAATTTAAACCGATTCTTAAAAATAGCTTGCTCTCTGTTTGCTTTGTCTTAAGTATTCCAGCGCAGGCATTGGAAAAACCTGCTTCAATGGAGCAAATGTGGAAAATTATCCAAGCACAGCAAAAGCAAATTGACGCGCTCACCGCCAATTCAAGTGCTACGCCTAAAACAGAACCTGTCACAGAGGTAAAAAACTTAGCGCGTAAAACCGATGTGTTAAGCCAAGAAGTGGAAAAGCTGCGCACCAATTTAGCTATTCCTGAAGAGGCAAAATACAAAAGTGCTTATGGTTTAGGGCCTGCCGCTTCTAAAGTTTATGCCGTAGGTAAAGGCTTATCGATTGGCGGCTATGGCGAGGCAAATTATCGTGGTATTGTGGGTGATAAAGGTAGAAACAACGACAGTGCAGATTTTTATAGAATGGTGCTATATGCAGGCTATAAATTTAATGACAGTATTTTATTTAACAGTGAAATTGAATTTGAACATGGCTCAACGGCGGGAAATGGCGCGGTTTCGGTTGAGTTTGCTGCACTGGATTTTTTTCTTGACCCACTGGCAAATATCCGTGCGGGGATGGTACTCATGCCGATGGGCTTTATCAACCAAATTCACGAGCCGCCATTTTATTTTGGGAATAATCGTCCCGAAGTTGAACGCTTTATTATTCCTAGCACTTGGAGTGAATTAGGACTAGGTTTGTTTGGACAACTGACCTCTAATCTGACTTATACCGCCTATGTGGTCAATGGGCTAAATGCCGCAGGGTTTGGCGTAGATGGTATTCGGAATGGGCGACAAGGTGGCAGTAAAGCAAAAGCAGAAAACTTTGGCTATGTGGCGCGACTCGATTACACGCCTGACCAAATTCCTGGTTTAACGATGGGAGGCTCGGCTTACTTAGGAAAATCAGGGCAGAATATGAATGTAGGTGGACAAAAAATAGACGCTTTTACTCAGCTTTATGAAGGGCATTTACAATGGAAATACCGTGGTTTAGAGTTCCGCGCCTTAGGCTCATGGGGACATATTGCCGATGCTGCGCAACTGAGTGCAGCAAATCGACAAACCGTGGGAAAAAATAATTACGGTTGGTACACAGAACTTGGCTATGACGTGTTACCGTTGCTGTTTGCTGATACTACTCAATCACTTACGCCATTTTTCCGTTATGAACAACTGGATACGATTGGCAAAGCTCCACAAGGTTATTTGGATGATTTGAGCAAAGACCGGCGTATTTATCAATTCGGTTTGCAATATAAACCGATTCCAAACGTGGTGATTAAAGCCGATTATCGTAATTTCAAAGCCAAACAAGGCACACTGCCTGATGACTTTAATTTAGGGGTTGGTTTTATTTTTTAAGTTGATAGTGATGTACCTGTTATATTGAAATAACACGCGACAGGAATTATGATGACTGCGTAAAAATCTTCTTAAAATTCATATAGAGTCGCAATGAGTACAGAAAATACAGCCCAGCCCGTTCGCAACAAACCCCCCAGCGGTTATTTATTATTGCCAAAAGCCTTAGCACGCGGCACGTTTTTAAAATGGTTGCGCAAGACTCATGCGTGGTTTGGTTTATGGGGCGCGGCACTGGGGTTTTTGTTTGGTTTTACAGGCATTTTACTGAACCACCACAATGTGCTGAAAATTCATCTGGTCAGTGCGACGCAAAATCAGTTTGAATTACCTTTGCCAACTCCTCAGCCTGCAACCCCGCAAGCGATGGCAAACTGGCTGAGTGAAACCCTGCATTTTCAGCAGCAGCAAGCAAAAGTTCAACGTGAAGCCCCCAAAACCGTTCTCTGGAATAATCAACCTTTTCAACAACCTGCGTTGTGGAAAATTACTCTACGCAATCCTCAGCACAATGTGCAAGCTGATTATTGGGAAGGCAATGCTTTTGTCAGTATTAAACAAGAAGACGGCAATTTCTTTTCTTTACTCACCCGCTTACACAAAGGTTCGGGCATGGGGGTTGCGTGGGTCTTATTGGCAGATACCTTGGCAGGTGGACTCATCGTATTAAGTTTGACTGGCACACTGATGTGGACTCATTTACATGGCACACGTTTGCTCGCCGCGGGCTTAGGGCTGGGTTCACTCATCCTCGCGCTATTTTTCACCTTGCAAGCGATTGGTTCTTAACCCTCATCTCTTAGGAAAATTTTTATGAACATTTTCACCTCACGTTTTTTATGGCTTGTGCTATGCCTGTTTTTTACAGAAGCGAGTTTTGGCCAAATTTTTTACAGTAAAGATGAAGCGATGGAGCTTGCATTTGGAAAGGGGGCGCAAATTGAATT
>JAIFMS010000120.1 GCA_020048335.1 Methylococcaceae bacterium | reverse complement strand
TCACCCGTAAAGTTACTTTTTTGCGCAACTTCTAAACTATAACTTAGCGAAAAAGTGACCGCGTTTTTATTGTCAGTAGCCTGCGAATTGAATAAATCCGAAACATTGACCTCAGAAATCCAATCCGAACTTTCTTTCAAATAATTAGCAACCTCAAGGGTATGTAAGCCTTGTGGCAAGAGCAAACAAACATCTCGAATAACCGGATGAAGATTTGAGGGTGTAACATAAACCCTTTCTGATGGCGGGAAGTCAAAAATTTCTTGCGATAACTCAAGAAAACAGGGGCGACCGGATTTTATACCCCAGGAAGAAATAACGTCAGGATGCGCTTCTCCAAAAACACCAACCAGCTTATTTTGTAAAAAAACAGAAGCTCTTCTTGTTGGATGCAGACAATGACCGACTGGCAAAATGTCATCATTTTCAGTTTGCCGAATCTCAAGCTGAATACTGAGTAAATTGGAAAATTCTTCGATAAGTCCTTTCATGTAGTGAACATCAACATTTCTGCTCTTTTCGCTCCAGTTCGGTGTTTTGTTTTCACCGTAAGCAATGAGCCAAAGAACTTTTTTCTCATCACAAAGACCGTTTTCAGCAGATTTATTAGGATGGAATGTTCTTGTCCATTCAAATGCTTTTATATTGGTGTTTTTGACGTGGACATTGGTAAGAACTAACTCCATAGCCTGTGCAAGGTTATTATTTTTTAACAATGAATAAGAACGATCCCCAGCATTAACGATGCTAACATGCTCCCACAAAGGGTGTCCTTCTTTTATTTCCATTTTGCTACGATGGGCATCACTATAAAAACCATCGGTAAAAACCTCATAAAACCCCTCACCGATCAGCGTATTTTCGATGAGTTCCTTTCTTAGCTGATTTTGTTGCGGTTGAATCCCGGCAGCCGTTGAGGGGACAGATGACGGAAGATTGTTATAGCCAATTCCTCGTGCTATTTCTTCATAAATATCTTTTGAATCTTTAATGTCCCATATTCTGTGAGATGGAACTAAGACTGAAAAATTATTAGCAGATGTTTGTGATACAGAAAAACCATATCGTTTCAGAATTTGTATGATTTGATCTACGGAAAACGCTGACTCAAAATATTCATTGATACTGTCGATGCTAAGTTGAAGTGAAATTTCTGCAAAATCCCATTTCTGCACAATTGAAATCGGAGCCGCCAAGCTCCAGCCAGCCTCTTCAAATAACTCAACTGCTCTTTCTATTCCAGTAACCGCAAGCACAGGGTCTGCCCCTCTTTCAAAGCGTGTAGAAGACTGTGATTGAATTCCAAAATGGCGAGCTGCTTTTCGCACTTTTACAGGATCAAATGTAGCACTTTCAAGGTAAATACGGGTTGTTTCCTCTGTTGGCTTTGACTCCTCACACCCCATAACACCAGCGATAGCTAATATCTTTTCATCATCAGCAATGACTATTGTTCTTTCAGGAACTTCGCAAACATCTTCAGAGAAAAGTAGCCTTGCTTTTTCACTGCTACCAGCCTCTCTTACTTGAATTTTTCCTTTGATTTTATCGGCATCAAAAGCATGAAGCGGTTGACCCATTTCGATATTGACAAAATTTGTGACATCTACAACAGCGGATACTAAATTTGTACCCGATATTTCAATCATTCTTTTTTTGTCTTCATCAAGACTAAATTCGTTCCCTTTTGTTTTTTTGAATTCTGCCAAAACATAATTAAGACACTTATCTGTTTTAACATCGGCATTAATTAAGTTTTCTGTTTTATCTTGGAATCGCGGTTGAGGAATGCGAATATTTCCACCTGTTCTAGCGTGTATCTCTCTTGCCACGCCGACATAACAATGATGATCGCCACGATTTGCAAGAAGCTCTAGTGTAAATACGGTATTGTTTTCTAAATTATCTACTCGCTTAATTTCAAGCCCAATATCTTCCATGAGTTCATGAAGCTCACGAACATCCGCTGGAATATCTATGTATTTACGCAAACTATCGACACATATTTTCATTGACTAGCTTCCTTCTATATGTATTTTTTTCGGGCTAAATTTTGGTGAACACGTAGATCACCCTCGTACAAACTTTTCATATTTTCTACTTTATGCGCCATAGTAACCATGCGTGAGACACCTAGCCCAAAAGCAAAACCACTTATTTTTTCTGGATCATGCCCTGTAAATTTAAACACGTTGGGGTGAACCATTCCCGCCCCAACCACAGTAATCCATTTAGCATCTTTTGTTTTTGAACGAATATCAACGCCAATTGATGGTTCGGTGTAAGGGTAAAATTTAGGCTTAAACCGATAATCCCAATCATTACCAAAAATATTTTTGATAATAAACTCTAGCATTCCCTTTAAGTGAGAAAACTTCACCCCCTCATCTACCCACAGACCTTCAAATTGATGAAAACATGCAAGGTGTGTAGCATCAACAGCTTCATTTCTATATACCCTGCCAGGTGATGCAATTTTAATTGGAAGTTCTTTCTCATTTTCAAGAACTCTTATCTGAACTGTCGATGTATGAGAGCGTAACAACAGTTGATTATCTAACCAGAATGTATCCTGCATGTCTCGTGCTGGATGATGCTCAGGAATATTTAAAGCATCAAAATTATGGAAAGGAGTTTCTACTTCTGGTCCGTCCACAAATTTAAAACCAAGCATATAAAGTACATCTAAGCAATTTCTTTCAATTTGCGTTAATGGATGCAGGGCCCCACGTTGATTGGTTGTGCCAGGCAAAGACAGATCAACCCATTCTTCTTTGATTCTTCTATCCGTTTCCTTCTTTTTTAATGCACATTCAGTAGCTTGCAGAGTGCTTTCTATGTATTGTTTAAAAGCGTTTAATTGCTGGGAATAGGTAACACGCTCACTGTCTTGTATAAGTTTCATTTCAGCAAAAAGGTCTTTGATAACACCTTTCTTGCCCAGATAAAAAACCCTCACTTTTTCCAACTGCTCAATAGAGTTCACTTGCTCAATAGAGGAAAAAAACTCAGTTTGTAAAGCATTAATATTACGCATTCTAGCCTCACGTTATGAAAAATCGATCTGTATAATTGATTATAGCTTAGATTAACTTACAGCGTTATATTCTGATTCGCATGAAAATCTTGCTTGACTGCGAGACGGACAGGTCGAGCAGGTACGAAAGAGGGTCTAGGTGATCCGGTGGTTCTGTATGGAAAAGTCTTGGGACTCAATTCACTTGTTATCAAGCCAGTTTTCCAACATTAACGGCGCATCAATACGACTGTGATGTTTTTGATTATTTGAAACCAACACCGCACTCACAGACAGCGCGTGTGCAGCTATCATCATATCCATTTCGCCAATCGGCTGACCAGTGCTAATCAGTTGATGGCGAATATCGGCGTACCAAACAGCGGCTTCTGCGTTCCAGTCCAGCGTTTGCACAATTTCTAAAAACTTCTTCACTGAAATATGCAAACGGTGATTCTTTGGCAACTTTTTTAGTCCATAAAATAACTCGGCTTTGGTCATTGCAGAAATACAAATTTGTGAAGGTAACACTGATTCCAGTTTAGCCTGCAACTGTGGGTATTGTCCTTTGATGATATAGCTGGCTATATCGGTATCTAGTATATAAAACATAGTGGTTATGCCGCCACATCATCGAAAATACCCGCTGCTGTCGGGGGCTGATTTAATTCTCTGCTTTCCATAAAGCTGTGATTATCCGTCAGTGTTTTCGTAAAGCTAAAATATTCTTCCCAAACATTGACGCTAGGCTTGGTAGAAAGCAACACATCGCCAGTTTGTTCGTTTTTGATGATAAACACTTCATTGACGTTAAACCGACAATCCACTGGCAAACGCACGGCTTGACAATTTCCGTTTTTGAATAGTTTTGCAGGTTTGGTTTGTAACATGGTGTTGACCTCATTCAGTAAAATAATATACCTGAGTATATGACTGTAAAAAGGGCTGTCAAGTTTTTTCGGGTAGTATCGAAAAGCCATCGCTCAACGGATAAAAGGACTGCCTAAGGATAACAGGCTGATACCGCCCAAGAGTTCAGTTTGCTTGATGACCATAACGAGAGTGAACTTTTCCGTCCCATACCAGAACTTAAGAAGTGAAACGGCTTAGTGCCGATTTAAGTGAAAGCAGTTTGCAATATGAAAGTTAAGCTGTGCCAAGCTCTTAAATCTAAAACCCGTTTTATCGTATGATAAAATGGGTTTTTTTATGCTTGTAAAAAAGGAGAAAATTATGTCGTATTCGGATTATCAAACGCTCAAAGAATTGACTAAAAAATTGGCAATTACTTACCAAGTCACTGATTTATTTCCGCATATTCAAGAAGTTCCTCCGAGTGCTTTTCTCTTGCACAGTTTGGAAGTTGCCAAGATGTTACCCTCAACATTTTCAGAAAAATCTCGCTCTGAAAATTTAATCACGCCGATTTTATTTGATGTCTATGAGCATTCACAGCAAAGTATTACCATTTTTTCTGGTTGCAGCTTAACTATTAATGAGCAATTATCGGGCATTTGTGATTACATTGTGGCAGGAAAAAGCCGCTTATTAGCGTTAGATAGTCCGATTGTGTGCATCGTTGAGGCAAAGAACCGTAGTATTGAAGAAGGTTTGGCGCAAGCTGGGGCGGAGATGGTCGCGGCGCAATTGTTTAATAAGCAGGAACAAAATGAGATTGAAGTTATTTATGGCGTTGTGACGAATGGTATTGATTGGAAGTTTCTCAAATTAAGCCAAACTGTTTTAATGATTGATGAAAATATGTATTTTTCCAGCGGTGGAAATTTGAACGTTTTGTTAGGAGTTTTTGCCTTGATTTTGCCATGCTGAAAGTTAAGCTGTGCCAAGCTCTTAAATCTAAAACCCGATTGTAGCAATGTAATCGGTTTTTTTATGTTTGAAAATAAATAATTGGATTGTGTATTATGTAGGGTCGATAAATAAAAACTGACGACACTAAGTATAATCAGTTTTTTATGTTTAACATTTAGTTAAAAATTGAAATTTTATGTAGCCTTACAACTGAACTCTCACGCCTAAAGAAATCACTTTTTCAACAGGAAGACTGAAAAAATCAATGGTACTTCCTGTATTGTTGAATAAAAACAAAAAAATCTCACGCTTCCAAACGGGGAATTGACTACGCGGTTTAAAAACAATATCTTCATTTCCAATAAAAAATGACACGCCATCCAAATCAATGTCCAGCCCTTTTTTGATAGCTAAATTTAAAGCAGAGTATACATTGGGAGATTCCATAAAACCAAAATAAAGTTTTATGCGATAAAACTGCCCCTCACTACCAAAAGCGCGAATTTTTATTTGCTTATCTGCATCATCAATAAAGGGTTCAGTCGTTGTTGTCACGGTCAGCACAATAATTTTTTCATGTACAACGTGATTGTGTTCCAAGTTATGCAATAAAACCTGCGGTACACCATGCAATATTTTCGTTAAATAAATCGCCGTGCCTTTCACGGTGACTAATTCGTTAATTTTAATTTTTTCTTCCAATTCTTCAAATAAAACTTTCTTTTCTTCTAAAGCGTGGGTTAAAACAGTACGTCCTTGAATCCATGTCATCATTAATAAAAATAACAAACCGCCAATCGCTAACGGCAGCCAGCCACCAGAAAAAATTTTTAAGCTATTTGAGGCGAGAAAAATAAAATCAATGCTGAAAAAGAAGATTAAAAATCCATAGCTGGGGATTTTATTCCATTGCCAGAGTGTGCGAATCACCATAAACGACAAGATGGTGGTAATCAGCATTGTCCCTGTGACCGCAATGCCATAAGCTGACGCTAAACTTGAAGAGGATTCAAAACTTAACACCAAAACAAATACCGCAAACATCAACAACCAATTAATCATTGGCACATAAATTTGTCCAATTTCACTTTCTGAGGTGTGCAAAACTGTCATGCGCGGACAATAACCCAAACGAATGGCTTGTTTGGTCATGGAAAATGCACCAGAAATCACCGCTTGTGAAGCAATCACGGTGGCTAAGGTAGATAAAATCAACAGCGGATATAATGCCCATGATGGCGCAAGCAAATAAAACGGATTTTCAATCGCTTCAGGATGCTGCAACAATAACGCACCTTGTCCAAAGTAATTGCACAGCAGCGCGGGAAACACAAAGCTAAACCACGCATAACGAATCGGTTTTAAGCCAAAATGTCCCATATCGGCATAAAGAGCTTCCGCACCAGTTAAAACCAACACCACTGACCCCATAATTAAAAAGCCATGCCAGCCTAATTCGGCTAATAAATGAATACCGTAATATGGATTAATGGCTAATAAAATATGGGGCTGTTTAATAATTTGATTAATCCCCATAATTGCTAAACTGATAAACCAAATACACATCACGGGGGAAAATAATTTGCCGATACTGGCGGTGCCTTTTTTCTGAATTAAAAATAAAAAAGTTAAGACAAACAGTGTAATTGGTACGACAAAATGCTCTAATGGTTTGGCAATCACATTTAAGCCTTCCACCGCGCCTAATACCGAAATCGCTGGGGTAATAATGCTGTCGCCATAAAATAATGCCGCGCCTAATAAGCCCATAATCATTACAAAATGCTGTTTGGCTGAGTTCTGTTTTGCGGTTGATAATACCAATGCGGTTAAAGCCATTATCCCGCCTTCGCCTTTATTATTAGCTCGCATAATAAAAATAGTATATTTCAACGTTACAACTAACATCAATGACCAAAACATCAACGATAACGCGCCCAAAATATGCGTGGAATTCATGGTTAGGTGTTCATGAAAAATTTCCTTAACGGTATATAACGGACTCGTGCCAATATCGCCGTAAACCACGCCGATTGTCCCTAAGGTTAAACTGGCTAATTGTTTGTGATTGAGTTGTTTATTACTTGGATTTGAAGACATGATAGCCTCCTAAAAAATGAAAAATAAATTAGCTTTCAGACAGGCGATAGCCAACCCCTGTTTCGGTTAATAGATAACGCGGTCGTGCGGGATTGGCTTCTACTTTGTGCCGCAATTGCCGCATATAAATACGCAAATAATGGTTGTCGTCTAAATGTTCTGCCCCCCAAATTTCTTTTAGCAATTGCCGCTGTGTCACCACTAACCCGGCATTTTTCACTAAAATACTTAAGATGCGATATTCAATTGGCGAGATTTTGACTTCCTGCTCGGCAACAAATACTTTGCGTTTACCTAAATCAATGGTTAATTCGCCGGTGACAAATAATTCTTGCGGTGCGGTTTTGGAAATACGCCGCAACAAAGCTTGCAAGCGCGAATTTAATTCACCGATGCCAAACGGCTTGGTTAAATAATCATCTGCACCTGCATCTAACGCCATGATTTTGCTTTGTTCTAAGCTGCGAGCCGACAAAACCAACACAGGTAAATCGGAAAATTGCCGCAAACGTTTGATAACGGTAATGCCATTCATATCTGGCAGTCCTAAGTCCAAAATCAACAAATCAGGCGCGTCGTTTTTCAGCAGCGTTAAGCCAGTTTTTCCTGAATCCGTTTCGGTTACATTCCAGCCGCGATGATTCAAGTTACTTTTCAGAAAACGCCGCGTTTGCAAATCGTCTTCAATCAACAGAATTTTTGTGTTGTTAGATAACATTAGGATTCCATTGGTATAGTCGGTGATTGTGTTAATGGCAGGCGAATTAAAAACGCCGCTCCTTTGCCTGTGATATTTTGGGCTGTAATCGTGCCGCCATGCGCTTCAATAATCGAGCGACACAGAGCTAACCCTAAGCCAACACCACTTTGCGTAGTTTCATTTTCAATCCGATAAAACTTATCAAAAATTTTATCGGTTAAATCTTGCGGAATGCCTGCGCCATAGTCGGACAGTGAAAGGGTTAAAAATTCGTTGGAATGCTCCGCCACAATATCAATCGGACTAGAAAGTGGGGTGTATTTGAGGGCGTTTTCAATTAAATTAACCAGCACTTGCTCAAACAGCACCGAGTCTATCCACAGCAATGGCAAGTTTTCTGGCAAGTTAATATTCACTACCCGCGTACTTAAGTTTTTTTCTAGGCGCGTTAATGCACTGCCTAAAATTTCTTCTAAGGTGTTCCATTCGCGCTGAATCACAATTTTGCCGGTGCTGAGTTTTGCCATGTCTAAAACTTTGTTCATTAAATCTGACATATGTTGCGCTTCGTCAAAAATTACGCGGCAAAAATCGTGTTTTTCGTCATCAAAAACCTTGGAGTCGCTTTCAATTAGCGTAGTGATTGCGCCAATGATGCGCGTGAGTGGGGTGCGCAAATCGTGGGAAATGGCACTTAATAGCGCGTTTCTCAGGGCTTCGTTATCGGCTTGGGCTTTGGCTAAACTGGCTTTTTTCGCTTCGTTTAATAAATTGCTGGTGATGTAACCAACAATTATCATCACGGTTAAACCGATAAGATTCTCAACATCTTCAATCCAAAAGGAAAAGTACGGGCGGGTAAAATAGAAATCGAATAATAACGCGCTAAATAGTGAAGCAGTAATGGATGCACCATGTCCCCAACGACTGGCGACTAAAAATACGCCCAGCAAATAAATCATCAATACGCTGGATTGTACTGTGATTGGGCGTAAGGCTAAATTCGTCAATGTACATAAAATAGGTACAAGAATGCCGCCGAGATAATTTAAAAACAGAATTTTTTTAAAATATGGAGAATTCAATATGGTTTTTCACAAAAATGAAATTTCACTTAACTTTAACGGATTGAGTGTAAAAAAAACGTAAAAATTCATTGATGGAAAGCAATTCGAGAGGATATGAGGTTAATTTTGTTTACAGCTAGGTACGAAAGCGGGGCTAGGTGATTCTGAATGGAAGGGGCATCGCTCAATGGATAAAAAGACTGCATTAGGATAACAGGCTGATACCGCCCAAGAGTTCAGTTTGTCCTATGAAAGTTAAGCTGTGCCAAGCTCTTAAATCTAAAACCCGATTGCAGAGTGTGGTCGGGTTTTTTTATGCCTGAAATAAAAAATCACCATAACTAATCAGTCAGTTCATTTATAATCAGTGCAAATTAAATAGCTTTAGCTTAATTGCTACAGTAGAGATGTCTTAATGAAAAACTTTCCAATTCAACACACTACAATTTACGGTGCGATAAAAAACCATGAAGTTAAGTCCTCTTTATAGCAAACTCCAACAAGCCAAAAGTGAAGAAGATGTTAAAGATGCTTACATTAAAGCACTTGGATTAAAATCATTTACCAAAGGCATTGTTGATATTCGCACGAAAGAAATTTGGTTTGAAGCCAAAGATGGGCGACACACCCTTTTTTTTATGTTTACGCAATTGCTTAATTATGTTCAGGACGCACGCAATAAAGGCGAAGAAATTCCGCCCTTGTTAGCGGTGATTGATACAGAAAAAGCGGCATTGATGAAAACGGCGGACGTTTTGCCGTTTCTGGATAAAAAAACCATTAAATGGGGCAAATCCGCCAGCAAAGTTTCCAAAGAAGCTTTAGCCGAAGTATCAGCACACATTGGAACGTATTTTGTTAAATTCAATATTGCCACGCAAGAAGATGAATTTATCAGTACGGTTAAAGAAGCGATTAAAACCGGTGAAATTATCCGCACCCAAATTACCCCTGATAATTTGCGGCAAGTGTTTGATAAATGGTGTGAAATGATTGGTAGTGAAATAGCCAACGTCAATCCCGAAGATTACGCGCTATTATTTTTTGCCGACATCATGCACGATGGCAAAACCAAAACCCATGAAAATTTACCCGCAAAATTAGTGCATATTGATGATGCGCCAGCTTTTAGTTTAAATGGCAAGCTTTACGAATTAAGCAATTACGATGGTTATCATGAATTTTGGACGATATACCATAAGCCGCCCGATTCAGAATACCGCGATTATTTATTAGCCCGCCGCGACAGCTTAATTCCGCTTGATACTCGCAGTTTTAAAGGTGCGTTTTACACGCCGTTAATCGTAGTCGAAAAAGCCTACGACAAACTCAGCGAAACACTGGGTAGAGGCTGGCAAAAAAAATACATCGTTTGGGATATGTGTTGCGGGGTGGGCAATTTAGAAACCAAGCATAGCAACCACAAAAACCTCTACATGAGTACGCTCGACCAAGCTGACATTGACGTAATGAAAGCCACTAAAACCTGTCCTGCGGCACACCGTTTTCAATATGATTATTTGAACGATGACATCACCGACAACGGGCATTGTGATTACACGTTGACCAACAAAGTCCCGCAAGCTCTACGCAACGCAATCGCCGAAGGCAAAAATATTTTAGTGTTAATTAATCCGCCGTATGCAGAAGTTGGAACAGGTGCAGATAGTGGAAATAAAGCAGGAGTGGCAAAAACTAAATTTGCAGAAACCGCGATGGCTGATTATGGCAAAGCAAGCAGTGAACTTTTTACGCAGTTTGTGGCGCGAATGGCTCAAGAAATGCCGACTGCAACGCTGGCAATGTTTAGTAAATTGAAATACGTCAACGCACCGAATTTTGAAAAATTTAGGCAGGTTTGGAATGCTAAATATTTAGGTGGTTTCATAGTACATAGCAAAGCATTCGACGGTTTAGCAGGTAATTTTCCGATTGGTTTTTTAGTTTGGTCAACAAATCAAAACGCCAAAAAGAAAACGCCTATTTCAGAAATCACGACCGAAGTTTTAGACAAAAAAGCGCAACTCATTGGTGATAAAGCGTTTTATAACTTACCGAACAAAACCTTTTTAAATGTTTGGCTAAATCGTCCAAAGAAAAATAATCAATCTGCATTACCCTTAAAAAACGCAATTACACCAGCAACATCTTCACCACGAGTTGATTCGTGGTCTGATAATGCGATTGCTTATATGTATTGTGGTAAAAATGACTTACAACATACTAATCAACAAACCGTTTTATTTTCATCGCCTTATGGTCAAGGTGATGGTTTTTATCTAACACCAGAAAATCTCTGGCAAGCGGCGGTTATTTTTTCAGTACGCCGTTTAATCAAACCAACGTGGATAAACGACCGCGACCAGTTTTTACAACCTTGCAAAGAATTAACCAACGAATTTAAAAACGATTGTTTGATTTGGATGTTGTTTAACGGCAGCAATTTAACCGCCAGCGCGGACGGCTTGGAATGGAACGGCAAAACGTGGTCAATTGTGAATCATTTTATTCCGTTCAATCAAACCGAGGTGGGCGCGGCAGACCCGTTTGAATCGGATTTTATGGCGCAGTATTTATCAAAAAAGAAATTGTCCAAAGAAGCCAAAGCGGTTTTAAATGCAGGAGAAGTTTTATGGGCGGCGTATTTTGCCAAAAAAGATAAATTAAAAATCAGCGTAAAAACGGAATACAAATTAAATCGTTTGGATGTCGGCTGGTATCAAATTCGCAATGCGTTGAAATCATTTGAGGATACCCATAACGCGGTCAGTTTTTCGGACTTTAACGAAGCCTACAAAGTCTTAACCGAAAAATTACAACCGCTAGTTTATGAGTTTGGATTTTTGCGTGATTCTGAAAAACTAACTGAAGCGGACGCACAAGTGCAGGAATGAAAATGACAATTACTGAATTATATCCCGCAGTGCAAGCGTTACATCACGCCGACAAACTCTGCAATAGCTATCAGGGAAAACATCCTGCAAATCCTCAGCAACGTTCAAGGCACTTTGCCAACACACTCATTGAAAAAGGAATAAACAATGTATGCCGCCATAAAAGCCATCTACGAAAACGGGCAACGCGGTAAGGTGCATAAGCGAAGCGTTATGCACCATCAATTATCACGTTTAATTGACAAAAAATTGCCGCATCATCCCTAAATCTTCGTGTTCTAAATTATGGCAATGGTATAAAAACAATCCTTTATAATCTTCAAACGGCTTAATAATTTCCACTTCTTCGCCTGGCATGACTAGCACCGTATCTTTCCAGCCCTTGTCTAATAAGCCGTCTTTTACCGTGTCATAATCACGGCTATTCATACTGACATTTTTGCGTGAAACCACTTGATATTGTTGCCCATGCAAATGAATCGGATGCGCCATATTCATCATCCCACCCATTCCCATGCCGCCCATTTCATGCGCATGAAAAATTTTGATTTTTTTATGTGAACCCAAGGCAACTTTTTCAGAGGGCATCACCTTATCCATCGCAAACGATTTTCCATTAATGCGCGGGCGCATATGATTCATAGATAAACCGATTTCAATGGGAGCGTGGGCATTATCCACATCGGCATCGGTAAATCGTTTAATCGTAGACAATTGACTGGGCAAAGACGGCGAGTCAGTCACTTTTTCAGTGACTTTAAAGCGGGCTAAGGCAAATTTTGAACCTTGTCCTAATCCTGTTCCACCCATCATGCCCATCCCCATTCTGCCACGTCCTTGCTGCATTTTGTACATCGCAGGCATCAAACCTTGATAAGGCAAACTAGACAGTACCAATTGCGACCCGACAGGGCGGTCACTAAAATCCAACCATAAATCTACTCGCTCGGCAGGTGCAAGCATAATATAAGGCTTGGTTTCGGGTTTTTCTAACAAATGACCATCCGTGCCGATGGCGGTTAAAGGTGTACCATCCTCCCAACCCAATTTATAAATCCGTGAGTTTGAGCCATTTAACACCCGAAACCGATAGGCGCGTGATTTAACTGCAAATTCCTTGTTGACCTGTCCGTTGATTAAAATCGTTTCCCCTAAAAAGCCCATCATTTTTTGCTGCATAGTCGGGCTGTAAATCAATTGATTTTGATTATCAAACGAGCGATCTTGAATCACCAACGGTATATCGTATTCACCGTGCGGCAAATTCAATTTTTTCTCTTGCGCATCACTGACCGTGAGCATTCCTGCCAACCCTTGATAGACTTGCCGTGCGGTTGCCCCATGTGTATGGGTGTGATAAAAATTCGTCCCTGCGGGGTTTAACACTTCAAATTCATACACATAAGACTCACCTGCGTTAATTGCATACATCGGATGCCCGTCACTTTGTTGCGGAACGTGCATCCCA
>JAIFMS010000192.1:13077-25060 GCA_020048335.1 Methylococcaceae bacterium | reverse complement strand
GCTCGTGTTCAGGTTGCAAACACATTAAATTCACCACGTTAATCACCCGAATTTTTAATTCAGGAACGTGTTCCCGCAATAATTTCACTGCCGCCAAGGTTTCCAGCGTAGGAACATCGCCTGCACACGCCATCACCACATCAGGTTCGCTGCCTTTGTCGTTGCTTGCCCATTCCCAAATTCCAATCCCTTTATCACAATGCTTAATCGCTGCATCCATTTCTAGCCATTGCAATGCCATTTGTTTACCCGCCACGATAACGTTTATTTTATTGCGGCTGCGTAAACATCTGTCAGTCACTGCCAATAAAGTATTGGCATCAGGTGGCAGAAAAACCTGAATAATATCGGATTTTTTATTCACCACATGGTCAATAAACCCTGGGTCTTGATGGGAAAAACCATTGTGGTCTTGTCGCCAAACGTGCGAGGTTAATAAATAATTTAACGAGGCAATCGGTCTGCGCCAGACAATTTCTTTGCTGGTAGTTTTTAGCCACTTGGCGTGTTGATTAAACATCGAATCAATTATGTGGATAAAGGCTTCGTAACAGGAAAAAAAGCCATGCCGCCCTGTTAATAAATACCCTTCCAACCAGCCTTGACAAGTATGTTCACTTAAAATTTCCATCACCCGCCCTTCTGGACTTAAATGGTCATCTTCAGGAATGGTAGGATCCATCCATATTTTGTCCGTGGCTTCAAATAAAGCCCCCCAGCGATTAGACGCGGTTTCATCAGGACCTACGATACGAAAATTGCGTTCTGCTGCATTTTTCTGCATCACCTCGCATAAAAAGTTTCCCATCACTTTGGTGGCTTCGGCAGAGCTTACCCCAGGCGTTGCGACAGGCACGGCAAAATCTTGAAAACGTGGCAGCTTTAAATTTTTCAGCAAAATTCCACCATTGGTATGCGGATTTGCCCCCATCCGGCGTAAACCTTGTGGAGCTAAGGCTTGTAACTGTGGCAAAAGCGCACCGTTTTCATCAAATAATTCTTCGGCATGATAGCTTTTTAACCATGATTCTAAGAGCCGTAAATTATCAGGCGTAATGTCCGAAAAAGGCACTTGATGTGACCGCCAGAAGCCTTCGGTTTTTAAGCCATTCACTTCTTTAGGTCCTGTCCAACCTTTCGGGCTGCGCAAAATAATCAACGGCCAAATTGGACGGGTTAAGTCGTTATTTTCGCGGGCATTGGCTTGAATAGCTTTAATATCAGCAATACAACGCTCTAAAGTAACAGCCATTAATTGGTGCATCGTTTCAGGTTCTTCTCCTTCAACAAAATAAGGCTGATAGCCATACCCTAAAAATAAGTTTTCCAATTCTTGATGCGAAATGCGCGATAACACAGTGGGATTGGCAATTTTATAGCCATTCAAATGCAGAATTGGTAATACCGCACCATCGGTAACAGGATTTAAAAATTTATTAGAATGCCATGAGGCAGCGAGCGGGCCTGTTTCTGCTTCCCCATCACCCACCACACAACAGGCAATTAAATCAGGATTATCAAACACCGCACCATAGGCATGAGAGACCGCATAGCCCAATTCGCCGCCTTCATGGATTGAACCAGGGGTTTCTGGGGCAACATGACTGGGAATGCCCCCTGGAAAAGAAAATTGCTTAAACAGCTTTTGCATTCCCTCGGTATCTTGGGAAATATTGGGATAGTATTCGCTGTAAGTGCCTTCTAAATAAGTATTGGCAACTATACCAGGGCCGCCGTGTCCAGGGCCTGCGATATAAAGAACATTCAAATCTTGTTGTTTAATCAAGCGATTAAAATGCACATAAATAAAATTCAACCCTGGCGTTGTTCCCCAATGCCCTAACAGGCGCGGTTTAACGTGTTCCAATTTTAAAGGTTGTTTCAACAAAGGATTATCCAGCAAATAAATCTGCCCCACTGATAAATAATTTGCCGCTCGCCAATAGGCATTGATGTTGTGCAGCTCGTCCTCAGACAAACGTTTTTCTTCTTGAAAGGGCAGTAAATGTGTGTTGCTCATAAAAAAGTTCCTTTGGGGTTATAAAAAAGCTTAAAGCTGTAATGCCAATGCCTGTGTCGCAATGGCTTTTTGTTCATCGGCACGCAGTACCAAAATTTTTAACGCCTGTCCAACTGCTTGAATACCAAACAGTTCGCCTGTGCCGTAATTGTTTTTTGCCTCATCAATCACAACACCGAAGAAGGCTAGGTTTTGACAGACCCGCGTTCTGACTTCTGCATCGTGTTCACCAATTCCCCCTGTAAACACCAGTGCATCAACCGAGCCTAACACGGCAAAATAACTGCCAATGTATTTAGTAATTTGATAGCAAAACATGGTCAGGGCTAATTGGGCATTTTGATTTCCTTCTGCAATCATCGCGTGAATGGCTCTCATGTCATTTTCACCGCAAATGCCTTTCAAACCACTTTCGTAATAATAAAGTTGCTTGATTTCATCCGCAGACAAGCCACTTTGCTGCAATTGCCAAAAAATAGCCGGATCAATATCGCCGCACCGCGTTCCCATCATCAAGCCTGCCAACGGTGTCATTCCCATTGAGGTATCAACAGCACGCCCTTGTTCAATTGCACTGATGCTCGCGCCATTGCCTAAATGCAAGGTAATCAGATTTAATTTATCCGCAGGACGGCATAAAAAATGCGCGGCTTGCTGTAAACAATAGGCGTGTGATGTGCCATGAAACCCATAGCGGCGAATTTGCTGCTGCTCTTGTAATGCCAAAGGCAGGGGATAATGATAGGCATAATCGGGCAGTGTGTGATAAAACGCGGTATCAAATACCGCCACTTGCGGCAAATCAGGATAGGTTTTGGCAACCAATTCAATCGCCAATAAATTGGCAGGATTGTGGAGCGGCGCAAGCGCAGAAAGCGCGGCAATTTGTTCAATCACCACAGGACTAATCAACACCGCTTGCTGAAAAAGTGTGCCGCCATGCACGACCCGATGACCGATTAGAGCCAATTCAGTCAATTGCTGTTGCGCATTTAGCCAATCAAAAATCAACCACAACGCTTGGGTATGGTCAGTCACTTGGGTTGGTTGCTGTGATGAAAACACGCACGGTGTAGCAGAAAATTGCTCAAACTGAATAACCGCCAAGGATTCGCTGATTTTCTCAACTACTCCTTCGGCAAGTAAGGCTAAATCTGGCGTATATAAACTGAATTTAATCGAAGAACTGCCTGTATTAAAAATTAAAATAGACATGACGCATTACGGTTAGCAATAAAAATAGCCGCTAGCTTAATCAAATGATGTGACAAAGCGATGACACTTGGGTTGTTAGTCCGCTGGCTTGTCAATAAAACTAAGAATAGACACTATACAGCTTTTTTATAAGACATCAGTTAAGATGAGTTTTAAATTTTGTTTAAGGTGACTCATAAAGATGAATAAAATACAACTGCTCTATGTCGAAAATGTTATCACGCGCAAAACACTGTCCGTGCAGCAGTGCTTAACCTTTTTTATGCAAGTCGAAAATATTGGTTATAACAAACAAATTGAGGTACTTTGGGTAGATGAAGCAGGGGTTTGGCATAGCTTACCCGCTCAATATCATAGTATGGTAGGGCATAATCAGGAATATTGGTGCGCCTCAATTTGTTTTACTTTAACTCAAACCCAATCTTTACCTGGCAATATTCAATTTAGTTTACGTTATCGGGTCTTAGGTAACGAATATATGGATAATAATCACAAACACTTTTATTTTAGTGCCGCCGATTCAGGGGTTAAATTAACCCATCGGCAACCGATACAAAATCTTCATTTTCAAAGCAGTTTGCCCGAAAAACAACAAACGCTGACTATTTCTGCGGCGGTAGAAAAATCATTTCAGGCAATAGCGGTTGTGATTCATTGGACCACTGACCATTGGAAAACTATTCACAAAACCCCTTGCCAATTTAAAAAAAATTATTGGGACAATGCGTTAGCCAGTAATGCGCGTAATCCCAATCAATATGGCACGCAACTTTGGACGGCCACTCTTACTCACCCTGATTTAGCAAAACTTCAATATGTTCTCTGTTGCGAAAATCAAGCAAAAAAAACCCTTTGGGATAATAATTCAGGACATAATTATTGTTTTCAACAACCGCAACTGAAAGTTTTAATTTTAAATTTACATTGTTATCAAGAACAAAATCAGGATGCCAAATTTACCAAAATTGCCAATGTGATTGATGAATTGGAAATTGATATTATTTGTTTACAAGAAGCGGCAGAATATTGGCGCGATGGGCAAGGTGATTGGGAATCAAATGCGGCAAAAATTATTAATGACCGTTTATCGCATCCTTTTTATCTTTATTATGATTGGTCACACTTAGGGTTTGCTAAATACCGAGAAGGGGTGGCTATTTTAAGCCGCTATCCGTTGTCTGAACAAGAAGCCCGTTATGTCTCTGATAGCCATAATAAATACAATATTCATGCTAGAAAAGTCATTAAAGCACGGGTTGATATACCGCAACTTGGTTTTATTAATGTGTTTTCTGCCCATTTAAGCTGGGTAGAAGATGGGTTTAAAGAGCAGTTTCACCGCTTACGCGCTTGGGCAAATACCAGTCACGACCCTGCCATTAAAGCCACGCTGTTGTGTGGTGATTTTAATATTACCGCAGGCACAGCAGGTTATGGGATGATTGTTAACTCGCATGAATATGAAGACCAGTTTTTAGCGGTGAATAAACAAGGTGTGTTTGATAAAATATTTCGCGTCCATGATGCGCATTGGAAAGATTTATTAGCCGATGACTATCGAATTGACTATATTTTTATGAAAAAAAATAGTCAATTAAAAGCTACTTCGGCAAAAGTCATTTTTACAGAGCAAGAGTATGGACGAGTATCCGATCATTTTGGTTACTTAATCGAATTTGAATCTTTTTGAATTACATAATAACAAACGGTGTGGATATGGAACAAATAGCTGAACATTATGCCAAACCAATTCGCGGTGAATTAGGCCCTTCATTTGCCAGAGTCAATGATTTTAATGACAAATTCTTTTTGCGCTGGGGAAAAATAGAATTTGAAGTTTTCCAGGGTGAAAAGATTAATGTCAAAGTAATTCTAAAAGTTTATCGGAAACATAATATTTGTGAAACCTATATTATTGATACCGATGCTTATGATATTAAATGGAATCAGCATAAAAGACAAACCCGAGATTTTTATATTCACCCCTTTTCTAATGCGTTTGGAAAAATCAATTGTGTTAAATTTTCCTTTGTCATTCACAAAGAAGAAGGCTCTATTCCTTCTAAGAAAGAATATATCTACATGGATTGCAAATATTTACACAGTGATTCTGATCAACATCAATATCGAGACATTAATAGCCATCATGCCACGCTAAATTATTATCGCACTTATGAATTAAATTCGGCTGAATTACAAAGTGATGTGAATTGGATTAATCAACATTTTGAATCCTTAAATCTATTTCCTAAATTTACCAAAGGACAACCCCATCACCCTTATCATCCAAAAAACTATATTCATGAAATGATTGACAAGGTGATGGCAGCTAAAAAAGCCACGCCTGAACGCTTGTGTACCGTCAAAGTCAGTGTCGATTGTATTGATGATACCGATTTTGCCAATCATTTAATTTATGCCAGCCGACAAGGAGTCTGGGTGCAATGTATTGTTGATTGGCGCAAAATGACCTTGACCAATAGCGATAATTATGCGCGTTTAAAACGGGCAGGCGTTGAATTAATTGGCGTTGTTTGTACCCCTAAACATCAGTTAATTGAAGTTGACCCTGATATGCACACTAAATTTATTATCTTCAATGATGAAGATTGTATTTTAGGCTCGTTTAATATTACCTTTGATAGGTGGGGTTCAAACTGGGAATCGGGTATGACATTTCATTCCAAAGGGATTTGCCGATTATTGGATAATATTTTTCAAAGTCAACGCGGTGGGGTGATTCAAAAATACACGATTGATGCGCGTAGCCCGTTTAATTTACTGTATACCTTTGGCAGACACAGCATTAATCAAGGGGAAAAATATCTGCCACATCATGCTATTTTGGCTGAAATTAATCGGGCTACCCAATCAATTAAAATTTGTTTATTTTTAATTGGTGATTTATTAGGAAAATATAATGAAAGCGTGATTCAAGCTTTAATTAATGCTAAAAACAGAGGCGTTAATGTGCATATTTTATTTAACGGGCATTTAGCCAGACAAGGTAAAGTAGGCATTGAGCGGACAATGGAAGAAGAATTAAATCGTCCGCTTTTACCCGCTATTGCAGGATTAAAAATCGCAGGCATTAAAATAGGGTTGGTTTATGGCAAAGACGATCATCCTATTCCTTATTCACCGATTCATTCTAAATATTGCATTATTGATGAAATAACTGTAATAGATGGTAGTTTTAATTGGTATAACACCTCAGTTTTTTCCCATGATTTAATTGTGGTTGCGGCAAATCGGGAGATTGCCAAACCGTATTTATATGAATTTGAGCGCATCCAAGAATTATTTAGAATTTATTAATCTTAAAAAATAGCTTGCTGTGAAGGGTGGATAATCATGAAATTACTACCGTATTTTGTCATTTTGGTGAGTTTTTCAGTTCAGGCTGAGGTGGTTACCGATGGTTCGCTCGGCGCAGTTCAAAGTTTTTCAGGGCAATTTGAAATTGGACAACGCTTAGGTACAACAGTCGGAAATAATCTTTTCCATAGTTTTCAACAGTTTACTTTGCAAAAAGGTGAAAGTGCGACTTTTACCGGCGATGCTGTTTTACAAAATGTGATTAGCCGAGTCACGGGCGGAAATCCCTCATTAATCAATGGCTTACTGCGCTCAACTATCAGTCAAGCCAATTTTTATTTTATCAATCCCGCCGGTGTGGCGTTTGGCGCGAATGCGCAAGTTGACGTTCCCGCCGCCTTTCATGTTAGCACGGCGGATAATTTGAAATTCGCCGATGGCAAGTCGTTTGCCGCGTCGCTGGCGGCTTCCAGCGTATTGAGCGTGGCTGAACCGGCAAGTTTTGGATTTTTGGGCAAACAAGTTGCCGATATTCAAATTCAAGGTAGTCAGTTAAGTTTTAAAGAAGGCAGTCAAGCCAGTTTCAGTGCAGGGAATATTGTAATGGATGATGGGATTTTAAAAATTGCGGCTGGGGAAATGCAATTGTATGGGGTAGGGAATAAGCCTATTGATATTAGTTTTGCCAAGCCAACAACTGAAGTGTTGGCTGGAAACTTAAAACTTACTAATACACCGATTACAGTTAGCGGTAATGGAAAAGGTCAATTATGGCTTCGTGCTGGAGAAGTTAATTTATCTAATAATTCAAATTTATATCTGGGTAATCAAAGTAATCTTGATACGGAAACCGGAATTGATTTGATAAGCCATATTACGGTTTTGGATAACAGTGCATTCATGGTGGAAGCTTTAAAAGCAGGACATGTTGGCAATATTAATTTGCAAACTGAACAATTATTTATCTCTAATGGCGGCGGAATTTTTAACATTAGCAATGATTTAGGGAATGCGGGGAATATTAATATTAACGCTAATCAAATAAGCATTGATGGCAAAGGAAATGGTGCATTTATTTCTACTAATACGATTAATAAAACACTGCCCAATGCAGGCAATGCTGGTAATATTGCAATTCACGGAAATAATTTAGATATTTTAAATGGTGGGCAAATTAATAGCGGCAGTTCTGGAACCGGTAATGGCGGTCATATTAATCTTGATGTTAATCATATTGTATTAGACGGACAAGAGAGTACTGCTGGAATTTTAAGTAACGCTTATAATACAGAATTTCCAAATATGGGAAACGCTGGAAATGTTACTATTCAAGGGGATAGTTTAATATTAAAAAATAGCGATATTGTTACTAGCACTTTTGGTGTAGGTAATGCAGGAAATATTAATATTAATGTTGGACAAATTACTGTTGAAGGTAATGGAAATCTAACCATAATTAACAGTGATGCGTTAAATAGAACACTTGCCAATGCAGGAAATGCAGGAAATGTCAATTTAAAAGGCAATAGTTTAAAAATCACAAATGGAGGTCAAATTAGCAGTAATACTTGGGGCAGTAGTAATGCAGGTAGTATCAATCTTGAATTTGGAGAGATTGTGCTGGATGCACAAGGGAGTTTAGCGGAAGTTATAACCGACACTTATGGTACCGGTCAGGGCGGTATGATAAACATAAAAGGAAATCATCTAAATATTATCAATGGCGGAAGCATTAGCAGTAGTAGTTGGCAAAACGGTAATGCAGGAAGTATTGATATTAATGTAGCTAAAATAAGTATTGATGGACAAGGTAATCTGGCATCGATTACAAGTAGTACAAATAATAAAACGCTTACGAATGCGGGAAATGCGGGGGCTATCGCTATTAAAAGTGATAATTTAACTGTTTTAAATAATGGACTTATTCGTACTAATACTTTGGGAATAGGAAACGCGGGTAAGATCAATATTGATGCCAGTCATATTATCGTTGATGGTCAAGAAAATATTGCAACAATTGAAAGTAGCACTAATAATAAAATACTTACAAATGCAGGCAATGCAGGTGTATTAAATGTTAAAGCTAATACTGTAAGTGTGTTAAATAACAGCTTGATTAACACGAGTACTTTAGGAACAGGAAATGCCGGTAGTATCAATATTGATGCAGGTCAAGTTATTGTTAATGGTGCTGCTATTGCAAGTGATACATACAATGCAAATCTTATCAATGCAGGAAATGCAGGTGCTGTCGCTATTAGAGGTAATGTTCTGAATATTTTTAATGGCGGTTCAATTGGTAGTAGCACTTCGGGAGCAGGTCATGCAGGAAATGTTGACATCAATATGAGCCAAATTGTTATGAATGGACAAGGTATTCCATCAGGAATTACAAGCGATACAACAAATAAAATACTTGCAAATGCGGGGAATGCCGGTATTGTTACTGTAAAAGCCAATACGCTGAGTATTTTAAATAATAGTGGGATTAGCAGTAGCACTTTTGGAACAGGTCAGGCAAAAAATATTGATATTGATGCAACTCAAATCCTGATTGATGGACAAAAAGATATTGCATGGATTTCCAGCGATACATATGGCAAAGGTAATGCCGGTACAATTAACGTTAAAGGGAGTGATTTAAACATTTTAAATGGTGGACAAATCAGCAGTGGCACTTGGAGAGGAACCGGTCGTGCAGGTACGGTGTCAGTTAATGCGGCAATGGTTACAGTAGATAACGCCCTTATTCACGCCGCTGCGTTAGCAGATTCAGGGGGGCAAACTGGCGATGTAAATGTGACCGCAACTAAGTTTATTGATTTACGAAACAAGGGCTTGATTAGCATAGAAAACCAAGCAACGGTTGCCAATTCTTCCGCACTGACTCCGACCATCCTTACAGTGACTTCTCCCGTGATTAATTTGAAAGACAGTGAAATTACGACTACCTCTTTTGGCAACGCCAATGCCAGCAACATCGCCATCAATTTTACTGACAAATTATTGCTTGACCCCTCTTACATCACCACCACCGCGAATACCGGCAACGGCGGCACAATTGACATCAACGGCGGCAAAGTGATTTATTTACAGGACTCTGGTTTTAAAACTTCGGTCAGTGGCGCAAACAGCAACGGCGGTAATATCAACGTCAAAGCCGATGTATTGGTGATGAATACTGGCGTAATTCAAGCCAACGCGGTCGGCGGTTCAGGTGGTGATATTAACTTAAAACTACAAGCCCTGATTCCCAGCTATAACAGCTTGATAAAAGGCGGCACAAAAGTAATTTGGCAACCGTTTATTGCGGGTTTTAATGTGATTCAAGCCGCCTCCGAAAATGGCGTAAGCGGCACACTGACTATCACCGCCCCACAATTTGACATCAGCGGCAGCACCAGTGGTTTGGATTCTTCAGGATTAGCCTTACCACGGATAGAACGCGATGCGTGCAGCGGAACGATTGAGCAAACCAGCTCGTTAGCCCCTGCCAGCAAGGGCGGCTTGCCGATTCATGAAGCGGAAACTGGCTTTATTCCCGCGATTCAAAAAACCATCACAAGTAGCACGCCTGTGAGTCCGCTGATGCTGAAAGGGTCGGCTTCCGATTGTACAAACTAACTCGCGGAAAAAAGACGGATTTATGAGTCATAACCAGAACATTGCACAAAAACACGACACGGAAACCAAGCGTGGCAAATAAAGTAAGAAAATTGATTAGTTTTGATTGGGCAATCAAAAAAATTCTGCGTAGCAAAGCCAACTTTGCCATTTTAGAAGGCTTTTTAAGTGAATTGTTATTTGATGATATAAAAATTACTGAAATATTGGAAAGTGAAGGTAATAAAAATTCATCAGCAGATAAATTTAATCGGTTGGATATTAAGGTTAAAAATTCCAACGACGAGATTGTATTGATTGAAATTCAATATAATCGGGAGTTAGATTATTTACAACGAATGCTGTACGGTTCGTCAAAAGTTATTATTGAACATAGTAAAGAAAGCGAGCCTTATGCCAAAATCGTGAAAGTGATTTCCATTAATATTTTATATTTTGATTTAGGGGTGGGAGATGATTATATTTATAAAGGCACAACGTCTTTTGTTGGTTTACATAATCACAGTCAGCTTAAATTAAATGCCGATCAGGTTGAATTGTACAAAACTGAGCAAATAGAACATATTTATCCTGAGTATTATTTAATTAAAGTGAATAATTTTAATGATATTGCCAAAGATAGTTTAGACCAGTGGATTTACTTTTTTAAAAATGAGGATGTGAAAGAGGATTTTAAAGCCAAAGGTTTAGATAAAGCTAAAGAGGTGTTGGATTATTTAAAATGTTCGGAAGAAGAAAAACGTGAATATGAATATTACAAAGAGTCTTTGCATTATCAGGCGAGTATGTATGGATCAACTTATGTTATCGGTATGATGAAAGGAAAAAAAGAGGGCAAAATTCAAACATTGCAGGAAAATATTGTGGAGATTTTGGGAATTCGTTTTCAAGCTGTACCGGAGGTTATTAAAATAAGAGTTTTTGCTGTTAATGATGTGTCTGATTTGAATACGTTATTAAAAAAAGCGATGACTGTTTCAACCATTAACGATTTATTTGATATTTAATCGAGGTTTTTATGAGCGATAACCATAATTTGCCACAGAAAAAAGACAGCGCAGGTTTGGCTTTACAGAAAACAGGCAGTTTGTTGAGCATTACCGATAAGATTTTGGCGAATAGAAGCCAGAAAGCCGTTGTGGAAAGTGATGCGTGGCTGGATGAGTTGATTGCTTGGGCAAAAGAAGTTAGTTGGGAATATGAAAATGGAAAACTCAAAGAGGACAGAATTCCAAATAATAAACAAGCAATTTTAACAATATTTAAATTGGATTTAACAAACAATTTGCTTACTGCAATTCCAGCAGTTATTAGCAACTTAAGTAATTTAACTAAATTAAATTTATGGGCAAATAGACTCACCGAATTACCAGCATCTATTTGCAAATTGAATAATTTATCTAAGTTATATTTGTCGGAAAATAAATTTTCAAAAATTCCTGAGTCTATTTGTGAATTAGCTAATTTAACTGAACTCTGTTTATTTGAGAATCAGCTTATCGAACTTCCTGAGTCTATTGGCAAGCTAACTAATTTGACTTATTTGAATTTGGGTGAAAACAAACTTACTAAAATTCCAGAATCTATTGGCAAGCTAACTAATTTGATAGATTTACATTTAAGCAATAATCAACTTTCTGAACTTCCTGAATCTATTGGCAATCTAACGAACTTGAAAGAATTATATTTAAGCAACAACCAAATTAATAAGCTTCCAAAATCTATCTCCAAACTAACTAATTTAAAAGAATTAGATTTACGCGACAATCCTATTAAATCTCTACCACCCGAATTAAGCCATCTTCG
>JAIFMS010000192.1:0-13063 GCA_020048335.1 Methylococcaceae bacterium | reverse complement strand
GAAATAAATATTGATACGCAGGGCGTTATTCATCCCTTAGAACCCCATATTAAACTACCCAGCGGACGGGCTTTATTAACGTTATTAGAGCCTGTAATTTATGAAACGGAATTATTATCAGAGCCGAGTTTAGCCAAAGAATGGCTAACCCCAGAAGAGGATGAAGCATGGGCGCATTTACAGCCGGTCAAGTAGTGATTTTACCGTTTCCATTTTCAAATCTTTTGCAAAATAAATATCGCCCGGCATTATTATTGGCAAATGTAGGTCAAGGCGATTGGCTAGTGTGTCAAATCACCAGTAAAAGCCATGATAAACAAGCGATTGAGATTAATTTGACTGATTTTAGCAACGGCAGTTTGCAACGAGTTAGTTTCGCTAGAGCGGGAAAGTTATTTACCGCACATGAAAGTTTATTTTCCAGTATTGCAGGACAATTAACGGACGAAAAGTTTAGCGAAATTAAGCAAGCCGTTATTTCATTAATCAATGCAGGCGGTTATAAGTAAATATGGAAAACAAACAGCTTATACTTTCAATAGAGTAACACTATGCACAATGACATTTTAAAACGCCTCGACATCATCAAAAATGCGGTGGCAATGGAAGAAGACGACTTGATTACCATGCAGCTTGCCAAACTCAAACAATTGGAATTGGATGAAAAAGCCCTGCACATTATCGCCTTGATTGAAGCACATCAGTTTCAAGACATCATTCAACTGATTGAGCAATACAAACACGACAGCAGCGGCTTAACGGTATTTGAAGACTCACAAGTTCAAGGCTTAAAACTGGAATTGAAAGTTTTGGAAAATCGCTTAAATGAATTAAGCGACTGCCAAGCCGAACTGGAACGGCAAATCAACGAATTTAACAGCGAATATATGCAGCGGTTAGGCGGCTTGATTGAAGAAATATTAAAGAAACGTGCCGAACTTGAACCTGATGATAAACAAGCGCACCAGAATTGGGAAGAATTTGCCCAAAGTCATCAGCAACAAATCAAAGATGCGCCGCAAACATTAAGCTCCGAACAACAACAGCAACTTAAAGCCGCCTACCGCAAAGCCAGCCGTTTATGTCATCCTGATAAATTAACCGATGAATTTAAAGAACAAGGCGCAGAAATTTTTAAAGCCTTGAATGAAGCTTATCGCAACCAAGCTTTACAGCGGGTGCTGGAAATTTTACAGCATTTAGAAACTGGCAAACCATTAAGCAGCACGTCCGATAGTATTAATGACAAGGAAGTATTAAAAGCCAAAATCGCCATGTTGCGCTTGCGAATTGCTGAATTAGAAGCAGAAACTAAAGCTCTGCAAGAAAGCGAAGTTTATCAACGGATTCAGCAAATTAAGGATAGAGAAAGTTATTTTGCGGAGTTAGAACAAGCATTACAATTAGAACTGAACGCCTTAGAGTAAAGTGTCCAACAAACCATCACACGGCAGTTTATTGCCTCATCAAGGCACGGGCGCATTGCCACAACCGAATTAAAAAGGAAAAAATCATGCTGCACACCTTAACTTACGAATTTGATTTACCCCAAGACCGCACCCTTCAACTTAAATTGCCCGACAGCATTAAAATCGGCAAACATCACATTGTGTTGGTCATTGACGAAAAAGAAGATAAAACCGATGATTTTCAACAATTGCTCAATACCACAAGGGGAATTTGGCAACAAAGTGACGGTTTAGCTTATCAACAAGCCTTGCGTAGTGAATGGGAATAAACATGGACTATTTACTCGATTCGGTTATCTTGATAGACCATTTCAACAATATTCCTCAAGCCAGCGCGTTTTTACAAGAACACAAAAAAACGTGTGCCATTTCAGTGATTACCCGCTCTGAAGTTTTAACCGGAGTTTCACCAGAACCCCGCAAAATAGCAAAAAAATTTTTGGATTATTTTGTTACGCTGACGATAGACAAACAAATCGCTGATTTAACCGCGCAGTTACGTTATCAATATCGTTGGAAACTACCCGATGCTCTGCAAGCCGCTCTCGCACAACATCATCAGCTAAAATTGGTGACTCGTAATACCAAAGATTTCCCAATTGGTAAATATGACTTTGTGGTTACGCCTTATCAACTCTGAATGAGGAATAAAAAATGCAAACCGTATTAAACGTTAATGACAAACTTTTTCAAGAAGCGGCTAATTTATTGGCTGTACAAAATCCTAACCAATTAATTGGAATTGCTTTAACTGAACTCATTAAAAATCACCAAATAAAAAAACGTGATGTCAGAGAATTAGTCGGTAAAATTAAAATAGACCCTGATTACGACTACAAAAAATTACGCTGTGGTGCATTATAGATTGTATGATTGCGCAAGTTGCTATTGAAAATGAATTAATTCTACTACATAACGATAAAGATTTTGAAAATATGGTAAAAGTTTTCCCTCATTTAAAGTTATGGAATTAACCCGCCATTTCGCGCTTAACCCCCGCCCAACAAACCACTGCACGGCAGTTTATCGCTTATTTTCAAGGCACGGGCGCTGTGCCATTTGCACCGAATTAAAAAAAGAAAAAATCATGTTAGCTAAAAAAATTCAACTCTTTATCAGCGAAGCAGACTATCTGGAACTGGAAGAAAAACGGCAAAATCCGCCATGAATATGTGGATGGTTATATTTATGCAATGGCTGGCGGCTCACGCTCGCATAATAAAATCGCTCTGAATATCGGCTTTGCATTACACAGCCAAGTAAAAGGCACATCTTGCGATGTCTATATGCGTGATGTAAAACTAAAAATTGCTAATAAACGCAGTTACTATTACCCTGATTTAATGCTCGGTTGCAGTAAAAATGAACCAGAAGATTATTTTATTAGCCAACCGTGTTTAATTATTGAGGTTTTATCAAAATTGACTGCCAATACGGACAGACGAGAAAAATTAGTCGCTTATCAAAGCATTGCCAGCTTGCGTGAATATTATTTAGTCGCACAAAACACTTATCGCGTAGAAAGATACCACCGCCTTGACGAAAAAGGTTTGTGGCATTTAACCGTGTATGAAAAAGGGGATGTCGTGGAGTTTTCTTGTATCGATTATCAACTGGAACTAGCTGAAATTTATGCAGGGATTTTAAGCGTCTAGCTTTTAAAACCCGCTCAAAGTTATTTTCAAGGCAAGGCATATTTTGGCGTATTTGCTACCTTACTCACCCGATGTGAATCCAATTGAGAATAAGTGGGTGCAGTCGAAAGCCATTCGTAAGCAGGAAAACTGCACCGTTGATGAGCTTTTTTTAGCGGATATTTATACACCGTGATAAGTCGCGCTAAACTTATCACACAGAACTTTTCATTCGACTAAAAGGCAAAAAATGTCTAAATCCATCCAATCGCTTGATTTTCTTACCCAGCAGTTTGGGCATGAAAAAATCGTTTTTATCCCCGTGACAGAAACTTTAGTCAAGGCTCGTCTGCATTTTGCTGAACAATCATGCGCTGAAATTCATTTGCAAGGGGCGCACTTAACCCACTGGCAAGATACACAGGGACGGAAAAATTTATTTACCAGCCCAACCGCTGTTTATAAAGAAGGCGGGGCGATTCGCGGCGGTAATCCGATTATTTTTCCGCAATTTGGCGCGGGAAAACTTTCACAACACGGCTTTGCGCGCAGTTCCCTGTGGCGAGTGATTGAAACAAACGTGACCGAACAGGCAACCGTTATTTGTCTTGAATTAACGGAGCAGGATTTAAAGCCCCACTTTACCGCGCAATGGCAACACACCTTTGTGTTACGCTTGACTTTAACCTTAGCAGAAACTTTAACCACCCAATTACAGATTAAAAATACGGATAATCAAGCCTTTTCATTTACCTTTGGCTTTCACACTTATCTGGCAATTGAGGCGATAACCCAAACGCAAATCACAGGCTTATCGTTATTAAATTACATGGATAATTTAGCCCAACAGCAAATTTTTACCGAGTTGCGCAATCCTGTGGTGATTGAGGAATTTACAGACCGACGTTATCAAGGTATTCCCGCCGAAATCGTATTAACTGACCACAGCAGCGAACGCAAAATAGTGATGCAAACCCAGCACTGTCAAGATGCGTTTGTCTGGAATCCTTGGCAGTCAGGCGAAAAAAGTTTTCTTGATTTAGCCGAAGGGTCATATCAACAGTTTGTCTGTATTGAACCAGGGGTGATGAAAAAAGCAGTTATGTTACTCCCTGAAAACGATTTTATCGCAGAACAAACCCTCAAACGCTTAGATTAACTTGTAAAAGTTTTAAAAAACCATTATAATGCGCAACTCATTTAATCAGAGTTTCGATTAAAGGCGCGTAGCTCAGTTGGTTAGAGCACCACCTTGACATGGTGGGGGTCGGTGGTTCAAATCCACTCGTGCCTACCAAACATAAAGCACTGCCTAGGCGGTGCTTTTTTCATTGTAGTTCCTGAAAAATAGTTAAGCCAATATGCCGATAATCACCCTGCCAGATGGTTCAAATCGCCAATATCCTCATGCTGTTACTGTCTTAGAAATTGCTCAATCTATTGGTTCAGGATTAGCAAAAGCCACTTTAGCAGGCAAAGTCAATCAACAATTAGTTGATGCCAGCTTTCTTATCGAAAATGATGCCAGTTTAGAGATTATTACCGCAAAAAATCCTGAAGGATTGGAAGTTATTCGCCATTCGACGGCACATTTATTAGCCCAAGCGGTCAAACAACTGTTTCCTAGCGCACAAGTCACGATTGGCCCTGTGATTGAAAATGGCTTTTTCTATGATTTTGCCTACGAGCGTCCGTTTACTCCCGATGACCTAGTGGCGATTGAAAAGCAAATGGAAGCTTTAGTTGCTCAAGATATTGCCATTAAACGTTCTGTGTTATCGCGTGATGAGGCGGTTAATTTTTTCAAAAACTTAGGCGAGAGCTATAAAGCCGAAATTATTGCCTCTATTCCCGCAGAACAAGCTTTATCCTTGTATAATCAAGGTGATTTTACCGATTTGTGCCGTGGGCCTCATGTCCCCAGTACAGGCAAATTAAAAGCTTTCAAATTGATGAAAATTGCAGGAGCTTATTGGCGCGGCAATTCAGATAACGAAATGTTGCAACGCATTTATGGTACCGCGTGGATGGATAAAAAAGAATTAGCCGATTATTTGCATCGTTTAGAGGAAGCTGAAAAGCGCGACCACCGGAAAATTGGCAAAACCTTGAATTTATTTCATGCGCAGGAAGAAGCCCCGGGGATGGTGTTTTGGCATGAAAAAGGTTGGATAATTTACCAAGAAGTTGAGCAGTACATTCGCAATAAATTAAAGCTTAACGGTTATGGCGAAGTAAAAACCCCGCAAGTGGTTGACCGGGTATTGTGGGAAAAATCAGGGCATTGGGACAAATTTGGGGACATGATTTTCACCACCCATTCAGAACACCGTGATTATGCGATTAAACCGATGAACTGCCCCTGTCACGTTCAGATTTATAATCAAGGTTTAAAAAGCTACAAAGATTTGCCCGTGCGGATTGCCGAATTTGGCTCGTGTCATCGTAATGAACCTTCTGGCACATTGCATGGTTTGATGCGGGTGCGTAATTTTGTGCAAGATGATGCGCATATTTTTTGCACCGAAAATCAAATTCAAGACGAAGTTGCCAAGTTTATTGATTTGCTGTTTGAAGTTTATAAAGACTTTGGTTTTACCGAGGTGATTATCAAATTATCCACCCGCCCTGAAAATCGGGTCGGTGATGATAGCGTATGGGACAAAGCGGAAAATGCCTTGGAATTGGCTTTGAATACCAAAGGATTGGCGTGGGATTTGCAGCCGGGTGAAGGGGCGTTTTATGGGCCTAAAATTGAGTTTTCCTTAAAAGATTGTCTAGGGCGGGTTTGGCAATGTGGCACAATTCAAGTCGATTTTTCCATGCCAGCCCGCTTAGAAGCCTCGTATATTGCCGAAGATAGCTCGCGTCATGTGCCTGTGATGTTACATCGGGCTATTTTGGGTTCGCTTGAGCGATTCATTGGAATTTTGATTGAACAACACGCAGGACTATTCCCTTTATGGCTATCGCCTGTGCAAGTTGTGCTGCTCAATATTGCCAGCCGCCACGATGAATATGCCAACCAAGTTTATGCCCAACTCCAAAAACAAGGGCTTAGAGTAAAAATAGACTTGAGAAATGAGAAGATTGGCTTTAAAATTCGCGAGCATTCTATGCAGCGCATTCCTTATCTTTTGATTATTGGCGATAAAGAATTGGAAAACCAAACGCTAACGTTGCGTTCGCAAAAGGGTGATGATTTAGGTAGCTTCTCAATAACTGAGCTGGTTGAACGGCTTAAACAGCAAATTGAAAGCAAAGCGTAATAATTTTTAGGAGGATTCGAGTATCGCTACTAATAAAAAAGAGACAGCACATTTAAACGACACAATTACCGCAAGAAGAGTGCGGGTTGTTGGTGCTGACGGTGAAAAAATTGGTATTGTTTCATTAAATGAAGCAAAACAAATGGCTTATGATGCCAGTATGGATTTAGTTGAAATATCGCCTAATGCAGATCCCCCCGTTTGCAAAATAATGGATTATGGCAAGTTTCAATTTGAACAAAATAAAAAACTTGCGATTGCCAAGAAAAAACAAAAACAAATTCAGGTTAAGGAAATTAAGTTTAGACCGGGTACTGACGAAGGTGATTATCAGGTTAAATTAAGAAGTTTAAGCAAATTTCTTAATGAAGGGGATAAAACGAAAATTACCGTGCGGTTTCGAGGACGAGAAATGGCGCATCGGGAAATTGGGATGGATTTATTAAAGCGTATTGAAAAAGACTTAGAAGAATTAGCGATTGTTGAGCAGTTTCCCAAAATGGAAGGGCGGCAAATGGTCATGGTTCTTGGATCAAAAAAGAAAAAACAATAATTTTTTCGCTTTAAGATTGCAATAAAACGGCATCAATTGATGCAGTTGTTCGTTAAATAACTTGTCAGGGCCTTGCATTTTGCCTTGTTGAGTTTTTGTTTCAGGGATGTTTTCTATTTTCACTCAAAGTTTGGAGCAAATAAATGCCAAAAATGAAAAGCCATAGCGGCGCGGCTAAACGGTTTAAAAAAACCGGTAGTGGTAATTTCAAATGTGGACAGTCACACCGTCGTCACATTTTGACTAAAAAAACCACGAAAAGAAAAAGACAGTTGCGCAAAGCGACCATGATTCATGAATCAGATGTGCGTATGGTACAGCGTTTGTTACCTTACAATTAATTTTAAGAGAGAAGAATCATGGCTAGAGTAAAACGTGGCGTTACCGCCAGAGCAAGACACAAAAAGATTTTAAAATTAGCAAAAGGGTACTATGGGGCGCGTAGCCGAGTTTTCCGGGTTGCTAAACAAGCCGTTATTAAAGCAGGTCAATATGCTTACCGTGACCGCAAACAGAAAAAACGAGTATTTCGTGCCTTGTGGATTGTGCGTATTAATGCCGCCGCACGTTTATTCGGCATTTCATACAGTCGTTTAATTAACGGATTAACCAAAGCGAATGTTGCAATTGACCGTAAAGTGTTAGCCGACATTGCTGTACGCGACATTGAAGCGTTCGGTAAAATCGCAGAGATTGCGAAAGCTAACCAAAGCCCATTGGCTTAAATTGTTTTAACAGGTTGGTCAAAAAGGGACTTCTTACAGTCCCTTTTTTATGCCTTTTCACAAATTAAACCGCGCCTAAATCATGCCTTTTACGCCTTTCCATTTTGGTATCGGTGTTGCCGTTCATGCGGTTGCCCCTAAAAAAATTAGCTTTCTCTCCTTTTGTGCGGCAAATGTTTTAATTGACTTTGAGCCGTTATATTACCAATTTGTTATTGCAGAACGTCCCTATCATCGTTTTTTTCACACTGCGGCAGGCGGTACAGCCGTTCTGATTGCCACGTTAGTATTGTTTTTGCTCAGTCGCGGCTTGGCTTATTACATCGCCTTACCTAATCCATTTAATTGGCAAAAGCTTAAATTTCCTGCTGTATTGCTTGGCGGGGCTTTTGGCGTTTACACACACGTTTTGTTAGATAGCATAACGCATAAATATCTGCATCCTTTTGCTCCGCTGTTTAAAACCTATCAACCGAAATTTTCTGTGCTAGAAATACACTGGTTTTGCATTATTCTAGGTGTTGTGGGTGGAATAATACTTTTCGTACGCAAATTTAGAAAAAATACCAGCGTATAAGCACTTACTCAGGTCGATTAAATTTAACTGTTGTAATGGTTGTTTCATCACACGCCATAATTTCAACTTTATACCCATACAAATCTAAACACGTTCCTGGGTCAGGAATAGTCTCCATTTCCTCAATAATCAAGCCATTCAACGTTTTAGGCCCTTCTGTGGGCAAATCCCAATGGGTTACTCGATTTAACTCACGCAAGGTGATACTGGCTTCGACTAAAAAACTGCCATCGGCTTGTTCGGTCACATCGACCGCTTCGCTGATTAATTCGCCCACAATTTCTTGCAATAAATCATCCAGTGTTATCAAGCCTTGTACATCACCGTATTCATCCACCACCAAACCGATGCGCAATTTTTCGGTTTTAAAACTTAACATTTGCTTATGTAAAGAGGTGCTAATAGGAATGAAAAATGGTTTAATTAAATGCTCAGTAATTTTTTGTTTATCAAAATCCGCATGACTAATTTGTGATAACACAATTCGCAAATGCAAAAATCCAATGACTCGGTCAATACTCTTTTTATACACGGGTAAACGGGTATGCGAGCTATCGCGAATTTGCGCAATAATACTGTCAATCGAGTCTTCTAAATCAATCCCAATAATTTCATTTCGTGGAGTCATTACATCTTCAACCGTTGCCGATTCCAATTCTAAAATGCCCAGCAACATATTTTGATATTTTTGCGGCATCAAATGGTCGGTATCTGCCAAAATGCTGCGCAATTCCTCTTTATTGATGACATTTTTCTGATTTTTTGCCACATCTACACCAAACAAGCGTAATAACAATAAATTGGTAAATAAGCTGACAAACCAGACAATAGGATAAAACAGTTTTAACGCAGGCGTGAAAATCCACACGGCTTTAAATGCAATCAGTTCAGGTTTAAGGGCGGCTAACGTTTTCGGCGTGACTTCTGCAAAAATCAGCAACGCAAGGGTTAATAAGACAGCGGCAACAGCAATGCTTTCTTCCCCTCCTATACGAATGGCAATGATGGTTGCAACCGACGATGCAAGTGTATTAATAAAATTATTGCCTAATAAAATAAAGCCAATTAATCGGTCAGGACGTTGCAATAATAGACTGGCTTTTATTGCACCTTTATGTTTTTGTTTAACTAAATGCTGTAACCGATAGCGGTTGAGCGTCATTAACGCCGTTTCAGAACTTGAAAAAAAGGCGGATAAAATAAGACATAGCACCAACGCACCGAATAACACACTAAGGGGAATGTCGTCGTTCAAGGAAATCTCTACAACAATTAAAAGGTTACATGGTCGCTAGGCAAGCAGGCTTTGTCAAGTCTTCAAAGACAGGAATGACTTAGTTGTTTTATCCGCTCTTTTCTATCAACGGTTTTTGCTATGAGGTTATCGTGAATAATTTAGAGCAGCAGAATGCCTTATGAGTAGCCAAACTCCTTACGTTGGATTGTGGGCGTTAACGTTTGCAGAAAATGCTATTTTTTTGGGTGGCAAAACTGTATTACCTAACTGATATTACTCATCTATTTGATTTTTAAGTAAATTTGTTTTGTCATCTTTTAAATAAAGCGTTTGTGAAGGATATGCCAACGAAGTGCCAGAATTTTCAATAATTTCCATAATGTGTAACAAAAATTTTTCTTGATATAGAAAAAAATCGTTTTTACTATTTGTTAAAATATTAGCAGAAACAAGAAGTTGCAATGAAAAATCGCCTAATTTATCCAACCGTACCACAGGTTTTTCTACGGTTTCATGTGCGGTTAAATAATCACGAATTTGCCCCATAATTAACAACAACTGCTCTCGTTTTGTGTCGTAGCGTAAATTCAGGTGCATTTTTAAAATACGGCTCTGTATCCGTGAAAAATTAGTGATATTTGCATTTGAAAAATAAGCGTTAGGTACAATCACTAAAGCATTATTCGGTGTACGGATGCGCGTTGAACGCAAACCAATTTCTTCTACAACGCCTGCAATCGTGCCAAATTCGCAATATTCACCCAGTTGTACAGGGCGATCTAAAAACAAAGTTAATCCACCAACCACATTCTTAAAATATTCCTGCGCACCAATCCCAATCGCTAAACCTAATGCACCAAATCCTGCTAATAATGGCGCAATTGGAATCCCTAATGATTGCGCACCAAAATAAATAACCGTTGCTGCTGCCATCAGCGCAATTAAGCGTAATAAGGTGCGAATAAAACTGGCATCAATACTGTGTTGGTTAAGTTGTTGTGATTGCCAAATTTTTTCAGCTAACCAATTGATGACAATATAGGTCAACCAACTTTCAGCTATAAACGTCAACACTTTAAATAAGAAAGACACCAGTCCAAAAGCTTCCGCAGTAATATTTAATACCTGATCAATAACGTAATCGCCCATTAAAAAATTACTTATAACTAGCAACGGGGCAATCATATTACGCAGCGTGTGAGCTGTACCCTTGCTATGTTGTAAATGCCAGAAAATTAAAAAAATATTGATTCTGAACATCAACACTAACGTCAACATCAACCCCGTCCATTGCCAGAGGGTTTGATCCCAGTACAAGTGATTTTTGCTCCAATTTGGCAAATACATATACCATTTCGGTGGTAATAATTTACCCGGTGTACTGGTGTAATAGTCGTAAAAATTTCGTACAGCAATGGGGTCTTTTATCTGTGACGGTTGATCGCGAATTTGTGCAAAAATCACAGGAATATTCTGCACAGTTTCTGCGGAAAACAAATATTCATCATGGTATTTAGACTTAGTATTGCGCATGATAACAATTTCTACACTGGGAATAACCCACTCTTGCAGTTTTGCACCTTTTTCTGTTGTGGTGGTATTAGGGATGGCATTTTTATCAGGCAGGGGAACACGTTTGAGGATTTCAGCCAGCATTAACGCTCGCTCAATACCAATATGCTTGCGGTGTGCTTCAGGAATTGCTGTTAAATCTAATGTGTTAATGGTTTGTTCTAATAAAGTTTCGGCTTGTTTTCCTTGTGCAATATCAGCATCTGTATGAAAAAATCCTTTTTCAGTATGAAATCGCTGTTCTACTCCATAAATAATGCTGGCAACTCGGTGGGTTTTATCCATAAATCCCAATAGTGTTTCACGCGGGGAACTGATTTGTGGTCGAGATAACAATGTTTTCTCTATCCCATCTGCTTCAGCGGTTACTGCCCATAAATAAAAATTTAGGAAAAGTAAAACTAGCCATTGTTGTTTTAGACCCATTTTTAATCAGATTAAAGTTTATAAAGAACTAAAGAATAGAGAAAAGTAGTGGAATAAACAACATTCTTATAACTAGCTGATACAAAGTTTTAGAACATTTTTTTAACTTATTGAAAATAAATATAATCTTTAATAAAAAATGTACCAACATTTACTATTAGTTAAGTAACCGAACATAAGTTTTACAGAATATCAAACGGCTGGATGTCAGGCTTTGCCTGACAAAGCAAAGCTTGCATTCCAAAATATTCCCAAACTTTTATTTCACGACTTGGTTATTTTATCGCCTCTTTTGTATCAACGGTTTTTGCTATGATGTCATTGTGAATAATTTAGAGTAGGAGAATGCCTTATGAGTAGCCAAACCCCTTACGTTGGATTGCGGGCTTTAACGTTTGCAGAAAATGATATTTTTTTTGGGCGGCAAAACTGTATTACTGAACTGACTCAACTTCTTACCCAACAAAGCTTCACGGTGATAATTGGTGAGGCGTATGGCGGTAAAACTTCGCTTTTACAATGTGGTTTACAAGCCCACTTAATCCAGCAAGGCACTTGGCATATTGCGGTAATGACACCACAAAATGACCCGTTTGCCCAATTAACCGATGCCTTATTAACCGACAATGCCTTAGGGTCGTTATACAAACAGCAGTTTAAAAATGAAGCCACTGCGAAACAATTTTTAAAACAAGGTCTGGCAGACAGCAGCTTAGGATTGCATCATTTACTTGATAATGTTCCACTCCCCGAAGAACATAAGTTATTGATTATTTGTGACCAATTTGAGCAGATTTTTAGCTATCAAAAAACTAACCCCGAACTAGCCCTTGAGTTTGTCAATTTACTGTTAGCCAGTGGCAAACCCTATCCGTTGAAAAAAAATCCGCCGCCTTTGCTGCATATCATGTTGGTATTGCGCTCGAATCAACTGGATTATTGTGCAAACTTTCCAGACCTTGCCTATGCTATTAAACGCCAGCTTTATATCGTGCCACGCTTAAGTTTGGCTGAGTTGTATGAGATTATTGTCAAACCTGCTCTTGTGCATAATGGGTCAGTAAACGAAGAATTAGCCGCACAATTGTTGCACGATGCCGAAAATAAAGCCGACCAATTATTATTGTTGCAACATTTATTAATGCGGATGTGGAATTTAGTGCCATTAGGCTTAGAACATGATTTAAATTTAACCCAATACCATAAAAATAAAGTCATAGGGTTAGAACAAACCTTATCTGCCCATTTAGAAGAGGCATATTTTGAATTACGCGACAATCAATTTAAAATTGCCGAAATTTTATTTCGCCGTTTATTAGTCATTAATCAAGAAACCAGTCGCGTTTTGCATCAACCTGCCCGTATTGAAAACGTAGCAGAATTAGCCCAAGTGTCATGGCAAGAAGTGGTTGAAGTCATTCATGTGTTTCGGCGCAATCCGCGCAATTTTTTACTGCCTGATAAATCGATTGAATTAACCGCTGAAAGCTTGGTTGAAATTGGGCATGATATCATTGTCTCTTATTGGCAACGGCTCGAAGACTGGGGCAAATTGGAACGACAAGCGGGTGAAAATTATCGCACGATTTATCACAAAGCCC
>JAIFMS010000011.1 GCA_020048335.1 Methylococcaceae bacterium | reverse complement strand
TAATGGCATTGCGGTGCGGATGGCGATTATGACAATGGCAATGCAAGCGCAGAATGGAGGACACAGTTATGAACAGCATTGAAATTCGCGGTGGGCGCGTGATAGATGCGGCGCAGGGTATTGATAAAATCGGTTCGCTGTATCTGGCGGATGGAAAAATACTGGCTTTGTTTATTCCGCCTGAAGGTTTTGTCGCAGAGCAAGTGATTGAGGCAGAAAATTTCATTGTTTGTCCAGGGTTTGTCGATTTAAGTGTGCGGTTGCGCGAGCCAGGGCAGACTTATAAAGCCACCATTGCCAGCGAAACAAAAGCGGCTGCCGCCGGCGGTGTAACCAGTCTTTGTTTGCCGCCTGATACTAAACCCACGATTGACACGCCTGCGGTGGCTGAATTGGTGAAAGATAAATCGGAAAAAGCCCATTATGAACAAATTTATCCGATTGGTGCATTAACCCAACGTTTGGCAGGGAAAGAACTCAGCTCAATGTTTGCCTTAAAACAAGCAGGCTGTATCGCGGTAAGTAATGCCCAATTTCCTATCAGCAGTTTAGCGGTGCTGCGCCGCGCAATGGAATATGCCTCCAGCCATGAATTGGTGTTAATTTATCGCCCTGATGAAGTGTCGTTAAATAATGGCGGCTGTGCGCACGAAGGTTTGTTTGCCACCCATTATGGCTTGCCAGGTATTCCTGAAGCCGCTGAATCTATTGCGGTGGCGCAATGTTTGGATTTAGCGGAATTAACAGGCTGTCGGGTGCATTTTTCGCAGCTGAGTTCAAAACGTTCGGTGATTAAAATTCAACAAGCAAAAAAATATGGCTTAAATGTCACCGCCGATGTGGCGATTCATCAGCTACATTTGAGTGAAAATGACATAGAACCGTTTAACAGTGCTTATCATGTGTTGCCGCCGTTTCGTACCGAACAAGATAAAAAGTATCTGCAAGAAGGGCTTGCCGCAGGCACGATTGATGCGATTTGTTCTGACCATCAACCGCATGATTTAGATGCTAAATTGGGGGCATTTCCCGAAACTGAAGCAGGGGTTGCTTCCTTAGAAACCTTATTGCCTTTAACTTTGCAATTGGTGAAACAAAACGCGCTTTCACTGAATCAAGCCATTGCTGCGCTGACAGAAAAACCTGCCAAAATTTTAGGCTTAAAAGCAGGCTCACTTGCCGTGGGCGACAATGCCGATATTTGTATTTTTGACCCTGATTATGCTTGGCAAGTCAATGCACAGACTTGGAAAAGTGCGGGAAAAAACACCCCGTTTTGGGAAAAAACCCTGACAGGACGAGTCATCTATACCCTGCAAACTGGGCGACTTATCTATAATTTAAAAGCAACCTAAATCATAAGGAAGGGTTCAATGTGGCAAGCTAAAAAAAATAATACTGCCAGTGTGATTGATGATTTTAAAGGCGACCAATCTTGGCGTATCTTTAGAATTATCAGCGAATTTACCGAAGGATTTGAAAAATTATCCGCTGTGGGAGATGCCATTTCCATTTTTGGTTCAGCACGTTTAAAACCCGACCATCCTTATTATCTTAAAACGGTTGAACTGGCAACCTTACTTAGCCAAAACGGTTTTGCCATTATTACAGGCGGCGGCCCTGGCATTATGGAAGCGGCAAATAAGGGCGCGTATCAAGAAAACCAGCTCTCGGTGGGGTTAAATATTGAATTACCGATGGAACAGAATCCCAATCCGTATCAAGATATTTCTTTAAATTTTCGCTATTTTTTCGTGCGCAAAGTGATGTTTGTCCGTTATTCGATGGGCTATGTGTGTATGCCAGGCGGATTTGGTACGCTAGATGAATTTTTTGAGGCTCTAACACTGATGCAAACCCATAAAATTTATCCCTTGCCGTTGGTTTTGTTTGGCTGTGAGTTTTGGGGCGGATTAATGGCGTGGATAAAAACCACCTTGATTGACTACGAAACGATTTCACCGGGCGATTTGGATTTAATTAAAGTCACCGATGACCCGCAAGAAGTCTTGGATTTTATGAGGGCGCATCGAACTTGGAAAAGTCAGCAACGTGACGCGGCAAAACAACAGCAAAAAGCCCATTGTGTTGAATTGCTTTGTAAATCATAATCAGTTATTCGCATGAAAATTGCCATCGTTAAATTATCTGCACTGGGCGATATTGTTCACGCAATGGTCGGATTACAGTTTATAAAAGCAAATAACCCCGCCATTGAAATTGACTGGATAGTTGAAGAAAGTTTCGCCCCGCTTATTTAAAAGGCCTAAAAAAAAATAAAACTCGCCTGTGGGCAGAATTAAAAGCTATCCGTGCCATTGCTAATAATCACTATGATTTAGTCATTGATGCACAGGGTTTAATTAAATCCGCTATTGTGGCACGATTAATAGGACAATATGTGGTCGGTTTTAATAAAAGCTCTATTCGAGAAAAACCAGCTTCTTATTTTTATACGACACAGATTGATTGCCCTTACCATGAAAACACGATTGACAGAAATGCCAAATTATTAGCCCAGCCATTCGGTTTTATCATTACTCCGCATCAACTTCAACACAAAAAAGCGTTTTTATTTTTTCAAAATACTTCTAAAAACTTGGAGGGTTATTTTTCAACATTACAAAAAAATATTATTTTTGTGATTGGTTCAACATGGGAAAGTCGTAATTACCCAAAAGAAAAGTTTTTACAAATAGCCCAGCAATTGCAACAAAATTGTTTAGTGGTTTGGGGAAATCAAACTGAGCAACAAAAAGCACATTGGTTAGCCGAACAATCTGAGTTTATCCGAGTATTACCTAAATTGGATTTAAATGATTTAAAAATGGTCATTTCTCATGCAGATTTAGTGATTGGTAATGACACAGGGCCTACGCATATTGCGTGGGGATTAAATATTCCAGCGATTATTTTATTTGGCTGTACCCCTGTCAGTCGAGTTTATCAGACTGCAACAAATAAAGTATTGAAATCTTTTTCTAATGTCAATCCCTATAAATTAAATAAAAACGATGATTCTATTGGCACTATTGCTGTTTCTGAGGTAGTGAATTTAGCAAGGCAATTATTATTTAAATCAGCAGAGTAATACGACTACTAAAGTTAATGCTGATTAAACTTTTAGCAAATAGGCTGTTTTTAAGTGTTTTATCAGGGAAGCTTTTTTTATGTTGCCACTGGGCTAATAAATGCGCAGCAGAAATATTTGTTTTACTTTCTTCGCAAAATTTATAGACTTGATAAGCCCACGCAATATTTTTAACGCGACTTTTTGCCGCTACAACAGGGTCAACCGATGTTTCTGTCGCAAGGCTTTTTATTGATTGATGGTAAGAATATTGAATTGTTTTAAGTCTAATCTGAGTTTCTAATACCTGATCTGATTTAATAACATAATAGCTCATCCAAACATTGATAGATTGAATAAGGTTTTCGGTTAAATCCAGCGGATAGTTTTTTTGGCTAAAATAGCAGCACCATTTTTCGATATGATATAAAAAAGAACGATGCTCCATTTTATGCAAGTCAATATATTTTTGATTAAACCGATAAAGCTTGATTAAATTTTCTTTATAAATAAAATGGGTAATTTTTTCTTCAATTAATTGTTTTAAAATAGCCTCAACAATGGCTTTATTTGGATTGTCACGCAAAGTGACAACGGCGAGTTTATTTAAAAGACCGCTGATTATCTTGTGATGTGATTTAAATTTTTTTGAGTGGTATAACATGATTCTCTCGATTTAAAGCTTTTCAAACAAAGGTTAAAAAGAACCGTTATGATAAAAAACGCTCTATAATGAACTGCTTACAGTATGCCTTTAACAATACAGGTTACAAGGTTTAATAACTATGAAGTCGCTCATGTTTTTAACATTTTAATTTTTCCAATGAATAGGATTTTTATGAATATCATTCCTGAGTTAGCAACCCAAAATCCCCAGCAAATTGCCCATGTTTTGACCGAAGCTTTACCCTATATTCGCCGTTTTCAGGGAAAAACAGTGGTAATTAAATTTGGCGGCAATGCCATGATTAATGAAGCGTTGAAACAATCTTTTGCACGCAATATTGTGTTGATGAAGTTAGTGGGAATTAATCCCATTGTGGTGCATGGCGGCGGTCCTCAAATTGGGAACTTATTGAAAAGATTAGGAAAGGTTAGCGAATTTGTGGATGGAATGCGTGTGACTGACAGCGAAACTATGGATGTGGTGGAAATGGTATTAGGCGGATTGGTCAATAAAGATATTGTGAATTTAATCAATCGCAGTGGCGGGAAAGCCATTGGATTAACAGGCAAAGACGGTGATTTTATCAGAGCGCGAAAAATTACTTTGCAATACACAGAAACAGAAGAATTAGCTCATGAAATCATTGATTTAGGTCATGTGGGTGAAGTTGAAAGTATTAATCCTGCGGTGGTTGAAATGCTAGGGAAAAGTGATTTTATTCCTGTGATTGCACCCATCGGGGTGGGAAAAGATGGTTATTCCTATAATATCAACGCTGATTTAGTAGCAGGTAAAGTGGCTGAAGTGTTACAAGCAGAAAAACTATTACTGCTTACGGATATTAGAGGGATTTTAGACAAAGCGGGCAATTTGCTAACAGGATTGACCATCAAAGATGTGGACAGACTGGTTGCCGATGGGACAATTTCAGGTGGAATGATTCCTAAAACACGCTGTGCAACCGACGCGCTAAAAGGGGGGGTTTCTACCGTGCATATCATTGATGGGCGGGTTGAAAACGCGGTGCTATTAGAACTCTTTACAGACCACGGGGTAGGCACTTTGTTACGCTAATCGAACAAACACACTGGCAATTTGTGTAGATTGCCAGTGTTGCAAGAGAGGACTTTATTTTAGCCCTAATGCGGAGCGTAAATAACTACTAAACTGCACACGCAAATTTTGGGCATCAGGATTCACACAGATTTCTTTACCTTGTACGGTTTCCACGCAGCGAATATCTAAAAATATCTGCTGTTTATTATCTTCACCAATGGTTTTTGAAGCGGACAAACTTAAATCGTTAGCGCGAACGGGGTCATTTGTCATCACTAATTTATCACTATCAACATTTAACTTAGTTGTCGAATTAGTTTTTACAAAATCCTTGGCAATTGTCCATGCTTTATCACATTGTTCTGGGGTTTCACAAATAAATAAGCCTAATTGATTTAATGCCTTATCACCACTACCTGAACTTGCTAAGGTAGAATTGGTTTTTCTTGTTGTATTGGTTAAAAATTCAAATCGTTCTTTATCGGTTAGATACGCTTTCTCAATTCTTGCCTTTTTAGCTTGAATTTCGCTAATTTCAGCTTTTAATTGCGCAATTTTTTTACCATCTTCTTCAATTGACTGCAATAGAGCAGTTGGGATTTTTTTATTTCCAATATCAAACGTTGCCGCTTCTTTGCGTTGTGCAACTAAATCCTCTTCTAATTTTTTAATAGCCGCTTGTTTCTCTTTTTCTTGTGCGTTTAGTGCCTTAATTTTAGTATCGTGATTGGCAGTCATAGTTTCAACATTTAAAAAACTACTTAGCAATATTTTATCATGGGTTTTTTGCCCAGCAATAATTCTATCTTGCTGTAGTTTTAATTCCTTCAGACGTTTTTCACTTGCAATTTCATCTTTTGTTTTCGGCTTATCTGTTACCGCAATAACTTGTGCATTTTTATTTAAAGTTTCGCGTTTGTGCTGAATTTGTGACGGTGGAACTTGATCGGAATAAATCCATTTACCGTTTTCATCTTGCCACCGATACATTTTTTTCGCTATAGCCGTTTGCGAAAAAACCGCACAAACCAAACTCAATAAAATAAGTTTTTTAGGTAAAGAGAGATACATGATTCCTATCCTTATTAAAAGTTAGCGATTGCTTGAAAGCAGTTGGGTTAATTAAATTTCTATAATATAAGCTAATCGTTCGAGTGGTGGTAAAAGTAACATTTTTGTTAATTGTAATAAAATTAATGCCACTAAGGGTGATAAATCAAATCCCCCTAAATCTGGAATATACCGCCGACAAATGTTAAGGATTGGTCGAGTTAAGTTTTCCAATAAACCAATCGCTGGGTTGTGATGATTAGGATTAAACCAGCTTAATAAAGCTTGGGCAAAAATAGCAAAAATAAAAATATTTAACGCTAAAGAAATTAATTGCGAAAAAGAAATAATTGTTAATGTTATTAGACTTGTTTTAACATTTTGTAAAAACAAGATAGAGACATCGGTTATCATTTGCAATAAAAGAGCCAATACAATTGATGAGGTATCTATTTTTTTTATTGCAGGAATGTAACGGCGTAAAAATTTTAAAGACGGGTGGGTTATTTTAACTAAAAATTGCGAAATAGGATTCTGAAAATCGGCTCTGACGCATTGTAATAAAAAACGCAATACAATGGCTAAGATATATAATGAAAATAAGCTGTCGATTAAAAAGATTAAGGGAATCGTGATATAGGTCGCATTCATTGGGTTTCTCCATATTCTTTCGACATTTCAATCGAGCGACTTTTTGCAGCACCTAAGGCTTTGGAAACCAATTGACTAAAATTACCTTGTTCAAAAGTTTCTATCGCGTGTTGAGTTGTGCCATTGGGTGAGGTAACACGTTGACGCAATTGTTGAGGCGAATCTTCTGATTCTAAAGCAATTTTTGCCGCCCCTAGAGCCGTTTGTTGAATCAATAAACGGGCTGTTTCACGAGTTAGTCCCATCTCAACCGCCGCTGTTTCCATTGCCTCCATGAGTAAAAAGTAATAAGCAGGCCCACTGCCTGAAACCGCAGTCACGGTATCTAATTCACTTTCCTGTTCCACCCATAAGGAAATTCCCACCGCGCGTAAAATATTTTCCGCTAAATCGCGCTGTTGTTCATCGACATTATTGTTGGCGTGTAAAGCAGTTGCGCCTGTTAAAACCAATGCAGGTGTATTAGGCATACAGCGGACAATCGCAATATTATCCCCTAGCCATTGCTGTAAACTGGTTTGGGAAATCCCTGCGGCAATGGACACCACTAATACTTTTTTTTGTTGCAGCAATAGCGCAAAATCCTGCACCACAGTGCGTAAAACTTGGGGTTTTACCGCTAAAACAATGACATCGACTTCATTAATCACTGCTGCATTACTGACAGAAATATTAACATTCAGCGTTGACGATAAGGTTTGCAGTGTATCTTGATTAATATCGGAGACCCAAATTTGCGATGGCGCGTGACCACTGGCACACAATCCACTCATCAGGCTAGAAGCCATATTACCACCACCGATAAAACCAATTTTTTTTGTTTTCATATTTTTATTCAAGCTGTTATCTATTGAAAAATCAGGTCATAATAAATGACTTATCATTATAAAGATAAGTTTAATTATCGTCTTAAATCTTTGATACTAAAATCATCTAAATAAAGAATTAATGCACCTAAGGCAATTGAGAGTAAATGACTAAAGGTGGGGGAGTTTGGAAATAAATATAAATCAATTAAGCCCCAAACACCGCGCCAAAATAAGATAATCGCAACGACAATGATAATGCCATTGACAGTCGGATGGCGTTTTTTTAATTCCGCTAAAGGGATATTTTCTTTTAAATTTTCTAATGAGTTTGACATTTAAAATAACCTAAATCATGTTTATAAAAAAGGGTAATGCTTTTATTCAATAATACGATGCCCACGCCCAGCCATACAGTTTTTATAGGCGCGTTTGTAGTTGGAATCAGAATCAAAGCCTTGTTTGGCAGCGCCTGAGACACCCCCTGCGGCACCGCCTATCATCGCCCCCATCGCAGGGTTTCCTGCAATTGCCCCGGCAACTGCTCCTGCTGCCCCCCCAATAACTGCACCAACGCCTGTTCCAATAGCTGTTTCGGCTGCGGTATTGCCTGCTGCTTGTTCGGCTAACATTTGGCACTCCTGAATATCCCTATCAATATTGGCATTGGCAGAAGGTGAGCTAGCTCTTGGGTCAATGGTTGGAGTATAACCACGGGTTTGCGCACAGGCGGTTAAAAGTAAACAGCTTAAAATACAAAGTTGAATAATTAATTTATTCATGTCAATAGCCTTTTGTTTAAATTGAAAATAGCTATAGCATAACGTAATTTACTGAATTAGGAGTGAATAAAATAAACTGCCCGTCAAAGGGTTATACTGTGCTACTTGTCGATTCGGTTTGTGTGATTTCCACCATTGCTTGTTTGACCCAGTTTTCTGCCAACGCATTAATTTCTTTGGCTTTTTTTCCCTCTGTTTCAATTGCCGCCCCAATTTTTACTTTAATCACCCCAGGGTATTTTAAAAAACTGTAGCGCGGCCAAACCTCGCCTGCATTGTGGGCTAAAGGAATCACAGGATAGCCTGTTTGATGCGCCAGCATTGCCCCGCCCGCGCTGAATTTTTTATTTTCATGCGGTGCGGTGCGTGTGCCTTCAGGAAAAATTAAAACCCATAAGCCATCCTTAAGCGAGCTTGCTCCTTGTGCTAATAGCATTTTTAACGCCTCCCGCTGATTTTTACGGTCTATTGCAATCGGGCGCAACGTTGCCAATGCCCAACCACCAATCGGAATCCATAGCAGTGAACGTTTTAATAGGGTTGTATGCGCGGGCAAAAATAGCCGAAACGCCACTGTTTCCCAAGCCGATTGATGTTTGCTTAACACAATCGCAGGACGGTCGGTGGGCAAATTTTCCAAGCCTTCAATTTCGTGGGTAATTCCACAAAATACTTTTGCCGCCCACAGCAGCGTTATCACCCACACTTTAGACAACCAATAGCGCACTGAAAAAGGCAAGGCAATTGCCAGTAAAATCAAAATCCCGATAATGGTAAACGATAGAATGATATACACAAAAAATAGGGTTGAGCCTAAATAAACTCTAAAATTTGCTGCTGGTGAGGATGAATGTTGTTGCATCATAAAGATTATTAAAAATGGGAATAGTCAAATATGGGTTTTCGGATAACGTTTTTAATCCCTTACCCGTTTTCACTAATAAAGGTAATGCAGAAACTGCTTCGGCGGCTTTCATATCGCTTAAACTATCACCGACAAAAAAGATATTTTTTAACGGATAATTGTTTTCACGGCTAAATAATTCCAATAAACCTGTTTTGGGTTTTCGACATAAACAATGCTCGTTTGGTGCATGTGGACAAAAATAAATCGCCTCAATTTTGCCATCTTTTTCAGCTAATAAACGCCGCATTTTATCGTGCATGGCATTTAAGGTTGCAAGCGAATAAAACCCACGTCCAATCCCTGATTGATTAGAAATCACTGCAACTTTATAGCCGTGTTGATTTAACAAGGCAATCGCTTCCAAGCTACCATCAATCGGAATCCATTCTTCGGGCGATTTTATATAATCATCTGAGTCATAATTAATCACGCCATCACGGTCGAGTAAAACGTACTTTGTTAATTTCACGCTTGCTGAATGATATAAACTAAAATACCAAATAGCTTTGTCAATTCGCTAATAAAATAGTCTTTTGCATCAATAGTGACAATGTTTTCCTGTAATCTTAAAAACTTCCATTCATTACCTGTTGTCACAATACCATAAACTGTTTTAATCGTATTTTGTTGTTGCTGGTTATAAAGGGAAGCCGCATACATTTCCGCCATACACTGACCAAATCCATAGCTAATATTGTCATTTTTGGCTTCTACAATGGTAATAATCGGATTTTCTAAAAGATATTGTTGATTTTCTTTGGCAATGATAAAGTCACATACACCATTTAATCCTTTAGATTTATCCACATTCAGTTCAGTACCTGAAAACAAGCTGATTTTTTCATAAAACAGTGATTTTAACTCCAACAATAAGGGAGCGACAATAAATTCAGATTTAGCTTTTTCTGTTCCAATTGGATTAGCAAGATCAATTCCTTTTTTCAAAAATTGAATAAAATTACTATCTAATTGATACTCCAAAACATGTGAAAACAAATCCTGTTTATTTAATTCGAGATTAAGCTCATGTTTAGCTTTATCCAACGTAAATTTATGATAAGGCATTTTAATTTCCTTGCAATTTGGAAATATCTGCAATTCTTAAAAATTCAGTTCGTAATCTGTCTAACATGGATAAACGATTCGCACGCAATTCTAAGTCTTCACAATTCACCATTACATTGTCAAAGAAATTGTCAACAGGCTGTTGTAATTTTGCTAAACAAAACAACGCTCCCTGATAATCTCCTTTATTTAATAAAGGCTCAATGTCTAATGCTAATTGATGGGCAATTTCATACAAGGCTTTTTCTTCTTTATCAACAAAAATAGACTCATTAATAACAACGTTTGAAATATTCAATTCGGACTTTTTCAAAATATTGCTAATCCGTTTATTCGCCGCCGCTAAACTTTCCGCTTCGGGCAAGGCTCTAAAGGCTTTTACTGCTTGCAAACGTGCTATAAAATCAAGTGGTTGCACAGGTTTTATTGCCAACACCGCTTCAAATTCATCATGGCTAAAGCCTTGTTCCAAACAATAACCGCGTAAACGTTCAAATACGAAATCACTGACTAAAGTTTCAGTGGCAGCTTTATCAAACGCATGGTTGAATTGATTGAGCGCGACTGACAATAATTCGACAATATTCAAATCGAGTTTATTTTCAATTATCGTGCGCAAAATCCCCAGTGCTGCACGGCGCAAGCCGTAGGGGTCTTTATCGCCAGTTGGTAATAATCCCGCACTGAAAATGCCCACCAACGTATCGGTTTTATCAGCGATAGATAAAATCTGCCCGATAACGCTTGCTGGCGTTGCTGTGCCGGATTGTTTCGGGAAATATTGCTCTTCCAAAGCCTGTGCGACTTGCGGATTTTCGCCATCCGCTAGCGCATAATAACGCCCCATAATGCCTTGCAAGTTGGCAAATTCACTCACCATATTGGTCATTAAATCGGTTTTTGCCAGCTCTGCCGCACGCTTTGCCAAAGAAACATCGGCATTTAGTTTTTCTGCTATATACGCGCTAAGAGCTTGTAAGCGTTGGGTTTTATCGTACAGTGTGCCGAGTTTTTGTTGGAACACAATCGTTTTTAACGATTCGCCTCTTTCGGCAAGCGATTGTTTTCTATCTTGATTCCAGAAAAATTCCGCATCCGCAAAACGCGGCAAAATCACCCGCTCATTGCCGCGTTGAATCGAAGCAGGATTAGTGCTTTCTAAATTGCTGAACGTAATAAAATGCGCAAGCAAATCCCCCTGCGTTCCGCTTCCCCCTTTAGTAAAGGGGGATTGCGGGGGATTTACCACCGGAAAATACTTTTGATTGCTTTGCATGGTGGTAATCAGAACTTCTTTCGGCAACGCCAAAAAGCGCGGGTCAAAATTACCGATTACTGGCACAGGATATTCATTTAACGCACTGATTTCATTGAGCAAATCTTCTTCAATATGCGCCATACCGCCGATTTTTGCCGCCGCTTCATTGGCACGAGCGCGGATAATATCTTTGCGTTGTTCAAAATCAGCAATCACGCTGCCTTGTTCTAATAAAGTCTGGGCATAATTTTGTGGAGAGCTAATCGTAATTTTGCCTGTGGAATGAAAGCGATGCCCGCGTGTGACTCGGTCTGTTTTTAAACCTAAAATCTCAGCTTCAATCACGCTGTCACCGTACAGCAAAACCGCCCAATGTACCGGACGCACAAATTCTGCGCTGTTATTGCCCCAACGCATTCGTTTTGCAATCGGTAACGCGGCGATGCTTTTGCGGATGATTTCAGGCATTAACTCAACGGTGGTCTGACCTTGTACTGCTTGTTTGAAAATCAACCACTCGCCTTTATCGGTTTTTAACTGTTCTAATTGGTCAAAACTTGTGCCACAACTTTGTGCAAAACCGACTGCGGCTTTGCTTGGATTGCCTTCATTGTCGTAAGCCGCTTTCAGTGCAGGGCCGCGTTTTTCTACGACTTTATCCGGTTGCGTGGCGTTTAAATCGAGGATTAAAACCGCTAACCGGCGTGGCGTAGCGTAAGATTTCACTTCGCCATAACTTAAATCCGCTTCTTTTAAGCCGTTGATAATGCCATCGGTTAAAGCGTGGCTTAACGTCAATAAAGTTTTAGGCGGCAATTCTTCGCAGCCTAATTCAAATAATAAATCGTGTTGTTCTGTCACAATAATTCTCACTGTGGTTAGATTTTTAATTTAATAACGTGTAGTTGTAAATTTAAGCATCACAACATTTTTTATATTTTTTGCCACTGCCGCACGGACACAAATCATTTCGCCCCACTTTTGATTTAATCGCCTGTTTTTCAGTGTCTACTTTTTTTAGCCAATACTGAAATAAGGCATAAATCGTAGCGGGAATTTGTTTTGATAAGGCAAGCCGTTTTTCGTCAGCGACATTATCATTTGTTTTATCTAATACCGAAATAGTGGAAAATAATAACACATTGTCGCTTTCAGTTAAAAACACATCCCATTCTTTACGGCAATAATCCATGCCACAATAAAAGCCGCGTATCCATTTTTCAGCTAATTCAACTTTTGGATTATATTGATGTTCTATTAAGCGTGGAAAGCAAATGTCAGCAGGATTAATATTGGGATAGTTTTCAATTAAAGGATATAACTGATTCCAATAGCGAATTAATAGCATTAAAACTTTTTCAAGCTCGGATTCGGATTTAGATTCAAGCGATTTTCCAAAAACAAGCTTCATCCATTCAACAGGTTTTGCCATCACAGGATTAATAATTAATGCACAAAATAGCCCGTCAACTGTTTCTAATGTCATACTGTCATCACAAGTTTGTGAAATAGCTTCTAAATGATTTTGTAACCAAGTCAATTCTGGTTCAGAAAGGGGTTGCGTGAGCGGGGTTTTATTTTTTTTCATGACGGGGAGTTGCCTATATTTTTTAAGAGTGTTTCGTCTATTTGGTCAGCATTGTTCATTAAATAGGCTGCCCAATTAAATAATTGTGTAATACCTTTTGCGTTTTGTTGTTTTAATTTTTCAAAGACGACTTTAAAGCGTGGATTATCTTTGCTTGTTTTGGGCTTTGATAATTTTTTTAGCTCTTCAAGATTACTTGAAAGACTATAAAACTCTAATGATAAATTGACTTGTTGGGCTTCTTCGATTAGCCACTTTTCAATATTGGGATGCAAAATTAAATAATGCTTTTCAGACTGGTGTTTATAAAGCATCAAGCCATTATTTTCTTGTAGCAATGTAAATTGTTTTGTTCTTAGTTTATCAAACGAGTCTTTATCAATATCTAAAACACCTAACGCAAATCTATTTTGAAATTTTTCTGCCATTAGTTTAACCACATCATTGCAGCCTTTTTGATGATTGTAGGCTTTTTGCGGTGGTAAAATGGTTTCCATTAAATTTGTATCGAGATAACACTCAGGCATTAAATGGTTATCCATGTTGCGTATATTTTTCATAATTAAAAAATACGTCTATGCCATCATTATAAACTTCATTGACTTCATCATCCGTTAAGCGATAAATAACAGTTTGACCGTCTTTAAAATCTGCTATAAAAATAGCGACTTCATCACGTTGATTTTCTAAAAAGTCATTTAAAACATAAGGGCTATGTGTGGCAATAAAAAATTGATTAGTTTCTGAATTAAGAACGTCTTGGGTAAAATGGGCAATGTACGGTGGAAAACAATGCGCTTCGGGTTCTTCAAATAATAAAATGGAGTTTTCGTTAGAAGCAATTGCCGTTTTAAAAAATATGACTCTTTGTAATGTATCTGCAATTGAACTGTAAGGAAAAGAAATCATTGTATTATCTTCTTTCAATGTTTTCATTATTCTTAGTGTATTATCAGATTTATCTAACAAAAGGTTTAACCCATATTCTGAAAAAATTTCATTCAAATGTTTATCTATTTTGCTTTTTTGTATTGATTGAATTAAATTAATTCCATGTGGTGGTATCAAAGAGCTATCGTAAATAGGTTGTTTTTTCAAAAAAAGTTTATCAGGAAATAAATAATATTTAACTCTTGATGGTGAAATATATTTTGACAATCTTGATGGTTTATTATCAAATATAAGATTAGTAAAACTCAAGTCATCCGAAGCAATTTTTGAATCAGTTGATTTTAATTTCGTAACTCCTGAGCTATTTATCCCTACTTTTAGCCATTCTTTTCCTTTGCAAAAAACAAATTTAAAATTTTCCTTTTCTGCTTCTGAAAATTTTTGTTTGTGCATGTCCAAATTAAATTTTTCATCTGAAACAAAACTTAAAAGAGGGGAGTCTGAATTATTATTTCTTTCAATTTCAATAAAAATAAAATTACTCCAAGTTCCTTTTGAATATTCAATATGATAAAAGTTTGTATTATCTATAGTAACACTAGCTTTTTTGAATATATCTCCATTAAAAAATAATTCTTCAATATTTTCTAATCTAACAAACTGCGTCAATTTTTTACTTTTGTTGTATTTAAAATAAGGCAAAGAAAATAACCCAATCGCCTCCAAAATATTAGATTTCCCTACATTCGGCTTACCAATCAACAAATTAATCCGTTTGCAATCGCTCAAAGTCACATCTTTAAGTGATTTAAAATTGGAAATATGAATGTTTTTGAAAAAGGTGTCATTCATTAAAAAGTATCCACAATCGCCTGCCAAACGCCTAAAAGATTCGGCAAGTCTTTTAGCATATAACGTTCTGTATCTATACAAACTTGCATATTTTCTAATCGTAGAAATAACCACTCATGCCCATTGGTCAGTACACCAAAAATAACAGGCGTTGGGTTGTCATCTTGCGCATTAAAAATCTGTGCAGCATACATTTCAGCAATACATTGCGGAGCGGCATCTATTAAATCCTGATTATGTTTGGCTTCAACAACGGTGATTAAAGGACTTTCAATAAACACTGCATTGTATTTGGCTGAAATTAAAAAATCACAAAAGCCTTTTAAGCCACGTTTAGCATCAACATTGAATTGATAACCTGAAAAAAAAGTTATTTTTTTTAGATTCTTTAAACGTATTTCATTAATAATTGGAATAATTAACGCTTCTGATTTGGCTTTTTCTGATTCTAATGGAAGACCTTGATAATTTGTAAGATGCTGAATTAAAAAATCACTCGGTGAAACAGGATGAATATTTGAAAATAAAGACTGACTAATAGCTTTAATTCCCAAGTTTTTTATATCCGCAATGGTAAAACTGGAATACGATTTTTTCATACTAAATCTCCAAATTTTCAATTTAAAAAGCTATCTATTTCATTAACTAAATCACCTAGCTTGATAATTCTATTTTTTAAATTGCAATAAATATCAGGATAATCAAGAGCATTAATTGTTCTTTTTCTATGATTAGCTGA
>JAIFMS010000045.1 GCA_020048335.1 Methylococcaceae bacterium | reverse complement strand
GTTATATGCTGGAAATCATAAAAAAATACCGTGGTATTATTCATTTACACGATGTTGTGTTGCACCATTTATTTGCCGCAAAAACCTACGCTGAAGGGCATCTTGATGTGTATTTGACTGCGATAGAAAAATATTATGGGCAACCCCAAAGAGATGTTTTTTTAGCTCGTTTACACGCCAATCATGTGCCATGGGAGGATGAGAATATAGCCAATTTTCCGTTATTTGAAGAATTTGTCCAATATGCCGATGCCTGTATTGTCCATTCTGATTATGCTTTAAATAAAATCAAAACTGCTTTTCCGCAGCTCAATACCTATAGTATTCCCCAACTTTATCAACTTAACCCACTTATAAATAAACAACGCAATCACTGCTTACAAATTGGGGTATTTGGTGGGGTTGATTCACAAAAAAAAGTGGACGCGATTATTAAAGTATTGGCAGGAAGTCGCTTACAGCACCATGATTTTAAACTCCATATTGTCGGTGCTATCAGTAGCCCATCTTGTGATTTTGTTCATACTCTTCCTCAGCAATTGGGGATTGAAGACAAAGTTTGTGTGCATGGGCGCGTTGATGAGAAAACCTATAGTGACTTATTTAATGCTGTTGATTTAATTATTGCATTGCGCCACCCCACCATGGGAGAAACCTCAGCGGTTGTGATGCAAGCCTTACAGCTGCATATTCCTGTTATTGTGACCGATATAGGTTGGTACAGCGAATTACCTGATTTTATTGATAAAATAGCGGTGGATAATTTAGCCCAGCATCTTGAAAACACCCTGCTCAATTATTTTACCTCTGAGAGCTATTTAGATGAAAAAATCAAGGCTCTCAAAAACTATGCAGAAAACTGCCTTGATTTTCAGCATTACATTGACAATTATAAAAAAATATTAGCCTATCAATACAATTTAAAGCTAAATCAGATTTTATACAAAAAATTTAGTCATCTTTTTACAGACCTTACCATTGTAGAAGATGACAGGCTGTTAGCCTCGTGTTTGACTAAAATTAAAGAAATCTTTTAACCGCTTGTGTTGAAGTTTTTAATTTGCACCTCCATTTTAATGGTTATTGCCAAAGATTTATGATTTCAAAAGGTCTTGAGCAAAACTTTAATATGCAACTATTTTTGAGTGAAGTATGAATAAACAAGGACTTAGATCCGATTTGCAACGCGCATTATCTCTTTGTAAAGGAGCTTTTTTTGCAGCGGCAGGTTTTAGTATGGTGATTAACCTACTAACGCTTGCACCGACTATTTATATGCTACAACTTTACGACCGCGTTTTAAGCAGTCGTAGTTTGACCACCTTAACAATGCTCACCTTAGTCATCGTGGTTATTTTTATTACCCAAGGGGCATTAGAATGGGTCAGGTCGCAAATTTTGGTACGGGTCAGCGCAAGACTGGAAACGCTATTAAATGAGCGTTTATTCAAAATTGCCTACAAACGCTCGCTATACAGCGGTGGACAACAAGCCTCGTCACAACCTTTAGACGATCTAACCTCTTTGCGACAATTTTTAACAGGCTCGGGGTTATTTGCTTTTTTTGACGCGCCTTGGCTGCCTTTTTATGTTGCCTTGATGTTTGCCTTTCACCCCTATTTTGGCTGGTTTGCAATTATCTCTGCGATTATCTTATTGATTTTGGCGATTGTGAATGAAAAAGTGACCAGTAAAGTTTTAGCCGAAGCCAATGGCTTGGCAGTAGTGGGTCGCGCTCTTGTGAATAAAAACTTAAGAAATGCCGAAGTGATTGAATCAATGGGAATGTTAAACAACATTCATCAACGTTGGTTAGTTGGTAGCAACAAAATTTTAGCCTTACAAGCCCAAGCCAGCTCACGCGCGGGTTTGATTACTTCGCTATCAAAAACAACCCGAATGTTATTGCAATCGCTCATTTTAGGACTGGGGGCTTATTTAGCAATTTTGCAAGAAATATCCCCTGGGTTAATGATTGCAGGCTCTATTTTATTGGGTAAAGCCTTATCGCCAATTGACATGATAATTGCCAGTTGGAAAGGCTTTATTGTTGCGCGTGAACAATATGCCCGCTTAAATCAATTACTGACCCAAATTCCAGCAGACCGCGAAAAAATGACCTTGCCAGAACCGCAAGGCAATATTTCGGTTGAACAAGCGGTGGTTGCCCCCCCTGCGGCAAAAATTGCGGTCATCAAAGGCATTTCCTTTACCATTAGTCGCGGTGAATCGGTGGGAATTATTGGTGCAAGTGGCGCAGGAAAATCCACCCTTGTACGGGCGTTACTTGGAATATGGCCAGCGGCAAATGGCAAAATTCGCTTAGATGGCGCGGATATTTTTGAATGGGATAGAATCGAATTAGGCCCTTATATTGGCTATTTACCGCAAGATATTGAACTTTTTGAAGGCACTATCAGTGAAAATATTGCCCGCTTTGGCAAAGTAGACCCACAAAAAGTGGTGGAAGCCTCACAAATGGCAGATGTCCATGAAATGATTTTGCGTCTTCCTGAAGGCTATGACACCGTGTTGGGCGCGTCAGGTGGAAATTTATCAGGCGGACAGCGGCAACGGATTGGTTTAGCCAGAGCCTTATATGGCAACCCGAGAGTTGTGGTCTTAGATGAACCCAATTCAAACTTAGATGACCAAGGCGAAGCGGCGTTAGCCAACGCGATGATTCGTTTAAAACAACAGCAAGCCACCGTGATTGTTGTCACGCATCGGCATAATATTTTAGGTAGACTGGATAAGTTGTTGATTTTAAAAGATGGAACAATTGCCGCTTACGGTGCGCGGGATGAAGTATTGGCGCATTTACAACAACAGGCGCAAGCGGCAGCACAACAACAAGCAGCGGCACAACAACAAATAGCCCAACAAGCTGCCCCACCGCGCCCTGCTGCAACCACCTTTACTGTTCCTATTTAAGATAAACGTTAAAACTTAGGTTGTGATGCCAGTTGCAATAAATTAAACCGGTATTTTTCCTAACGCTCAGTTATATCTTACAATTACCTGATTTACTTAAAAAATACACTATGATTCCTGCACTAAAAAAAGACACTGATGCAACCAGTTTTGCAATCAACGATAAACCTATCCGTTACATCGGCTATACCATTCTGTTTGTTACCTTAGGTATTTTCGGTGGTTGGAGTTTTTTCGCCCCTATTGACAGCTCTGTACTCGCACCTGGCACCATTACCGTTAAATCACATCGCAAAACAGTCGATAGTTTAGAAGGCGGAATTGTCAGCAAAATCAATGTGAAAGAAGGGGATTTAGTTAAAACAGGTGATATTTTAATTAAACTGGATGATACGCAAATTAAAGCCGAAATGGATATGTTGCGTGGACAATTTATCAGTTTATCCGCCTTTAATGCACGCTTAACCGCAGAACGGGACAAACGCAACGCCATCAAATTTTCCGATGAATTAATGGCAATGGATGATGCTAGAGTACAAGAGGCAATTAAAGGACAAGAAGATATTTTTGCCACCCGAAAAAACAGTGTTTACGGTGAAATCAATGTGTTACAACAACGGATTCAACAACTTAACTCTCGGATTGTGGGCTTAAGAGCGCAGCAGGTTAGCAAAAATCAATTGCGTCAGTCTTATGCCAAAGAAGTCAGGGATTTAAAAGAATTATTGGCAGAAGGCTTTGTTGACAAGCATCGCTTGAATGATATGGAACGCACTTATACGCAATTAACAGGCGATATTGCCCAATTAAGTGCCGATACTGCCAGTGCGCAAATGCAAATTGGCGAAGCACGGATTCAAATTTTACAAACAGAGCGCAAATTTCAAGAAGATGTTGCAAGGCAATTGGAAGAGGTTAATCAACGCTTTTTTGAAACCACTGAAAAATTGCACGCCATTACTGACCGTGAAAATCGCCGCAATATTATCGCGCCAACCTCAGGAATTGTGTTTAATTTAATGGCACATACCATTGGCGGAGTGATTGCACCGGGTCGCCCTATTTTAGAAATTGTGCCTGAAAATGAAGAGTTGATTATTCATGCACAAGTGGCAACCGTTGATATTGATAAAGTCAAAGTCGGTTTAACCTCGGAAATTCGTTTTAGTGCCTTCAAAAGTAAAACCACCCCCACCATGGAAGGGGTTGTGCGTAAAGTTTCTGCGGATAGTTTAATTAATGAAGCAACGCGAATGCCTTATTATTTAGCAGTGGTCGAAATTAACAAAGCCAGTTATGCCAATTTAAAAAAAGAAAAATTAGTCTTAGTGCCTGGTATGCCGGCGGATGTGTTAATTAAAACAGGTGAACGGACACTATTCCAATATTTGGTTCAACCTTTAACCGATGCGTTTGCACGTTCGCTGATAGAAGAATAATATGAAGAAAAACATAAGTTTATTGCTATTGTTATTAGCAAGTCCAGTGCAAGGGGTTGTTGCGCAAGATTTAATGGATATTTATCAGCAAGCACTGCTTGCCGATCCAACCCTAAGAACGGCTGAATTACAAATTGGCGTGGGCGAGGCGCAACGCGGACAAGCAGGTGGGGTTTTGTTGCCACAAATCAGCGGCAGTGCCAATTTGTCCATGAACGATTTTAAACCTACACAGGGTGCTTCAAGCACTTACAATGGGAAACGCTATACGGTTGGCTTGACACAAACCTTAATTGATTTGCCGAAATTTTTAAATTGGCAACGCTATCAAAAAATCGTTTCGCATTATGAATTAGCTTATGAAGAAGCGCAGCAAACCTTGATGCAAAATGTAGTTGACCATTATTTTGCCGTTTTAGAAGCGCGCGATACGCTGGATTTGGTTAATCAAGAAATTACCATTAGCGAAAAACAGTTGGGGCAAGTGAAGAAACAATTTGCCAAACAAATGGTAAAAATCACCGATGTATATGAATTAGAAGCAAAATTAGATTTATTGCGAGCTGATGCGATTGATGCCAAAACAAAATTGGATGTGGCATTACAAGGTTTGACTGAATTAACAGGGCAATCAGCGGATAGTTTAGCCAGTTTGCGTTCCGATATAAAATTTACTGAAATTATCGGCTCGATTGATGATTGGATGGCGCAAGCAGAAGCCTTGAATCCTGTTTTAGCGGCTCAAGCCCAAGCGATTGAAGCGGCTGAATATGATGTTTTACAACAACACGCCAAACATTTGCCTTCCGTTGATTTGCAATTAACCTATTATGATACCAATACGGGCTATCAAAATACCCAATCAACCGCCTACACAACTGGGGTTGCGGCAATTAATGTCAATGTGCCATTATTTTCAGGTGGGGTCATCAGTCGACAAGCGGATGAAGCGCAAAAAACCTTGGAAATCAACAAGGAAAAACAAACCGCTATTTTAAGAAATATGATTAAAGAAACCCGTGAATCTTTTTTAAGCACCAATGCCAGTGTAAAAAGAATTGCAGCGGCAAGTAAAGCCTTGGATAGTTCAAAAAAAGCGCGCGAAGTCATGGAAAAAGGCTTTAGCTATGGCTTTCAATCTATCGGTGATATTTTGATGTCACAGGCGCGTGAATACCAAGCAAAAAGGGATTTGTTGACTGCCAAATATGCTTATGTTAGAAACCGTACCCATTTTCAACGGGCAACAGGAACCATTACTGAGCAATCCTTGGAAGCGATTAACCAATGGCTAAGTTTAAAATAATCAACAGCTTTTATCTGATAGCTTTTTTTATATTCCCAAAACGGGTCACTGTTACGCTGTGCAAAAACCAACCTCCCCTGCTAAACCGTTGCAATATTCATGGCAATACATTCTTGACATTGCCTTAACGCACAAAAAATCCCTCATCAAAGCCCATATTGTGGCGGTGTTAGCAACCTTAGCCAGTACCCCCGTGCCTTTGCTGATGCCACTCTTGGTTGATGAGGTACTGCTTAACCGACCGGGCATCACCATTGCCACTCTCAATCGGCTGTTCCCTAGTCAATGGCACAATCCTGTGCTGTATATTGGCGTGATTTTATTGTGTAGCTTGTTGTTGCGCCTCATTGCGGCAGGACTTGCGATTATTCAAGCCAAACAATTTTCTAAATTATCAAAAGATGTGATTTTTCGGATTCGCAAAGCGTTATTGCAACGGCTACAACTGATTTCGATGAGCGAATATGAAAGTTTAGGCACAGGGACGGTGATTAGTCATTTAGTCACTGACCTTGACACGCTTGACCAATTTATCGGCACGACAATGAGCAAGTTGTTAGTCGCTTTTTTTAGTGTGATAGGCACAGCGGTTATTTTGCTATGGATGCACTGGCAATTGGGTTTGTTTATTTTATGTCTTAATCCTGTAGTGATTTATTTTACTCGTGCCGTGGGGAGTAAAGTCAAGGAACTCAAAGCCAAGGAAAACAGCGCGTATGGGGTGTTTCAACAAGCATTAACCGAAACCTTAGAGGCGATTCAGCAAATTCGTGCCAGCAATCGTGAGCAATATTACGGTGAGCGATTAATTGCATCGGCGGCGGCAGTTAAAAAACACGCAGTGGCTTACTCTTGGAAAAGTGATGCGGTTAGCCGACTGAGTTTTTTAATTTTTCTGTTTGGTCACGACATCTTTCGCGCCCTTGCAATGTTAATGGTGTTTTATTCAGATTTGAGCATCGGACAAATGCTCGCGGTGTTCAGTTATTTATGGTACATGATGTCGCCTGTACAGGAATTGCTTAATATTCAATATGCGTTTTATTCGGCAAAAGCGGCACTGAATCGCATTAATAAACTCAATGTGTTGAAACAAGAGCCTTGTTATCCAACCTTGGAAAACCCTTTTTTACACAGTAAATCCGTCGCCGTGACGATTAACAATTTGCATTTTAGTTACGGCGAACAAAATGTCCTTAATGGGATTAATTTGCAGATTAAAGCAGGTGAAAAAATAGCCTTAGTCGGCGCAAGTGGCGGCGGTAAATCGACTTTAATTCAAACCTTGATTGGGCTTTATCAACCCACTTCAGGCAGTATTTGTTTTAACGGCAGCCCGATTGAAAAAATTGGCTTAAACATCGTGCGTGAACACGTTGCCACAGTATTACAACATCCTGTGTTATTTAACGACACGATTCGGGCGAATTTAACCCTCGGGCGCGAGGTCGATGAGGCGATGTTATGGCAGGCGTTAGAAATTGCTCAATTGCATGACACGCTAGCCGATTTACCTGATGGGCTAGCCACTGTTGTGGGACGGCAAGGAATGAAACTTTCAGGCGGTCAACGACAACGACTAGCGATTGCACGGATGATTGTTGCCAAGCCTAGCGTGGTGATTTTAGATGAAGCGACTTCCGCATTAGATTCTGTGACCGAATATAAACTGCATCAAGCCATGAGCGCGTTTTTAAAAGACCGCACTACCATTATTATTGCCCATCGTTTAAGTGCAGTAAAACAAGCAGACCGGGTATATGTGTTTGAAGAAGGACAAATTTGTGAACAAGGTCAACACGATACGTTAATCGCACAAAATGGTTTATATGCCAAATTGTATCAGCAGTATCAGTAAGAAGGGGGCTAGGGAAATTGTAATCCGCCATCACCCCCAACCCTGTTTTTAGAATTTAAACATCGGCTTTTTGTGGATGCCGCCGCTGATTAGGTGAATTAAGTTTATTGACCGCGTTGATATAAGCTTTTGCCGAAGCAATCACAATATCCGTATCTGCCCCTAAACCATTCACAATGCGTCCTGCTTTGTCTAAACGCACCGTCACATCGCCTTGGGCATCAGTGCCATTGGTAATATTGTTCACTGAATACAACGCCAATACCGCCTCAGCTTTAACCATACTTTCAATGGCTTTTAAGCTCGCATCCACCGCCCCACTGCCATAAGCCGCGCCCGTGATTTCTTCATTATCCACCCGTAAAGTCACGGTAGCATAAGGGGTTTCACCCATTTCTGAACAGACTTTCAAAGCAACCAGTTTAATTTTTTCATCCTCAGAATGAAAACTGATTTCTGAAATTAAGGCTTGCAAATCTTCGTCAAAAATTTCGTGTTTTTTATCGGCTAAGGCTTTAAAACGGGTAAAGGTTTGGTTTAATTCTTCTTCGCTGTTAAATTGAAACCCCAATTCGGTCATGCGGTTTTTAAACGCATTGCGCCCCGAATGCTTGCCTAACACCATCCGATTTGCTGACCAGCCCACATCTTCAGCCCGCATAATTTCGTAAGTCTCACGGCTTTTCAAAATACCATCTTGATGAATGCCCGCTTCGTGCGCAAAGGCATTCGCGCCGACAATGGCTTTATTCGGTTGCACAGGAAAACCTGTAATAGAGGACACCAATTTTGAGCAAGTTAAAATTTCGCGGGTATCTAAACGGGTTTCACAACTAAAAATATCATGTCGAGTGCGTACTGCCATTACTACTTCTTCTAACGACGCATTTCCTGCCCGTTCACCTAAGCCATTGATAGTACATTCAACTTGTCGCGCACCATTCATCACCGCTGCCAAGGAATTTGCTACTGCCAACCCTAAGTCATTGTGGCAATGCACGGAAAAAATCGCTTTATCCGAATTAGGAATGCGGGCGATTAAATTGGCAATGGTTGCGCCAAATTGTTGCGGAATACTATAACCGACCGTATCGGGAATATTTAACGTAGTCGCACCGGCATCAATCACCGCTTCCAAGATGCGACACAAAAAGTCTTCATCGGAACGCCCCGCGTCTTCTGGCGAAAATTCCACGTTATCGGTGTATTGCCGCGCTCGCTTTACCGCCCGCACCGCGTGTTCAATCACTTGCTCAGGGGTCATTTGCAATTTAATCTGCATATGAATCGGAGACGTGGCAATAAAAGTATGAATCCGTGAGCTATTGGCATATTTCAATGCCTCACCTGCACGGTCTATGTCCCTGTCTAAAGCCCGTGCCAGTCCACAGACCGTGCTGTCTTTAATCACTTTTGCCACCGCTTGCACGGCCTCAAAATCGCCTTCACTGGCGGCAGGAAAACCTGCTTCAATCACGTCTACTTTCAAACGTTCAAGCGCTTTGGCAATGCGCACCTTTTCATCGCGGGTCATGGACGCGCCAGGGCTTTGTTCGCCATCGCGCAAGGTTGTATCGAATATAATCAATTTGTCTTTCATGGAAAACTCCAGTCATGAACGAAGTATCAACGTAAAGGTTGATAAATAAGGAATAAGATTTTTTTAAGCTAAGAGAGATTATTTGCCCACGCAGGGCAGTAATAGTCTTAAGAGGAGGTCAGATAATGAACACAACAAAATCCCTGCCAAGGAAGGCAATTGACAATAGACGTGTGCGTTAGGGGTGTAGAAAATCATAGTCTGCAAACTATACGTTATTGTTAGCTGCCTCTCAAGGCAAAATTAAACTTTTCGTTGCAAACGTTTTCGTCTGCGCATCACTAACGTGACAACAGGTCCTGAAATCGCATAGCCTAAAAAAACAATAAATAACATCGACTGGGGCTGTGCCATCACAAAAGCAAACCCTAACATGACCGCAATGGCTACCACAAAAGAGACTTTGCCTTTTAAGTCAATTTCTTTAAAACTGGAATAGCGAAAATTACTCACCATTAACAAACCTGTACACACGGTGAGTAATAACGCCAAATATTTTATAGCCTCTACATCATAGCCGTATTCTAAACTCATCCATAAAAAGCCCGCCAAAATCGCCGCCGCCGCAGGACTAGGCAGCCCTTGAAAATAGCGTTTATCCGCTGTTTCCACTTGCGTGTTAAAACGAGCCAAGCGTAATGCGCCGCCTGCGGTATGCACAAAAGCAGCAAACAGCCCTAATTTTCCCAGTGACGAAAACGCCCACAAATACATCACTAAACCGGGAGCAACCCCAAAAGACACCATATCGGACAAGCTATCATACTGCACACCAAACTCGCTTTGGGTATTGGTTAATCGTGCTACCCGTCCATCCAAACCATCCAAAATCATGGCAATAAAAATGGCAACCGCTGCCGCTTCAAAGTGATGATTAATCGCGGAAGTAATCGCATAAAAGCCAGAAAACATAGCTCCTGTGGTAAAAAGGTTGGGCAATAAATAAATGCCTCGGTGACGGCGGGGGGGTTGCAAAGTATCGGTCATAATGCCTCAATCCTTCTAAATAGAACGTGCGCTGAAAATAAATCAATCTTGCTGATTATACAATGAGCTAGGTTTTACACGCATAGATTTTGCTTTTTAAATTGTCATTGTGCTGTCACTTGCATTCTAGCGCGTTATCCTTTAGTTTAGAGACTTATATGCCAAGGCTAGGGGTGCTTTATCTATGATAAGGCTGAGAAGAACCCTTTGAACCTGAACCAGATAATTCTGGCGTAGGAAAGCCCTCATGCTCCTTGTGCGTTTGATTTTTTAACCCCTATGGAGATGCGTATGACTACGCCCTTACAAGCCCCCGCCACTGGTGTCAACAGTGTCAAAATCCCTAATTATCCTGCCTCAGAAAAAATTTATATCCAAGGCTCACGCCCCGATATTCAAGTGCCGATGCGCAAGATTACCCTATCCGACACGCCTGTGCATTTTGGCGCGGTAGAAAAAAACGCCCCGCTTTATGTCTATGATACTTCAGGGGTTTATACCGACCCTGCGGTGGAAGTGGATTTAAAAAAAGGACTGGCAGCAATTCGTGCCAACTGGATTGCAGAACGTGATGATACCGAATTACTGGCTGCCCCCAGTTCAGAATTTGGTAAACAACGTTTAGAAGACCCTGCAACAGCGCATTTACGCTTTGAACTCACCCGCAAGCCGCGCCGTGCGAAAGCGGGTAAAAATGTTTCACAAATGCACTACGCCCGCAAAGGCATTATTACCCCTGAAATGGAATTTATTGCAATCCGTGAAAACCAAAAAATGGAAGAAATGCGCGAATTATGGAAAGACCAACATCCAGGTGATTCGTTTGGCGCGGCGATTCCTGAGCAGATTACCGCTGAATTTGTCCGTTCTGAAGTGGCACGCGGGCGAGCAATTATTCCGTGCAATATCAATCATCCTGAATCCGAACCGATGATTATCGGGCGTAATTTTTTGGTCAAAATCAACGGCAACTTGGGTAATTCCGCCGTCACTTCCTCGATTGAAGAAGAAGTGGAAAAAATGCTGTGGGGGATTCGTTGGGGTGGCGATACGATTATGGATTTATCGACGGGCAAAAATATTCACGAAACCCGCGAATGGATTTTGCGCAATTCGCCAGTGCCGATTGGCACAGTGCCGATTTATCAAGCGTTGGAAAAAGTCAACGGGAAAGCCGAAGACCTGACTTGGGAAATTTTTAAAGACACCCTGATTGAACAAGCCGAACAAGGGGTGGATTATTTCACCATTCATGCCGGTGTGCGCCTGCATCATGTGCCGTTGACCGCCAAACGCATGACAGGGATTGTGTCGCGTGGTGGTTCGATTATGGCGAAATGGTGTTTAGCGCATCACACCGAGAGCTTTTTATACACGCATTTTGAAGACATTTGCGAAATTATGAAGGCTTACGATGTGGCGTTTTCGTTGGGCGATGGTTTACGTCCCGGTTCGATTTATGATGCCAACGATGCAGCGCAATTTGGTGAATTGGAAACCTTGGGTGAATTAACCAAAATTGCTTGGAAACATGATGTGCAAACCATGATTGAAGGGCCTGGTCATGTGCCGTTGCACATGATTAAAGTCAATATGGATAAACAGTTAGCAGAATGTGGTGAAGCTCCGTTTTATACTTTGGGCCCTCTGACTACCGATATTGCACCAGGTTATGACCATATTACTTCGGCCATTGGCGCGGCGAATATCGGCTGGTATGGTTGCGCGATGCTGTGTTATGTGACGCAAAAAGAGCATCTCGGTTTGCCTAATAAACAAGATGTGCGTGAAGGCATTGTCACTTACAAAATTGCAGCTCATGCAGCGGATTTGGCGAAAGGGCATCCGGGGGCGCAAGCCCGTGATAATGCGATGAGTAAGGCGCGGTTTGAGTTTCGTTGGGAAGACCAGTTCAATATTGGTCTTGACCCTGAAAAAGCGCGGGAATTTCACGATGAAACCTTGCCAAAACATTCAGCGAAAGTGGCACATTTTTGTTCGATGTGTGGACCACATTTTTGTTCGATGAAAATCAGTCAAGACGTGCGTAATTACGCGGCTGCAAAAGGTGTTGCTGAAGAAGAGGCTTTACAATTGGGAATGCAAGAGAAATCGCAGGAGTTTTTAGAAGAAGGCGCGGCGATTTATAAAGAAGTTTAATAAAAACAACGGTGTACAGACTTTAGTTTGTACACCAAAAAAACCGCAATTCCTTTTCAACCGCTTTTGCTTGAGCTTCATCCATGATAACCACCGATAATTTCTCTGCCCTGTTACTTGCTTTAAATTTTGAACAACACGACAAGCAATATCACAAAAGGTTTGCAGATGAGATTGTATTAGTGGCTGATTTTGCCAAGAAAAAACTCACTTTTCCCAAAGATTTGCGGGTCAATGACGAAACCACCTCCAGTTTTGACAGTCCTGAGAATTTTGTGATGTTTGAATGTGTCAATCGGTTGCTGGAAAAAGGTTACAAGCCTGAAAGCATCGAACTTGAACCAAAATGGAAACTCGGACACGGCGCAAGCGGTGGACGCGCTGATATTTTAGTCAAAGACCGCGAAAATAAACCACTGTTGATTATTGAATGCAAAACCGCAGGCGGTGAATATACCAAAGCGTTGAAATATACTTTATTTGATGGCGGACAATTATTCAGTTATGCGCAACAAATTCCCGCTACGCAATTTTTATGTTTATACGCTTGCGATTTCAATGACAAGAAAGAATTAAATCGTGATTATTTTGTCATTTCTCATCAAGATAACCCCAAAATTTTAATTCAAGACCCACAATTAAAATCCTTTAAAGACGCGCAAAGCGTGATTGAGCGATTTGAAGTTTGGAAAAATACTTATCAATTAGAATTTTTGCCGCCCGTGATTTTTGACGAGAAAAGTCAGGCGTATCAAATTGGTAAAAATAAGATTGAATTAGAGGATTTAAACCCAATTGATGCGCGGGATAAAGAAGGTAAATATCATCAATTTCGTACTATTTTACGCAAGCATAATGTAGCGCGGCGGGAAAATGCCTTTGAAGTGTTAGTGAATTTGTTTTTATGCAAAATTGTGGATGAAACTGAACACGCCCACGATTTAAAATTTTATTGGAAAGGCATCGCTTATGACAATTATTTTGATTTAGTGGACAGATTACAAAATCTTTATCAAAAAGGCATGGATAGGTTTTTAAATCA
>JAIFMS010000058.1 GCA_020048335.1 Methylococcaceae bacterium | reverse complement strand
CATTAAAGGCAGCGCAGCATTAGATGACAATTTAATTATCAAGGGTACGAGTACCTCAGTTGCCATTGACCCGACTAAATTATCGCTGATTATAGATGTGGCCATTGAAAAACTGACATTAGATGGCAGTCTAAGCACCACGGCAGGGGTTGCCATTACAGGAATTGCTGGGGTCGCAGGCGGGATTAGCCCGATAAATTATCTGATTGGCAGCAGAGGGCGTGATACCCTGACAGGTGGGATTAACAATGATGTACTGGAAGGGAGCGATGGTAACGACACTCTAATAGGCGGTCTTGGCAATGATATGATTATGGGTGGACTAGGCAATAATTCCCTTGACGGCGGAGCAGGCGATGATGATTTATCAGGCGGCGATGATACCGATATAATCAATGGAGGAGACGGCAATGACAAAATTGATGGCGGCGGAGGAACGGGGGATAAACTTTATGGTGGCGATGGGGATGATGTGATTATCTTTACGCAAACTGCCAGTCCCAGTATCGTTGATGGGGGTGCTGGAACGAATATTTTACAATTATCTCCTTCGGGTGGTGAAATTGATTTTAGTAGTATGGCTTCCAGTGCAATAACAGGTATTAACTCCATTGAGTTTGCCTCAGATGGTAAGGTTATTTTTTCAATGGCACAATTAGATTTATTGCTAAAAACACAAGGCAGTGATGGCTCAGGGGAAAATTTGGTGATAAAAACAACGGCTGCTTATGATTTAAACGGGAAGGGTTTTAACACTAAAATTGACATTATAACGCTTGATGCAACAGGCTCAACAGGAGGCGTTTTTACAGGCATTTTAGGAACTGCACCTGTTGCCCCAGCCGCTGACGGCACGGGTGGTGTCGCAGGTTATTTACCGAGTAATGTCATGTTAGGTGGAACAGGGAATAGCACACTGATAGGTGGCATCAGTGCTGATACGCTAACAGGTGGAGTAGGAAATGACTCGCTTGATGGTGGTAAGGGAAATGACTCGCTGGATGGAGGGACTACTGGAGGTGATACATTGACTGGTGGCGATGGCGCGGATGTTTTAACAGGTGGCACGGGTAATAATATCTTTAATTACACTGGAATAGCTGCGGATAAACTTCGCGCTGAATCAGGCACTGCGCCTGCAACGGGTAAAGAAACGGCGACGACTGCACCTGATATAACAACAATCGACACCCTTACTGACTTTAAAACAGGGTTGGATAAAATTCAATTATCTGCAACGGCTATGACGACTTTGCTTGGTTCTTCTTATACAAAGGGTACTACAGCAGGTTTGCAAACAACAGGACACTCGGATTTTGAGCTATTTGCCTCGTCTTTATTTGGTTTAACTGCTGATAGTACAGGAGGATTGGGGCGTTTTTATTTTAACAGGGTCAATAAAGTGCTGTTTTATGATGGCTCGGGTGATACAGTTATCAATGATGCAGGCGTTTATACCGCAGGGGCAGCCGATGATTTTGCCTTGCTACAATTAATAGGAACTTCAGACCAACTCAAGGCTACGGACTTTATCTTCGTCTAAAAAACATCATTAAATCTCTACGGATTTAAACTCACTGACTCCCTACGCCTTCTTTTCCCCAAAGCAGAGCGTAGGGAGAATTTCATATCTGGCAGAATAAGTCAAAATCGGTGAAATTATTTTTCACCTATCAAGCTAATACAATCAAGCACATAGCAAAAATAATTTACACAGCAAGCAATCAAAGCTTGACCTAGCCCCACAAAAACTATTGAATCTTAGCTTGTTCAGTCCAACACAAGGGCTGTTTTCGTTGTACAACGTGTGCTTATTTAACGCAAAAACGGCTTAAGTTAGAAAGCTATTTGAGCCATCACACTCATAGCAACACTTAAATCCACGGCTACTGGCGACCCAACACCACACCACTATGAAAGAAACTATTTTTGATGTTCTGATTTATTTGTTTGAAAACTATATGGAAGAGGAAACCGAGCGCGTCCCTGATACTGATGTGATTCGCAGTGAATTACTCGAAGCAGGTTTTGAACAACTGGACATTAATCGCGCCTTTGCTTGGCTAGAATCTTTAAGTTTAGAAAATACCATTAGCAGCGCGACACCCACTTTTCGCATTTTTTGCCGCCAAGAACAAGCAAAGCTTGATATTGAGTGCCGTAATTTACTGCTTTTTTTAGAATATACAGGCATTTTATCGGCAACCCATCGTGAGTGCGTTATTGACAGAGCGATGGCACTGGCCGATGCTGAAATTTCCCTTGATGAACTCAAATGGATTATTTTGATGGTGCTATTAAACCAAGCCGACAGCGAAATGAACTTTTCTGAAATAGAAGACTTTATTTATGATTTATCGCCTGCTTACTTACATTAACTCTTTTTCCCCCACTGTATTGCCCTCATGAGTAAAAATTTGGTTATTGTAGAATCTCCTGCAAAAGCAAAAACAATTGAAAAATATTTAGGTAAAGATTTTAAAGTTTTGGCCTCTTACGGTCATGTACGCGATTTAATTCCCAAAGAAGGAGCCGTTGACCCTGACAACCACTTTGCGATGAAATATCAAGTGATTGAGCGCAATCAACGTCATGTTTTAGAAATTACCAAAGCCTTAAAAGACGCGGATACTTTATACCTTGCAACCGACCCTGACCGCGAAGGCGAGGCAATTTCTTGGCATTTATTAGAATTATTAAAAGCAAAAAAAGCCTTAAAAAATAAAGCCGTGCATCGGGTGGCGTTTCATGAAATCACCAAAAAAGCGGTGATAGAAGCCATTGCCAATCCTGCTGAACTGTCTCTTAATTTAATTAATGCCCAACAAGCCAGACGTGCATTAGATTATTTAGTCGGCTTTAATTTATCCCCCTTATTATGGAAAAAAATCCGCCGAGGGCTGTCGGCAGGACGAGTACAAAGCCCTGCGTTACGGATGATTGTCGAACGTGCTTTAGACATTGAAGCCTTTAAAACCCGTGAATATTGGACAATTGAAGCGCAGTTGCAAGCGGAAAAACAGCTTTTTAACGCTAAATTAACCCATTTTAACGGAAAAAAACTTTCGCAATTTAGCCTTACTAATCAATCAGATGCAGAGAAAACACAGAAAGCCCTCATCGTTGCGGCGCAGGGTAAACTGATTGTTGCCAAAATAGAAAAAAAGCAGCGCAAACGTCATCCTTCCCCGCCTTTTATTACGTCCACGTTGCAGCAAGAAGCCGCGCGTAAACTGGGTTTTACTACCAAACGCACCATGATGGTTGCCCAGCAATTGTATGAAGGAATTGAAATGGGCGGCGAAATTGCGGGTTTAATTACCTATATGCGAACCGATTCGGTGAATTTATCGGTGGATGCGGTGACTGAAATCCGCGAGTTGATTGGTGAAAAATACGGGGCAGAAAATGTGCCTAAGCAGCCGCAGCAATACAAAACCAAGTCGAAAAATGCCCAAGAAGCGCATGAGGCGATTCGTCCTACCACTGCGCAACGCCTGCCAGCGCAGGTCAAAACGTATTTAACCCCTGAGCAGCATAAACTCTATGATTTAATTTGGAAACGCACCATTGCTTGTCAAATGATTCATGCCACCATTGACATGATTGCGATTGATTTGGCGTGTGGCAATGAAGAAAATAATTTTCGTGCCACAGGCTCGGTGATTGTTAAACAAGGTTTTATGGCGGTGTATTTAGAAAGTGAAGATGACACCAGCGAAGGCGATGATAAGGAAAAGTTTTTGCCGCCGTTGAAAGTCGCTGATAAAGTGCCGCTGCTTGAAGTGTTAGCTAATCAGCATTTTACCGAGCCGCCACCACGTTACAGTGAAGCCAGTTTGGTAAAAGATTTAGAAGAACACGGAATTGGTCGCCCTTCAACCTATTCAACAATTATTTCGACCTTGCAAAATCGTGAATATGTCACCTTAGAAAGCAAACGTTTTTATCCAACCGATGTTGGGCGAATTGTGAATAAGTTTTTAACCGCGCATTTCACTAAATATGTGGATTACAACTTTACTGCCGATTTAGAAGATGATTTGGATGCGGTATCGCGGGGCGAAAAGGATTGGATTCCGTTGCTGCACGAGTTTTGGCAACCTTTTACTCAGCTGATTCAGGAAAAAGAAGCCAGTGTACAGCGCAAAGATGTGACTCAAGAGGCAATGGATGAAGCTTGCCCTGACTGTGGCAATCCGTTGTCCATTCGCTTAGGTAGAAATGGGCGATTTATTGGCTGTACCCATTATCCTGATTGCTCTTATACCCGTAATTTAACCGATGATGCCGATGAAAGTGGCGCACCTGAATTAGTCGAAGGTAGATTATGTCCGTTATGTAACAATACCTTAGTGATTAAAAATGGACGCTATGGCAAATTTATTGGTTGTAGCGCCTATCCTAATTGTAAACATATTGAGCCACTGGAAAAGCCACAAGACACAGGGGTGTCTTGTCCACAATGCAAAAAAGGGCAGATTTTAAAACGCAAAGCGCGGAGCAATAAAGTTTTTTATTCCTGTTCAAATTATCCAAAATGCAAATATGCGTTATGGGACGCGCCTATCAATGAAAGTTGTCCACAATGTCACTGGCCGTTGTTGACAATAAAAACCACCAAACGGCGAGGTACAGAAAAAGTGTGTCCGCAAAAAGACTGTAGCTATGCAACCCCTTATGAAGGGGGCGATTTATCGGAGAAGTCATTGTTAAATCTTGCAAAATTCCCCTAGTCTCTTTGGGATAGGGCAAGCGCATCTTTCTCGTTCCCAAGCACTGGCTTGAGAACGAGTCATTTAGCCCATTTCACAAGCGGCTCAATATGTGTCTTAGCGTACAGAGAACGGTTGCAAAAAAACGGATAATTAACCAATGACCGACGATGCTCGTGTGGTTTTTAGCCAAATTTATTGAATTCACGATGCAAGGTCGCCGCACATCCTGCAACCTTTTAGGCGCAATCATGAATACCAAGACCCCCATTACAAAATTTCATTCGCGTGGTGCAACACGCTTCATTATCACTACTGATTCAACCGCTACGCCCATTGTCCGCGTGAAGTGTGTTTTGGGATGGGGAGAATAATCATGGCTTCTATCACACACACACTTGTATCTGGAAGTGCGGACAATATTACTGGTTTAAGCGCGGATGACGACACATTTAGTGGTATCTTCATCCAAGGTGATACAGGCACATGGAATCTCAATGATAGCGTTGATGGTGGCACTGGCGGTATTGATACGTTGAGTATTACCAATAGTGCAGGCGCAGTTATTTCACCGAGTGATGCTGGTTGGAAAAATCTTAAGAATATCGAAAAAATTGTAATTAGCACAACAACGGGCGCACAAAATATTACTACTGGCACTGATTTTAATACCGCATTTGCAGCAGGTGTCGATTTGGTGACGACAGCAAACGCGGCAGGTGTGATTACTCTTGCTATGAGTACATTTCCTGGTGCTTTAAAACTTACAACAACATCTGTAGATGCACAGAACATTACAACTGGCTCAGGTTCTACTACAGTAAATGCAACCTCTACTAGTGGTGCACAGGATATTGTGACAGGCTCAGGTGGTGCTACCACAGTGACAGCAGTATCGGATGGGGGAGCAATAGATATTAAAGGAATAAGTCTTACCAGTGTAGTAGCAACATCAACAGGAGGGGCACAGACTATTGGTAATAGTGGTGGTAGTGGCGCAAATCTTATCTCAGTAACAGCAACATCAGTTGGCGGCGCACAGACTATCACGAGTACGAGTGCCAATGCTGTCACAGTAGCTGCAATATCTGGTGCAGGTAAGCAAATTATTACCACAGGCGCGGGTAATGACGTTATAACCGCAAAGACAACAGCTGGCAGCAATACAATTACTACCGGGGTTGGTAACGACAAAATTACTATTGATAGTGCGGCTTCAGGAGTTTACACCCTTGACGGCGGTGATGGTAATGACACGTTAACAAGTGGTGCGGGGGCGGACAATTTGATTGGCGGTCTCGGTGATGACCTTTACGATGTCATTGGCGCAGATACAGTCAAGGAAGACAGTGGGGCGGGAACTGACACAGTGAACAGTTCCCTCGCAGCTTATACTTTGCCAGCCAATGTTGAAAATGGACGGGTAATGTCCACGGGGGCGGCTACCCTGACTGGCAACGGTCTTAACAATATCCTTTATGTTGGCACGGGCAACAATACCCTTGATGGTGGAATAGGCACAGATACTGCTGTGTATGCAGGGACTCAAACCAGTTTTACCGTAGCAAAAACCACCAGCAATGGTGGCTATACCATCACTTTAAAAGCCGCTCCCAACTCTGTTTACACGCTGTCAAATATTGAAACCCTGCAATTTTCCGATGGCTCCATTACACCTGCAAGCAGTTTTATCGGCACTATTGTTCCGTCTGCCACCGCTGGAAATGATACTTTGGTCGGAACTGCTGGTGCAGACACTTTAGCGGGATTAGCGGGCAATGACACTTATACAGTGAATCATAGCGGCGATGTAATAACCGAACAGCCAAATGAAGGTACCGACACAGTTGAATCCAGCATTACCTATAGCCTACCCGATAACGTTGAAAACCTGACTTTAACCGGAACCGGCAATATTAACGGCACGGGCAATGCCTTAAACAACGCTATTACGGGCAATGCCGGAGCCAATATTTTTAACGGCGGTAGTGGCAATGACATTCTCACGGGTGGCGCAGGGAATGACACTTATCTATTCGGTATCGGCAGTGGTCAAGACACGATTGTGGATTACGACACCACCGCTGGCAACCTAGACATTGTGCAATTAGGTAGCGGGGTGTTGCCCACTACCTTGACCGTCAGCCGTAGCAGCACTGACCTTTATTTGAGCATTGCAGGAACCACAGATAAATTAACGGTGTCTAACTGGTTTGTCAGCGATGCGAACAAAATTGAACAAGTTAAATTTGCTGATGGCACGATTTGGGATGTTGCCAAATTAACCACTTTAGCCAATGTTCAAGTTGCCACCGCAGGCGATGATTATTTTATCGGCACAACGGGCGCGGATACTTTTGCAGGTTTAGCAGGCAATGACACTTATGTCGTTGATAATATTGGTGATAGTGTCACTGAGAAACTCAATGAAGGCACGGACAAAGTGGAAGCCAGCATTACTTATACGCTGCCGGCGAATGTTGAAAATCTGACTTTAACCGGTATTGCAGGTATTAATGGCACGGGCAACGATTTGAATAATAGTCTTATCGGTAATGCGGGAGCCAATAATCTCAATGGCGGTTTAGGCGATGATATTTTAGACGGCGGTGCCGGAAACGACCTTCTTGATGGTGGCGATGGCACGGATACCGCTGTGTACGCGGGGGCATTGGCGGATTTTACCGTGCAGAAAACTGGCGTTGGCGCGTACACTATCACGGCAAAAACCGGAATACTGCCGTTGTATGTCGATACGCTGTCGAACATTGAAAAGCTACAGTTTACGGATACCACACTCACGCCAGGGAGTACCCTCATTGGTTTAATTGACAACACCACGCCGGTTGTTACGCCACCTGTTGATCCTGTGGTTAATCCACCCGTTGTTGACCCGCCTGTTGTTAATCCACCCGTTACGCCTCCCGTTACTCCTCCGGTGATACCGTCTAACATAGGAATTACTGTTACCGGAGATTCTGCTGATAATACCCTAACAGGCACGAGCGGCAATGATACGATTAACGGTATGGCTGGCACTGATACCGCTGTTTATACGGGCAAACTGGCTAATTACACCTTAACCAGAACAGTCGCTGACTTAACCGTTAAAGACAATGTCGGCAACAATGGCACGGACGTTTTAACCAATGTTGAGAAGGTTCACTTTAGCGATGCGGTGGTCAATTTAACTGTCCAAAGTAAAGCCGCGACTATTCCGGTGAGCGACCTACATCGGCTAGAAGAACTGTATGTCGGTTTTTTTCAACGAATGCCCGATGCTGACGGTTTGGAATATTGGATTGACCAAGTCAAAACTGGACTCTCCTTGAACAAAATTGCGGATTTCTTTTACGATGTAGGCGTACAGTATTCAACGCAGACTGGTTATTCTGCGAGCATGACCAGCACTGATTTTATTAAAGTTGTCTATAACAATATCCTAGGGCGGGTCGGTGATGCCGCGCCTACCGCCAATGAAATTGCCTTCTGGGATGGTCCATTGGCTTCAGGGCTGGATACGCACGGCTCAATCGTCAATACCATGCTGGACGTGTCACACAATCAATACGCCAATGATCCAACATGGGGTTGGGTGGCAAAACTGCTGGATAATAAAACCATTGTGGCGAATTTAATCGCGGTAGAATGGGGCATCAACTATCTCACGCCTGAGGTATCGATTACCCAAGGGATGGCAATCGCGAATGTCGTGACAGTAGACAGTACCGCTGCCGCGATTACGTTGATTGGTTTGCCGGGGGTGTTTACGGGCAATGGGCTGATTGTTTGACCACACGATGAGCAGAGTTCATTGGGCGTGCGTTCCAAAAATCCCGTTTAGGAACGCATATTATTCAAGCTATGCTTGATGAATGCCTCTAAATAAAGCTTTATGGTAGGCATTCCCTAGAGCTTGGGAACGAAAAATTACAACTCAAACAAAGTTTTCAAAAATGTTTGCACTGCTTGAATGCGTTTAACTTCTGCTAACGCTTTTCCCTTTAACCAATCGTTATCTTGAATAGAAACTTGAATGGATTTTCCCGGCTTAAAAATGTTTGCCATTGCGCCGATAATTGCTTTATTTGTTCCTGCGTTTCTTAATTCGCTTAATTCAGATGACTTAAGATTCGCATTTTCTTTGGCTGCGCTGACATAGTTTCGCGCTATTTTTAATAATTCTGGATAGACCTGTTCGGCACTTTCAAGCAATAAATCTTCCAATGTGCCAGCCGTTTGATTGTCGGGTAAAACAAATGCGCCTAAATTGGGCAGTCCTTTTTTTATCGTTCCTGCCTCATCAGGTAAGATAAAAAGTTGCGATGATTTTTCTGCCAACGATGTTTTAATTTCATCGTATCGGTTTTGCGGTGATTTTTGAGAATCTGAATCGAGAAAAATGCCAATCCCTATCATTTTTTTAAATTCAAGAACTTCACCGTCCATGTTATCCATGATGACATTCACTAATTGCGAATCGCCTCCTGCGTTATGAATGGCGATGGCATGAGTATTATTTTGTAGAAAAAGTGGCGTTGACATTCTTTTTTGCAAATCACCTTTAGGCGGATATTCACGCGGAATTAAGGGCGATAAAAAAGGTTCTAATTCCTTTTGATGTTGAACTCGTTTCAATCCTGAAGGACTTAATAAACGATAGGCAAACTCAACATCGTGCGGCCCTTCAACGACTAAGTAACCGTATTTTCGCATGGTTTATCTCACATCTAAACCGCGCTCAAAACGCAAACGGTGCAATAAATCGCCTGAAAGTCGTTTGCTTTCGGTTTTTTCTTCGGTTTGCTTCAAGCGAAAGACAACAATATCTTCTTCTGCGTGGTCATTATCGGAGAAAGTAATCGCATCCAATGCTTCTAAACTGTGAGTTGTTACAAATACCTGCACATTTAGTTTCCGCGCCGCATTTACTAACCATTTGAAAAAATTAGCTAAAGCTGAGACATGAATCCCGACTTCTACTTCATCAATTAATAAAACACCACCGTTTTTTAATGAAAGTAATGTAGAAGTTAAAAGCACGGCGCGACGTGTTGCATCACCAAAAACTGATAATGGCGCAATGCCTAATTGTTTGTGTTTGATGTAAATAGCCGCACGTTCACCACTGAATGAAGCAATTTGAATTCCGTCAATATCAGCATCAAAATCTTGCAATAACTCGACAATATCATCATTAAAAAGTTGTTCTGAGAAGGTTTGTAACTGTACCTTACTCAACTGGTAAGAATAGGGTGTGAGCAGTTCATAATTAATGTAATAGCTATACTGTTTTTTTCGCTCTTCCCAAAAGGAGGGAATAACTCCACCTTTTTCATTGACTTTCAAAAAGAAAGATTCACCTTTACCTTGTTGAGACAATACAAAACTATGCTCTAGTTTTACAGCTCGACATGGCGTTATTTCCTCTTCATGTTCATATTCTGTATCCCCAAACAAATCCTCTCCAATAGGGATGCTAATAACCTCCGTGTGACTTCCCATGAATTCGGTGTATTTAACGGTTAATTGCTTTAAAATCAGACTCTCACATTTAAAATGACAACTTGCTTCAATAAAATCATCGTAATTATTTTTTGCCGTTTGTTTAAAACACCATCGTAATGACTGCACAATATTTTCATCTAAGCGTCCAAAATCACGGCGACGCACCATTGATAACCACTCACTAGGCTTTTGAGGATTGCAAAGAATGGACAACGCCTCTAACACACTGGTTTTTCCGGAGTTATTTTGCCCGACTAAAATATTTACGCGCCCTAATCCTTCCAAATTAAGTGAACGAAGCCCACGAAATCCATCTATTTCTATCTGCGTAAACGAAAGTGCTGACATTAAATAATTCCAATTAAAATTAATTTGTGTATCAAGTATTGCATTATTCCCGCCACCAACTGGTTTTATTCCCCAGCATATTCTCCAAAATCATACCTTGCTGTTTTGACTCGTTCCCAAACTCCCGTTTGGGAACGCATACTAAACTCTGCTCATCGTCTGATTAAACATCAATTTTGACGAATCGCCACCTCGGCAGAAGAGTCACCATAAAGGTCACGCGGCAGTAATAAATAAAACCGTCCTCTGGATTTCATAGGTCCTGCCAATTGTCCTGCCTCATTCCCTTGCCCCCAATAAAAATCACCGCGTACCGCCCCTTTAATCGCGCCGCCTGTATCTTGCGCCATCACTAAACGTTTCAAACGCTGCCCACCTGCGGGATGTTGGGCATCTAACCAAATCGGAATGCCTAGTGGTAAAAAATGCCTATCAACGGCTAAACTGCGTTGTGCAGTTAAAGGAACGCCCATTGCCCCTGTTGGCCCCACACTTGGATTACCATCGGTAAAGCGAAAATAAACATACGAGGCATTTTTTTTCATTAATTGTACCCCTTCATCAGGATGCTGTTTAATCCACTGCCGAATGGTTTGCATAGACACATCCGCTTTAGCAATTTCGCCTCTATCAACCAATTCTTTGCCAATGGCAAAATAGCTTTTACCATTTTTTCCTGCATAGCCCACGCCTTTAACGCTGCCATCTTCCATGATAATTCGTCCTGAGCCTTGCACATCCATGAAAAAAGCATCCACTAAATCATCCACCCACAGCAATTCCAAACCCTGCCCTTCGAGTGCGCCATCGTATATCTGTGTGCGACTATAATGGGCTAATTTGCCACTCGGCTGGCGATAAATAGGCACGTTATAACGTTCAGAACGGCTATAAGAACCGTGTAATTCGGGCAAAAAATAGCCTGTAAACAAGCCTTTAGTGTCGCCATTTTCCGCTACGGCATAAGGGCGAAACCAAGTTTCAAAAAATTGCTTTTCTTCGCCTGAACCGACTGAAATCGCGCATAATTTTCCCCAATCCGCCAAGCTGCCTAAATTAAACGCCCCTGCCATCGTTTTTCCTGCGGGCATTTTGCGCCAACGTTGACAAGATTGGCGAAAGGCAATCATGGCTTCACTGTGATTGTCTTGTTCCCAACCCGCTAATTGACTGAATTTACTGGGATAGAGCTGAACAGCGGAACTGGTTTTAGCAGGAATCGGTCTACCGTCATAGACCAGTGAATAATCTTCCGCTTCCGCTGTATCAGGTTGTAAAATGGGAAGGGTATGTGTTCCTAGCCCGCCTGCTTGTTTGATAGGCGTTTCAGAACAGCCTGCCAGCAATAGGGCTAGGGCTAAAAAAGGGATTATTTTTTTCATAAGGTCATCCTTTAAAAAAACAGGGGGTAATTGACCTATTATAGTGCGCTATCTGTTTTTAGGGCTTTTTAAACTTAAAAACTTATATTGACCCCCAGCCAAAGTAGCTGTGTATCAAATTTTCCACTATTTTTTGCCGCATCATAATAGGCATATTTAGCTAACAACGAATAGTGCTTTAAGAACTGCTTGGTTACTAAAAAATTCCATTCTTTGCCATAATCTATCTTGCCAGTGTCATCGGTAAATTCGTGATAAACCCCTGTTAATTTAACCCCCATCACCTCGGTGTTCAAGGAACCATAAATATCACGCAATCCATCGGAAGGCGTTATTAAAAATTGATCCGCCCAACCATTGAAAATATGCAGCGTTGCCAGCGGTGTATCAAAGGTTTTGCCAACCCCTTTCCCATCTAATTGTTCAAAACCTCCTTTTGCGGTGACACCAAAAACGGACAAGCCACCAATAACATGATAATAATTGGCTGAATACGCAACAGGGTTTTGTTGATAACTGCGTTGATAGGCATATTCGGCGGTGTAATGGGCTTTTATATCGTCGGTAATTTTGCGGCTCCCATCAAAGCGTACGCCGTAAGTTTGATTGGATTCTAATTGGGTCATTCCCCCCACGCTACCCGCAGGTTCATTAAAATCCATCCAATAGGCATAACTGGTTAATTTTCCTATATCGGCAAAATGATATGAAATATTGACAAAGGGAAACTGCATCGCTTTAAGCATTGCTGTTACCGTTTGCGCTCGATTAATATAACCGACCTTAATCGTGGTATTGGGTAATGACGTATTGCTAATCAACAACGCATCAACCATCTGCTCTGTCATGCGCCACGGCACACTGCCCACAAAACGATCATTGTCTAAATTAAGCCGTTGCCGCCCCACTTTTATTTCGGTGTCTGCAAGTCCTGTGTAACTGAGCCACAATTGATTTAACACATTTTGCTGCGGGTCGGTGATGGTTTCAAACTGGGTTTTACCATTCCGCACACTATTATAATTGTTGATGACAATATCCTGATTGCCCGCATATTCAATATAAGCCTGAAATCCTTTAAATTCAGGGGTTAAATAGCCCAATTGCAATCGTGCGGTTGAAACATTGCCGACTTTTAAGTTTGGATTGCCACTGTCTACTTGTTCATAACGGTAACGAAAATCTACTTTAATTTGTCCATATTTGGCATCATCCTGTCCAAATTTGAGTGCGCTTTCAAAATCTTCAGTGACACCTGCTTGCACCGACGGAATGCTTAAAAGCAGGGCTACCGACAATGCGGTTACAGAAAAGTTTTTAGGTAAATTCATTAAAAATGACCTTCGTTTTAAAATTTATAATGATGGCTTTTAAGTATAAAGGCTCTATTTAAATTAGCAATTCAGGGAGGTTAAAAACAATTTATTTTTTAAGGAAAAATTAGCGGGCAATTGTGCTGTTGCAATCACCAATGCCCCCTGTAACGGTGCTGTTAAAGCTAAATTAATCAATCGCCAATCCTGAG
>JAIFMS010000191.1 GCA_020048335.1 Methylococcaceae bacterium | reverse complement strand
ACTATTTGTTTAACCAACTGATTTTAAAAATAAACCTATTTGTGTCGTTGCAAGGTAAATAATAACAAATAGGCTTAGAATAAAGCTATTGAACTTTTTTATTTGAGTATTTTAAGAGGCAATGCGATACTTTAAGGATTTTATCAAGGGCTAAAATAATCAATTAGTAAGCAATTTTAAATCTGTTTTAGCTGTTATTTTCTTTACTTTAATTTAACTCCCATCAATGAATATTTCAGTATTAACCATCGATGGCCCTAGTGGCGCAGGCAAAGGCACAGTCAGTCGTGCGGTTGCTAAACGTTTGGGGTGGCATTATTTAGACAGCGGTGCAATTTATCGTTCATTGGCAGTTGCCGTCTTAGCCCAACAGGTTGAGCTAACCAATAGTGCGGCAGTTGTTGCTGTGGCACAAGCGATGCGTTTGGAATTTGCTTGCCAAGAAGAGCTGCAAATTAAACTCAATGAAACCGATATTACGGCACAATTGCCCAGTGAAACGACAGGCAATGCTGCCTCCCTTATTGCCGCGTATCCTGCGGTGCGAGCGGTTTTATTGCAAAAACAAAAAGACTTTAAACAAGCCCCTGGTTTAGTAGCCGATGGGCGGGATATGGGAACGGTGGTGTTTCCTGATGCCTGTTATAAAGTTTATTTAACCGCAAGTAGCAAAGAACGGGCAAAACGCCGCTATAAACAGTTGATTAAAAAAGGAATCTCTGCTAACCTTGAACAGATAACCCAAGAAATTGATGCACGGGATAAGCGAGATAGTGAGCGAGCGATTGCTCCACTCGTTGCCGCTTATGACGCGCTGATAATTGATTCCTCTGATTTAATGATTGATCAGGTGATAGAAGCGGTTTTAAGCTTAGTCCGCTGAAGGACTTTTTTACGGGTGCTTACTTTAAGCACAAATTTTAACTTTGAGAAACAAAAGCTTGTCGTCCACTTTGACAAGCATGGGAAAGAAAACAATGAGCGAAAGCTTTGCTGCGTTATTTGAAGAGAGTTTAGCCCAGACTGAAATGCGTCCGGGTGCTATTTTGATGGGTACTGTAATCGACATCGAAAACGATATGATTATTGTCAGCACCCGTTCAAAATCAGAAGGTGTGATTCCAAAATGGCAGTTTTTGAATGCAGATGGTGATTTGGAAGTCAACATCGGTGATGAAATTGAAGTTGCTTTGGATTTATTTGAAGATGGACTAGGTTCTACGTTACTTTCCCGTGATAAAGCTAAGAAAAATAAAGCGTGGACGGAACTAGAAAAAGCCTTTGAATCAGGTGAAACCATCATCGGTCGTATTAATGGTAAAGTCCGTGGTGGCTTTATTGTGGCGGTCGGTGCGTTGCGGGCGTTTTTACCTGGCTCATTAGTGGATGTTCGTCCTATCCGTGACACGGCATTCTTAGAAAATCGTGATTTGGAATTTAAAGTCATCAAAATTGACCAAAAACGCAACAATGTTGTGTTATCACGTCGTGCTGTAGTTGAAAAAGAATACAGTGTTGAACGCGATGAGTTAATGAAAACCTTAGAAGACGGTGCAATTGTCACAGGTATTGTGAAAAATTTAACTGACTATGGTGCATTCATTGACTTAGGTGGCATTGATGGTTTATTGCATATCACCGATATGGCATGGCGCAGAGTCCGTCATCCTTCTGAATGTGTGGAAATCGGGCAAGAAATCCAAGTTAAAGTTTTAAAATTTGACAAAGAAAAAACCCGTGTTTCATTAGGCATGAAACAAATGGGTGAAGACCCTTGGCAAAACATCGCTCGCCGCTATCCTGCTGGCACGCGCGTCTTTGGTAAAGTCAATAACTTAACTGATTACGGCTGTTTTGTAGAAATTGAAGAAGGGGTTGAAGGTTTGGTTCATGTTTCAGAAATGGATTGGACAAATAAAAACGTCAATCCTTCTAAAGTTGTGCAATTAGGCGATGAAGTTGAAGTGATGGTGTTAGAAATTGACGAAGAACGTCGTCGTATTTCTTTAGGCATGAAACAATGTAAACCCAATCCTTGGGATGAGTTTGCAGCAACGCATAACAAAGGCGACAAAATCGTTGGGAAAATTAAATCTATTACCGATTTTGGTATTTTCATTGGCTTGGAAGGCGGCATTGATGGCTTAGTCCATATGTCAGATATTTCTTGGAATGAAAATGACGAAGAAGCTATCCGTGAATACAAAAAAGGCGATGAAGTTGAAACGGTTATTTTAGCGGTGGATTCTGAGCGGGAACGTATTTCATTGGGCGTTAAGCAATTAGAGCAAGACCCTTTCCAAAACTATATTGCCGTCCATGAAAAAGGCAGTTTAGTTAAAGGTGTTGTAAAAGAAGTTGATGCAAAAGGGGCTGTTATCACTTTAGCAGACAACGTAGAAGGTTATTTGCGTGCCTCAGAAATTCAACGTGACCGTGTTGAAGATGCACGGACTTTGCTAAAAGAAGGCGAAGAGCTTGAATGTAAATTTGTAGGTGTGGATAAGAAAAGTAAATCTATTTCTTTATCTGTCAAAGCAAAAGACCATGAAGAAGAATCTAATACGATTAAAGATTATTCTAAACAAGGTTCAGGAACACCGACTTTAGGTGACATTTTTAAGCAAATGGAAAAATAAATAAGTAGTCAATTCTTATAAAAGCTTAATAGCTTTTGCAATAAAGGTGGCTAACAAGTGTTAGCCACTGCCTTTCTGTTAGAAAACATTTTCATGTTTAACATTTAACGTAACAGCGATACAAAAAATTAGGCGGCAGTTTTTAGCTGTGACTGATTTTATTTTTTTACAGGGTAAAAAGTGACAAAATCCGAATTAATTGAAGCACTTGCAAAACAACAACCTCACTTGCCTCTTAAAGATGTTGAACAGGTTGTTAAATGTATTATTGAGCAAATGAGCCAATCTCTGGCAAGTGGTGACAGAATTGAAATTAGAGGTTTTGGGAGTTTCTCATTACATTACCGTCCACCACGGATGGGTAGAAATCCAAAAACAGGAGGTTCAGTAGCGTTATCATCTAAACACGTTCCTCACTTTAAACCAGGGAAAGAGTTGCGCGACCGGGTTGACCAAGCGCGTGAACAGTATCCTATCACTGAATAATTAAGCGAGCATCCAACGCAATAGTTCAAAAACAGTCAATTTTTGATTATTGCGTTGTTTTTATCTTGCTCATTTGTCTGCCAAAAAATCATCTTCAATTAAAGGAAATAACGCTTTTAACTGAGCAAGATTCTCAGCAGGTAAGCGTATCAAGAGCTGCACTTGCGCGGTAAATGTCTGCTGTATGATTGTTCCTTCCCATTTTTTTAGTTGATATTCAAACTGTGTCAGTTGTGCATAATCCAAGGTTAAACGCACTGTTGAAAACTCAATATAATCAAAGAGTTCACTAGACTCAATTGCTAATTTTGCACTATTGCCATAGGCTCTGGTTAATCCGCCTGCGCCTAATTTCACCCCACCAAAATAGCGAATCACGGCAATCAGCACATTGATGAGCTGTTTTCCTTCCAAATGCTGAAAAATAGGTTTCCCAGCCGTTCCCGTCGGTTCGCCCGCATCATGAAAACGATAAATAATGCCTTGTGCAGTTTTTAAGCGATAGGCAAACGCAATATGACTGGCATGAGAATGCGCGTTACTAAATTGTTTAAGATGTGCCATAATCTCATCTTCGTTTAGACAAGGTGTAATAATGGCAATAAAGCGTGATTTTTTAATGACTTCTTCACACTGCACAGTTGTTTTTACAAAATACATAAAACTTTTTAGATGAATGTTTTTTAGCAGGATACAGGAAGCGGTCGTAAATTAGAAATAACGCTTGTATAGTAAAAGTTGCATTGTTATTCTGTCAAAGACAGAGTGATTGTCTACAGGGCATAAATTTTACGGAGAAATCATGAAATTATCAAAAAACCTATTTTTATTAACCCTTAGTTTTTTTGCCGTTGTTTATTGTGCAACGGTTAATGCCGCTGACTTAAAAGCTGGGGCGCAGAAAGCGACAATGTGTAGTGGCTGTCATGGTGCAAAAGGCATTGGTAGTAATGGCACTGTTCCTGTTTTAGCAGGACAACATCGCTATTATTTAGCGGCACAATTGACAGCATTCAAACAAGGTCAGCGCGTTAATCCCATTATGCAAGGCATAGCCGCTGGGTTAAGTGAAACAGAGATAGAAAATTTGGCGGCTTTTTTTGCGAGTGTGCCTTATCAACCCAAAACAGCGGCAAGTGCTGAAAATGCCGTTGGGAAAACCAAATATGCGATGTGTGCAGGTTGTCATGGCGCAGCAGGTGAAGGGCGAGGCGGTGTGCCACGTTTAGCTCATCAACATAACCAATATCTTCTGACACAGTTGATGGCGTTTAACACGGCAAATCGTAAAGGCGGACCAATGCCTTCGATTGCCGCGAGTTTAACAGAGAAAGATATGAAAGCAATTAGCAGCTATTTAAGCACTTTAAAATAATCTCTAGCCACACAACTTCAATCCTCTTTGATAAAAACAGAGAGGATTTTGTTTTTTATCGTTTTTGTTGGAACAACATGACTACAAAATATAATCGGTTTGTTGATGTTTCGGTCAGCGAAAAAATTTTAAACACCGTGTTTTTACTCACTATTGGCTTGGGTTATTTATTTGCCTTAGCGAATTTGTATTACACCCATCAAGGGCGCGACGGTAAACCTGGCTTATCTGTTGATGATGTGATGATTATGTATCATGGTTCACACGCACAAACCCGATTAGGTGCGGCTGTTAATGGGATTATGGAAGCTAACTTAAAATACAAAAGTGACAAAGAGGTCATTTTGCGTTGGTTACAAGAAGGCGCAGAACAAGCAGGTTACACCACAACGATTGCGCCGATTTTAAACCGCGATTGCATTATGTGTCATACACCGAGCATTAATCCAAGTCTACCCAATTTAACCAATTACGCAGGGGTATTAGAAGTTTCCCAAGCAGGCGGGGGTGCGCCATTACCCGTTTTAATTCGAGTTGGACATATTCACATTTTTGGAATTGCCTTTATTTTATTTTTCATCGGCAAATTATTTATCTTGTGTGAAATGAACGTTTATTTCAAACGTATCGCGGTGGTGATTCCGTTTGCGGCGATGTTATTAGATGTTCTATCGTGGTTTATCACCAAAACGATTCCTGAATTTGCTTATGTGGTCATTGGTAGCGGCGGTTTAATGGGGCTGTCAATGGCAATGCAAATTCTGGTCAGCATTTATCAAATGTGGTTTTACAATAAGCACAAAAAGGAAAAAAATTTAGGTTGATTGAAAGACCGAAGTTTTAACTTCGCCTTCTTGCAGCGTCAATACATAATCGCCCGAAAGCAGTCCTTGTAACTCACGCCCTGCCATGCTGTAACGCCATCCAGCTAATAGCAAACAATCATCATCGCCATAAAGCAGTTTTTCCAACTCTTTGCGCGAGGCTAAAATAATCGGATTAAGGGCGTTTTCTTCAGCACGAATCCGCACGACGGCGGTTAACACATCTAACACAGCTTCTTGTTGTGGTGTTTTTTTCACAGCAAGCAATTTATCGGTTTCTTTAAACGGTGGACGTTGTTTAGCGGCATTAATTAACTCACACAACACCCGCCCATAACGCTGCACCGTTTTTTCATTGACCGTCCGAATCGTGGCTAATTCAGAGGGATTTTCAGGTTGAAGCTTTGCCAATTCCAGCAATAAATCATCCCGCATGAGCCAGTTGCGCGGACGGTCTTCTCGTTGTGCCGTTTCTTCGCGCCATTGGGTTAACGCTTGAATAATCGACAATTGCCGTCCTGTTAATTTATTTTTGCCTTTGACTTTTAACCACGCTTTTTCCGCAGGAAAATCATACAACTCAGGATTATTTAATAATTTAAAATCCTCTTGCAACCAATCAAAGCGACTCAGTTCTTTTAATTTATCGCGCATAATCTGATAAATTTGACACAGATAAATTACATCATCGGCAGCATATTCCAATTGCTGTGGGCTAAGAGGGCGGATGCTCCAATCGGTACGGGTATGGGCTTTGGTTAAATTAATGTTTAAAAAAGTTGACACCAACATTGCATAGCCAGGATTTTCTTGAATCCCCAACAAGGGGGCGGCAATTTGCGTATCAAAAATAGGTTCTGGTACTTTGCCGGTTAATTGATAAAAAATTTCCAAATCCTGCCGACACGCATGAAACACTTTGATGATTGCAGGGTTATACAACACCTCAAACAGCTCAGATAAATCAGGCAACACCAGCGGGTCAATGCAAGCTACCCAATTGGGGGTTGCAATTTGCAGCAGGCAAAACTTAGGATAATAGGTTTTTTCCCGCAAAAATTCAGTATCCAAAGCAATCCACGGCTCGATTAAAATTTTTTGGCATAAACCGCTTAGTTTTTCAGGAGTGTCTATATAATCAATTGGGGTCATAACGTAAACTAACAGTGATTGTTTTTCAAAAAAGTATCCTACTGCTTTTTGACAGGTGCAGGTTGGCGTTTTTGTGACATCGTCTTCTTTTGCCCTGCAAGAATCACAGGAATTTGTGCCAACATTTTGTCTCGAAACGGGGTAAGAATATCAGTGACAGACAATATATTAACAGGTAGTCGTTTGCCGCGTATTTTAATTAAATCTTTAACGTGTGTTTTTATCATCCCTTCCAAACTCTGTTCGATAAACACATCTTCTGTAATCACTAATTCCCCAGGCTCTGCCGCCCCTGAAAGGCGGGAGGCCAAATTCACCGAATCGCCCACCACCGTATATTCCATGCGTTCGCTTGACCCCATATTCCCTGCCAACATCATGCCACTATTGGCACCGATACGAAACTCAACCGTCAATTCGCCTGCGACTTCGCGTTTTTCATTTAACTGATTGATTAATTGCAAAATCATCCAAGCACACGCCATGCAATCAAACGCATGACGACGGGTTTGCACAGGCACACCAAACACCACCATCGCACAATCACCAATAAACTTGTCCACATGACCGCCGCAAAAACTCACCACTTCGGCAATTTTAGAAAAATAAATATTCAAAATACTACTGATTTGTTGTGCATCTAAGCGTTCAGACAAGCTGGTAAACCCTACAATATCGGCAAAAAAGACGCTTGCCATTAAATGGTCGCCGCCTAATTCAACGGTTTCAATATTATTCAAATCTTTCAAAACTTGCTGGGCAACTTGCGCGGATACATAACGAGAAAAAACCGCTTCCACCCGATCCTTTTGCAGCATTCCCTTATTCATTTCATTCATCGCCTGCATTAATATTTCTACCTCATTTTTACGTTTAGTAGGGGCAAGTGTGTTAAATTCAGTTTCTGTTATCGCTTTACTGACCAACATTAAGCTAGCAAGTGGTTTTAATAAACTATGGCACAGATAAAAAATAAGCCCAATCCCGATTAAACTAATTAAAACAGTAATGGCGATAATAGAATGGGCTATTTGTTGACGTTTTTTTTGTAAATTATCCTTATCTAAACTCCAGGTTAGATAGCCGAGCAGTTTTTTTTGACTCTGAATAGGAATAACAAATGTTTTATCAGTTGATAACGCAATAATGCCATATTGGGCTATTAAATGACGATTATGAGCATACACAGTTACATTGGCAATCAAGTCAATTTCAATAAACTGTTGAGAGATTGTATTAATCGCGATTGTATTTGCTTCTAACAAAGGTGTTTCTAATAAATGCGCAGTTTGTTTTGCTAATACGGAACTAAAATGCACTGTTTGTTTTTCTAATGCGTCCGCTTGATAAAAATTAACTGCCACCGCTAAACTTGTTAATAACAAACTCATCAGCAATGAGAATATCATTGTCAATCGCGTTGCAACAGGAATAAATTTAACCTTGTTTAAAAAAGGAAAGTGCATGATTTTATGGATGATTAGATTAAAATAAGGCAAAGCTTTACTCGATTTTATAACTTTTTTTGAGAGAAAAAAGTGAACAACATCCTAACTTTTTTAAATAAAGTACAACATTCACAGAAATTGTTTAAAGGTTTCCTGTTGTACCACTTTCTGGTTCAATCATAGGCTACAAGGGGTAAAAATGTGAATTAGTTCAAAAAATTACCTAGCACAAGGAACTGTTTTTTTGACTGATGAATCTGTTATCTTGAGCCATTTTTTAAGGTTGTTGTGCTGATTTATAAAATACTTCTTAGCATTAATTTATTTTATAATGGCTAAAAATTAGAATAATAACGGAGATTCCTTTGAGCTTTATCCATGAAATTACAAATACCACAGGATTTATGCCGCATGGAAATTGTTTTGTTTGGCAGACAACGCTGCTCACGTTGTATGTCATATCGGATTTAACCATCGTATTAGCGTATTATTCAATTCCCTTTGCATTATTTTATTTTGTAAAAAAGAGAGTCGATTTAGAATATCGCTGGGTGATGGTTTTGTTTGCCATTTTCATTTTTTTATGTGGCACAACCCATTTAATTGACGTTATTCTAATTTGGATACCCTACTATTGGCTTGCCGCTGGTGTTAAATTATTAACCGCTATTGTTTCTTTTATTACCGCTGTTTTAATTTGGTTCTTACTTCCTAAATTATTAGCATTGCCTAGTCCAAAGCAATTATTAGTCGCCAATCAAAAGCTGCATTCCATTATTGAAAAACAGCAAAGTACCGAAGAAGAATTACAAAAGTTTTCTTTAGCGGTGGCGCAAAGTGCCAGTATGATTGTAATTACTGACAACGCAGGCATTATAGAATATTGTAACCCTGTTTTTTGTGAAGTAACAGGCTATGAAAAAAGTGAAGTGATTGGTAAAAAAACCAGTCTGTTAAAATCGGGCTTAACCGATGAAAAAATTTACAGCGAACTATGGAACACGATTAGTGCGGGACTATCATGGCAAGGTGAATTTTTAGATAGAAAAAAGAATGGCGATATTTATTGGTGTTGTCAATCCATTTCGCCCGTAAAAAATAAGCAAGGTGAAATTAGCCATTTTATTGCAATTACTCAAGATATTAGCGAACGCAAAAATAATGAAAAAACGATTCAGCATTTAGCTTTTTATGACCCTTTAACAGATTTACCGAACAGAATGTTATTTAGAGACCGATTGGAAAGGGCAAAATCACACGCTAAATTAACTAACTCTATTTTTGCGTTACTGTATCTTGATTTAGATCGTTTTAAAAATATCAATGATTCCTTAGGACACGTTGTGGGCGATAAGCTCTTGATTGCTATTGGAGAGCGTCTAAAAAGCTGTTTGCGAGAACAAGATACCATTGCCAGATTGGGAGGCGATGAGTTTGCGATGATTGTCTGTCAGCTTTCGCGGGTGGAGGCGGCAAGTGAATTAGCGAATCGGTTAATTACTGTTATTTCACAGCCTATTTCAATTGATGGCCATGAATTGTTTATAACAACCAGTATTGGGATTAGCACTTTCCCTAATGATACCTGTGATGTAGATGAATTAATTAGAAAAGCCGATAAAGCGTTATATCAAGCAAAAGATGCGGGGCGAAATAATTATGAGTTTTTTAATGAAGCGATTAATGCGTTATCTTTAAGACGGCTTAAAATTGAAAAAGAATTACGCAGTGCATTAAAAAATAATGAATTTACCGTTTACTATCAACCAAAAATTGATTTAAATTCTAAAAAAATTGTCGGGGTTGAGGCATTATTACGCTGGACGCATCCTGTATTGGGAGCTATTTCGCCTGTTGAGTTTATTCCAATTGCCGAAGAAAATGGTTTAATTATTGAAATTAGCGAATGGGTTTTAAAAATAGCGTGTGATGATTTGAATGATTGGCAGAAAAAAATTGCGTTTCAAGTGCCTGTTGCCATTAATTTATCAGCTAGGCAATTTCGGGAAATTGATTTACTTAATCATATTAATGCGATTCGTGAGCGAGCAGGTATTTCAGCCCACTTATTAGAATTTGAAATCACTGAAAGTATGATTATGAATAATCCTGAGTATGTGATTACGGTCTTAGAAGAATTCAAACGCTGTGGTTTTAAACTATCTATTGATGATTTTGGCACAGGGTATTCATCATTAAATTATTTAAAACGTTTTCCTGTTGACCATTTAAAAATTGATTATTCTTTTGTACGCGATATTGTCTTAGATAGAAATGATGCTTGTATTGTCACTGCCATTATTGCTTTAGCACACAGTTTGAATTTAAAAGTCATTGCCGAAGGAGTGAGTAGTCTTGAGCAATTGGAATTTTTAAAACAACATCATTGCGAGGTTGTGCAAGGCTTTTATTTTAGTCCGCCGATTCATTCCGCGGCGTTATTGGTTTTTATGCAGGAAAATATTGCCACCTACAGATTGTGATTTGAAAATCTAACTTAAGGACGATTGTGGGATAATAGCCCTTTTGTACAAACACTTGTGAGTTATTTTTAGTTATGCGGGTACATCTTAAAACCTTGGGTTGTCGGCTGAATGAGGCTGAATTGGAAACATGGGCGCAGGAATTTAGTCATGCGGGACATCACATTAGCCCGCAACTTAGCGATGCGCAGGTGGTGGTGATTAATTCCTGTGCAGTAACAGCCGATGCTGCACGCAAATCACGGCAATTGATTCGCAAAATTCATCGCGAGCAACCACAGGCAAAATTAGTGGTCAGCGGTTGTTATGCCACCTTAAATCAAGAAGAGGCAGCCAGTTTGTTGGGGGTTGATTTGGTGGTGAGCAATCAAGATAAAGCCCAATTAGTGCAGAAAACTGTCGCTGAGTTGAATTTGCAAACCATGCCTGCGATGTCAACCGAACCAGGAGAAAATTCGTTGTTTAGTCGTGGGCGGCAACGGGCATTTGTCAAAGTGCAGGATGGTTGTCGTTATCGCTGTACTTTTTGCATTGTCACCGTGGCACGCGGCGAAGAAAAAAGTCGCACGATACTTGAAATTATTAATGAAATTAATGTATTACAGCAGCAGGGTATTCAGGAAGTTATTTTGACGGGGGTGCATTTAGGCGGCTATGGCAGCGATGTTGATAGCGATTTAACGACCCTGATTGAAACCATTTTGGCACAAACCCAGATTCCACGGTTGCGTTTGGGGTCTTTAGAGCCTTGGGATTTACCCGCTGATTTTTTTGAACTTTTTGCTAATCCACGTTTATTACCGCATCTGCATTTACCGTTGCAAAGCGGTTCAGATAGCGTATTAAGACGAATGGCGCGACGTTGTAAAACCAGCGAATTTGCGGCTATCGTGGCACAAGCACGGCAACAAATTCCGTATTTTAATGTCACCAGCGATATTATTGTGGGGTTTCCGGGTGAAACCGAACAAGAATGGCAAGACAGTTTGGCTTTTATTGCCAGCATTGGTTTTGGACATCTCCATATTTTCAGTTATTCCCCCCGCGCTGGCACAAAAGCCGCTACCTTGCCCGAACAGGTGAGTAATGCGGTGAAAAAACAGCGCAGTCAGCAATTGCATCAGGTAGCGCAAACCATGAAGCAACAATTTATGCAGTCACAATTAGGTAAAACCATGCCGATTTTATGGGAAGGACAAACTCAACCTGTTGATGAACAACGGCAGTTGGTTTTTGGCTATACCCCGAATTATTTGCGTGTGGCGTGTTGTATTGATGATACACAAAATTTAGAAAATCGCATTTTGCCTGCGACTTTAACGGCTGTACAAGATGAATATTTAACTGTGGAGCTGCATGATGCCTGAATTGCCTGAAGTAGAAACGACGTGTGCAGGGATTCGTCCGCATTTAGTTGGCAATGTATTTAGTGATGTGCAAGTGCGACAAACGCAATTGCGCTGGGCAGTGGATGCGCAATTAAAACAACATCTTATGGGGTTAAAAGTTGTCAGCGTAACGCGGCGGGCTAAATATTGTTTGCTGAATACCGCCCAAGGCAGTGTGATTTTGCACTTAGGGATGTCGGGACATTTAAAAATTCTCCCTGCAAATACCGTTGCGGGTAAACATGATCATGTTGATTTTGTGTTTGCTGACCAAAAAATGCTGCGCTTTAATGACCAACGCAAATTTGGTGCGGTGTTATGGGCAGAAGGTAATCCTTTAAGCCATTCTTTATTAAAGGATTTAGGCGTAGAACCCTTAACCGATGATTTTACCCCTCATCATCTTTATCAGTTGGCGCAAAATCGCACTATTCCCATTAAAACCTTCATTATGGATGGGCATAATGTGGTCGGAGTTGGCAATATTTATGCCAGTGAGTCACTGTTTATGGCAAATATTTTGCCAACCCGCAAAGCAGCCAGTTTAAATCCACACGATTGTGAACGATTAGTTGCCGCGATTAAGCACGTTTTACAACAGGCGATTAAACAAGGCGGTACAACGCTGAAAGATTTTCTCAGTCCCGCAGGAAATCCTGGTTATTTTAGCCAATCGCTACAGGTTTATGGACGGGCAGGACAGGGTTGTTATCGTTGTCAAACGCCGATTCAACAACTAAAAATAGGACAGCGGGCGAGTTATTTTTGCCCTGTTTGTCAACAATAACTAAACCATGCCGAATAGGCAAAATCGGTTACAATACGCGGTTTTTTATAATTAACTTAAAATATAAGGAGTTTTAACACAATGGCAATCGAACGTACTTTTTCTATCATAAAACCTGATGCTGTGGCAAAAAATGTTATCGGACAAATTTACAGCCGCTTTGAACAAAACGGTTTGCGCGTGGTTGCGGCAAAAATGGTGCAATTGACAAAAGAGCAAGCCGAAGGCTTTTATGCAGAACACAAAGAACGTGGTTTTTTTAACGACTTAATTTCTTTTATGATTTCAGGGCCTGTGATGATGCAAGTGCTGGAAGGTGAAAATGCCGTGTTAGCGCATCGGGATATTATGGGCGCAACCAATCCAAAAGACGCGGCAGCTGGTACGATTCGGGCAGATTTTGCTAGCAGTATTGATGAAAATGCGGTACATGGTTCGGATGCGTTAGAAACGGCTCAAAGAGAAATTGCTTATTTCTTTACTGATGCACAGTTGTGCGAGCGGATTCGTTAATTCTAAATAATGTAGAGACGTTGCAATGCAGCGTCTTTACTTAATTGGGTTTGTATTAGGAATGATTTTAAAAGAGATGAGTTTTGCTATTGCTCTATCCATTTTACAAGTTGATTTTTAGGAGGCTCGATTATGCAAATTGTATTAAATCCCCATTATGAAATGTTACTGCAAAATAAATTAACATCAGGGCTTTATAGTTCGTTTAATGAGGTCATTCAGGAAGGACTACGTTTATTGGAAGAACGTGACCAGCTTTATGAATTGCAGCTTAAAAATTTACGCGCTGAAATTAAGCAGGGAATTAATAGTGGTGAAGCAACTGTTTTAGATATTGAGGGGATAAAGATACGCGGACGGAGCTGAAACGGATTTATTGGAAAATGGAATTGAGATTGTGCGCATTATGCACGGTGCGCGGGATATTGATAGGATGTCTTTTTGAGTTGGGTTTGTATCAGGAATGGTTTTAAAGGGAACTATTATTCTATCCATTTTATGAATTCAGCAGAGTAAACCTTAAGAGAAATAAACCATGCAAACCATTCAAATTACTTTACCTGATTCTTCTTTGGAACAAGCGGTATTGCGATTGGCAAAACAGCAGCAGCAAAATTTAGCCGATTTTGTGATTGCGGCATTAAATTATTATGTGCAGGAAAAAGAAAAAGCAGTGGATTTAAATGTGCCAAAATTGAATCCTTTGCAGCATTGTCAAATGCCAAGTGTGATTTTGAAATCACCTAATGAATCTGAATTAATTTTTTCGGATATAGAAAATAGCGGCGTATTTGCTAAACAATTAAGGCAACAAGCGTGGTAAATATAAATTGAATTTATTAACCGATAATATTAAAGACTTTCGGTTTATTCCTGAGTTGAAATTGTATCAGGAATGATTTTAAAGGGGATGCGATTCATTATCGCTCTACCTATCTTATGGGTTAATGTCATTAAAAGCATATGAAATACAACATGAATGTAATAATGCGTTTTGTAGTGATAATTGTATTTTTAATTGGAATTCCAGTAGGCTCTATCATAAATGGACGGCACAAATTATGGCAACAGGATTTAAAATTATGGGATTGTTTTGAATCACGCCCAGCACCTCCAAGTGCGTTAAACGCTTTCCTATCTGCTCCGAAATTTGGGTTGTATTTTGATACAAGTATTGTTGCAATAGTAATTGTTTGCTTTCTTTGGAGTTATAGTTCATGGAAAGGACTGTTTTTTTGGTTACCCGTTACTACAATTCATGTTCGGCTTTTATTTGATGAGATAAAGGACTCTTTTGTCCCTTTGGGATTTTGTGGGGCAGATTCAGTTATGTTAGGACTGAACGACAAATTATTTCTTTTCAGTATTATTATTCTTGTTTTTATTTATAAAGTGGCAGCGTATGTATTCAGCAAGGTAGCTTGTTTGAAATACAATAAAAAACAGGAAAAACGTTTAAAATAAGGAAAAATACTGTGCAAATCACCATCGACGACGATTTAATTAATCAAGCCATCCATAAAACCGGTTTAGATGCCACAAACGTTTTAGAAAAAGCCTTAAAACTCTTGCTCAAAGTAGATTGCCCCATAATAACCGATAAACAAATCAACCACTGGGCAAAAATCGGTAAAATCGCAGAGGAAAACCCGGATTTAAGTTTTGAGTTTATTCAATCTGTATTAGAAGCTAGACAAGAAGCCTTAGACGGTCAAACCGAACCTTATTTATTCGGCTGATATGCAAATCATTCAAACTAACCATTTTAAAAAAGCAGTAAAAAAACTGAATGCCCAGCAAAAGAGAGGCGATTTAGATTTTTTGCAGGTCTATAAATTTCGTATGAATAATCAATTAACGTTACTAGCGTACAGTTATGAAGAGCAAATTATTACGCTGACTTTATTGGATGTAGGCAGTCATGAAAATTTTTATCGGGATATAAAACGGTCTATTTAGCCGTAGTGAGGAATCCTGTTTGAAATCGAGAAAAATGTTTAAGATAACAATTCACCTTGCGTTAAAGGCTTATAAAGAATATGTCAGAAAAAGAAATGGATAAAGTGAATTTATTAAACTTTGACAGAAAAGGCATGGAAGCTTTTTTTGTTGAAATCGGCGAAAAGCCGTTTCGTGCTACCCAATTGCTGAAATGGATTTATCAAGAGGGCATCAGCGATTTTGCGCAAATGACCAATTTGAGCAAGTCGCTACGCAACTATTTAACCGAACATTGCTGCATTAGCGCACCTGAAATTGTGGTGGAACAAAATGCCAGCGATGGTACGCGCAAATGGCTGTTACAAATGAATTGTGACAATCGCGTGGAAACGGTGTTTATTCCTGAAGAAAAACGTGGTACGTTGTGCGTTTCCTCGCAAGTCGGCTGCGCTTTGGCGTGTACTTTCTGCTCTACCGCGAAACAGGGCTTTAATCGCAATTTAACCACGGCGGAAATTATTGGTCAGCTTTATGTGGCACAAAACCGCTTAGGCAGTGACAAAAAAATCACCAATGTAGTGATGATGGGCATGGGTGAACCGCTGCTTAATTTTGATAATGTGGTGGCAGCGATGAATTTAATGATGGACGATTTTAGTTATGGTCTATCGAAACGGCGTGTAACACTCAGCACTTCAGGGGTTGTGCCTGCGATGTATCGACTGACCGAAGAGTGTGATGTCAGTTTAGCGGTGTCTTTGCACGCGGCAAATGATGCGTTGCGTGATGTGTTAGTGCCAATTAATCAAAAATACCCGTTAAAAGAACTCCTTGCGGCTTGCCGTGAAAATGCCAAAATATCGCCACATCGCACCGTGACGTTTGAATATGTGATGCTTAAAGGAATTAACGATTCCGATAGCGATGCACGAAAATTAATCAAACTATTAAAAGAGATGCCCGCAAAAATTAATTTAATTCCGTTTAATCCGTTTCCTGAGGCGATTTATGAATGCTCTTCCAGTGAAACCATCGAACGTTTTCGCAGCATTTTAAATAACGGTGGGATTGTCACCACAACACGCAAAACACGCGGTGAAGATATTGCCGCGGCGTGCGGGCAATTGGTGGGAAAAGTCGCCGATAAAAGTCGTCGTCATTTAAAACTTGCGCAACAAGCCGCGCGGGAGATTGCAAAATGAAATTATCATGGCGCGTTATTGTTTTTCTAAGCTTAATAACTTGTGCCTGTGTTAGCACAGGGCCCTCTAATAGTACGACATCCGAAGAAAAAGCGATTACCTATTTAGAAATGGGGGTGCGCTATATGGAAATGGGTGAATTGCGAACCGCAAAGGAAAGTTTAGAAAAAGCACTGGATTGGGATTCCAATAACGCCAGTATTCATGATGCAACAGCTGTTTTATATGAAAGAATTGCCGACCCAGAAAATGCCGCCAGCCATTATCGTTCTTCTTTGCGCATTGATGATGAAAACCCGCAAACACAAAATAATTACGGACGCTTTTTGTGTGAGCAAGGGCAGTTTGAAGAAGGAATGCGTTATTTAGAATCTGCTGTCAATATGCCTTTAAATAGTCGCAAGTGGTTTGCCTTAACCAATGCAGGTCGTTGTTGGTTAAAAAAAGGCGATAAAACCAAAGCCGAAGCGTATTTTCGCGAAGCGTTGCTATTGCAATCTGATTACGCACCCGCGTTATTAGAAATGCTCAAAATTAGTTATAGCAGTGGGCAATATCTTTCTGCAAAAGCTTTTTTACAACGTTATCAAAGCAATGTTACGGTTTATAATGCCGAATCTTTGTGGTATGGAATGCAGGTGGAACGGGCTTTGGAGCATCTCTCGTTGGCAGAGCAATACCGCAAAAAACTTTTGACAGATTATCCTTTGTCCGAAGAGGCAAGTCGCGTTCTGCATACTATTCGCGAGTAATGACCTTTCTTTAGCAATTGACTTAAAGGTCAATGCTTAACTCTAACAACTATCAAACAAATTATGGCAACAACAAATCAAGCAATTGCCGCTATTCGTGGAATGCACGATATACTTCCTGAGCAAACTCCGGGTTGGCAGCAAATAGAACACATTATTCGGGAGGTGCTAAGTAGCTATGGCTATCAAGAAATTCGCCTGCCCATTGTCGAAAAAACCGAACTGTTTAAACGCTCTATCGGTGAAGTCACGGATATTGTGGAAAAAGAAATGTACACCTTTGATGACCGCAATGGCGATTCCTTAACCTTGCGCCCAGAAGGGACGGCGGGCTGTTTGCGCGCGTGTTTGGAACACGGTTTATTGCAACAAAATCAAGTACATCGACTTTGGTATACTGGGGCAATGTTTCGCCATGAACGACCACAAAAAGGGCGTTATCGGCAGTTTTACCAACTCGGTGTAGAAACCTATGGTATGGCAACTCCTGATATTGATGCCGAGATTATTGCCTTGAGTTATCGGTTGTGGCAACGCTTAAAAATTGCGGATAAAGTCACTTTGCAATTAAATTCATTGGGAACAGTCGCAGAACGTGCGGTTTATCGGGAAAAATTGGTCGATTATTTGCAAATTCATCGTGACCAATTAGACGAAGACAGTGTACGGCGGTTGGACACCAATCCGTTGCGGATTTTGGATTCTAAAAATCCAACTATGCAAACCTTAATTGAAAATGCTCCCGCGTTAATGGATTATTTAGGTGCAGACAGCCGCGAACATTTTGCCACGTTGACCGCTTATTTAGACACGCTGGGCATTGCTTATCAATTCAATCCACGGTTAGTGCGTGGTTTAGATTATTATGGCAAAACCGTATTTGAATGGGTGACGACTGAATTGGGTTCGCAAGGTACGGTGTGTGCGGGGGGACGCTATGATGGTTTAATTGCGCAATTAGGCGGTAAAGAAAATTATGCGATTGGTTTTGCGTTGGGGATGGAACGGTTATTAGCGTTGGTGGAATTGTCGGACGCGCTGGCAGTTGAACGCAGTGTGGATGTTTATTTAATTCGCGTCGGTGAACAGGCACAGAAGCAAGGCTTTGTTTTTGCTGAACAATTACGCGATGCGTTGCCAAAAATCAAGTTGCAAGTCAATTGTGGCGGTGGCAGTTTTAAAAGCCAGTTTAAAAAAGCCGATAAAAGTGGCGCGGCATTCGCGCTTATTTTGGGCGATGATGAAGTGGCGCGGGGTGAAGTGGCGGTTAAAAATTTGCGTGTTGAGCAGGAACAGCAAAGTTTGGCTTATAGTGATGCAATTGCTTTTTTGCAAAATACGCTTTAAAGAGACGATTTAATTTCCATTGCGAATAAATTGGGTATAAACACATGACTCCTTCCTATAATCACTCCTATTTGGCTTATCGGTTAGCAAAGCTGATGGATGATGAAGAACGTTTTAATGTGCATATAGAAATCACGTTGGATATTGACGGGGTCGATTATATTCCTGATATTGCCGTTTATCCGCGCCAACCTGTTGATTTTTTGCATGATAAAGTGAAAACTGAACAGAGACCTTTGTTAATTGTCGAAATTTTGTCGCCTAGACAAGCCATTAATGATGTGACTGAAAAGTTTGAAGTTTATCTACACGCCGGAATTGCGTCGTGTTGGTTAGTGATTCCGCCGACCAAGACTATTATTGTGTTTACTGATATTCATCAGCCGCAGTCTTATTCATCGGGTGTATTTGTGGATAGCGTGTTGCAAAAAGAGATTTCTGTCGCGCAAATTTTTAGATAAAGGAATTCAACGATGGCTTACAGTGATTTTAGTTTGAAAAAAGCAAAAGCAGAATTAGGTTTAGAATTTATTGAAAGAGAGTCATTATTCAATGCTATAAAACCTATTGAAGTAAGTCCGTATTTAGAAAAAACATTAACCCGAAATGTGCCGTTAGCATTAGCGATTAGCAGTGAAAAAGCCCGTTCAGAATTAATTGTGATTAATGTTTTATTGGAAGTCAGAGAGTTGCTGCACGATAAAATTAGTTTTTTCTCAGGCATTGAGTTTACTGTTGATAAAGAAAAAGGGTTAAGCGGTTTTTGCGATTATATTATCAGTGGTTCGCAAGAACAGTTTTATTTAGAATCGCCCGTGATTGCGATTGTTGAGGCAAAAAATGAAAATATTATTGCAGGGCTTGGTCAATGTATTGCCGAAATGGTCGCGGCGCAGCAATTTAATCAACAGGAAGGTACGGTGATTCCAGTGATTTACGGGATTGTGACTTCAGGTAGTGAATGGAAATTTTTAAAATTAATTGGGAATCAGGTTTTTATTGATGTAGAGCAGTATTCTATTAAGGATGTGGATAAGATTTTAGGGATTATTGTGGCGATGGTTGAAGAAAACTAGGAGTTTAAATGGAAAGCATCGAAATCAAAGGTTTTTTAACCATAGATTACGCACATTTTGAAATTAAAAAAATCAATATCTTAATTGGTGCGCAAGCGCAAGGGAAAAGTGTTATTGCCAAGTTGGTTTATTTTTTTAGACATTACTTTTTTATAGATATTTTTGTTAACTCTTGTCATACCATTCATACAAAGCGAGAAATTGATAAAAAACTTTTAGAAAATTTTGAACTTCTTTTTCCTTCTGTATACTGGAGTAAAACAGAGTTTTCTATTATTTATAGCTATGGTATTTATAACATTTCCATTATTAAATCAAGCGATAAAAGTAAAATAAAATTTGCTTACTCTAAAGAAATAACTAATCTTTTGAAAAGATTGAGAACTGCTTATTATGTTAGTTCTGAAAAATTTGAAAGTGTAAAAAAACACGTCTATTCAGAAGATGAGTCTTCTTTTATAGAGTTTTCTAAAAACCTAAAAACTTGTTCTGATGTATCCAAAAAAGCACAAAAGATTACAGATACAAATTTATTTGTAGATTCTATTTTTATTCCAGCA
>JAIFMS010000063.1 GCA_020048335.1 Methylococcaceae bacterium | reverse complement strand
AAATGCCAAACATCACACAATTTAACGCTGTAAATTCAGGATGATGCGCATTAAAATCCAGCCCTTCTTGAGTGCAGCCCGGCGTATTGTCTTTGGGATAAAAATACAACAAGACATTTTTGCCGCGCAACTCGGATAAGCGCAAGGTTTGGTTGGTTGTCGCTTCTGCCACAAACTCTGGCACATTTTGTCCTTCATCAATACACATCGGATTACCGCCTTATGGGTTCAAACACAGCATCAATATTGCTGCTATCACAAAAATCAAGAATTTCTTCCCGAAAGGAAAGAATTTGAATCGTGGGGGGAATTAAAATCACAAATTGCGTTGCCAAAAGCTGGGTTTTTGTATAGGGCGCAGGGTAACAACTGGATTTAGCTTCGGCAATGGCAACAGGATAGCGCAATAAAAAAATAATCAATTCTTCAATGGCATCAGTTTGCTCAATCGCAATGGTTTCTAAGCGATACGGAATATAAAGCTGGTCTGTTATCGGCTCGGCTTCGGTTTGCAAAGTGTGAATTTTTAAAGACAAGCGTTTTTGCAAGTTGTCTAACAGATGCTCTAATTTTGCTAAATGATTCCACTCACCTGCTACGAGCAAATAAGCGGCTAGGGTATTGTGTGAAAAGCAGGAACTGCGTAATTCCAAAACGCAACAACGACACGTCGTAATTGCACTGACGACATCGGTAATAAAAAAATGATTCTTTTTACCTAAAACAGTAATTGCAAGCTGCATAGAAAGATTTGCTGGTTTATTTTTTTAAAGTGTATCATCAAAGAAAGCGAATTCAAGGGTTAAATTTGTAGGGATATACGATGAGTAAAACCACAGCAAGCTGTAATTATTGTAGAATTAAGGATTAGACCTCAATCTTCTCTCTACCTTCCAATCTGTTGACATGACAAGCCACAAAATCATCCCTTTTATTTTTCTCCTTCTCACCGCTTGCAATTATCACTTACGCGGTGACATTGCCTTAGCACAAGGCATGGATACCCTGTATATTGAATCCGCTTCAGGGCAGTTGCAACAAGAAATCAGCAAGTCCTTGAAAATAGCCTCGGCAGGCAAATTAGTGTCAACGCCTGCGGAAGCTGCCGTCGTGGTTAAAATTTCCAAAGAAACCCTTAAATCACAAATTCTTTCCATGAATGCGGCGGGGCGGTCTAATCAACTGGAATTAATTTATCAACTGACTTTTTCCATTTCTGATACAACTGGAAAACCCTTATTGGATAGACAAGAATTGAATGTTAAGCGCGAGTATTTTAATGACCAAACCCAAATTTTAGGCAAAGCCAATGAAGAATTTGTGATTCGGGCTGAAATGTACAAACAAGCGGCGGATGCGTTAATCGGACGGATTAATACCGCATTAGAAGTCAACAGTTTAGAAAAAGCTCACTAAAATGCGTATTCCTCTTTCTCAGCTGCAAACAGCGCTGTCTAAAAACCTCGCCCCGCTGTATTTACTCACAGGCGATGAACCCTTACAACTAGGCGAGGCTGCCGATGAGATTCGCCGAATGGCTAAACAAGCAGGTTTTTTAAATCGCGAGATTTTAGTCGCCGAAGGCAATTTTGATTGGAAACAACTGCTGTTTGCCGCTGATAGTTATTCGTTGTTTGCCGATAAAAAATTGCTCGATTTGCGTGTACCGTCAGGCAAATTTGGGATAGACGGCGCGAAAGTGATTAGTCATTATTGTGAAGAACCGCCTGCTGACACCTTATTACTGATTAGCTGTGGCAAATTAGAATCGGCTTCTTTGAAAAGCAAGTGGTTTCAAGCTTTAGATAAAATGGGTGTGGTGGTGCAAATGATGCCTTTGGCAGGGGCGGAATTAGTGGAGTGGTTACAACAACGGCTGAAGAAAAGGGGTTTGCAAGTGGAAATGGCGGGGGTTAAATTGCTCGCTTCACGAATTGAAGGCAATTTATTGGCAGCGGCACAAGAAATTGAAAAGTTGTATGTATTATATGGTGAGGGGCAGTTGTCGTTAGCGATGGTGGAAAATGCGGTGGCAGACAGCTCACGGTTTGATGTGTTCAAATTAAGTGAGGCGGCGTTAGTTGGAAAAATAAATCGGGTCACCCGAATTTTGCAAGCCTTGGAATTAGAAGGGGCTGCCGCACCTGTGGTATTGTGGGCTTTTAGCAAAGAAGCCCGCGCTTTAATGGAACTTAAAACCGCGACCAATAAAGAATTGGTGTTTAAAAAACACTTTATTTGGGACAGTCGTAAACAGCAAATTAATCAAGCCTTAACCCGTTTAAGCCTTTCCCAATTACAGCAGATTTTTATTTTAACCGCCCAAGCAGATAGGCAAATTAAAGGGCAACAAGCGGGCAGTTATTGGGAAACATTGCTGCATATTGGACTGACATTTTGTGGCGTTAAAATGCCTAAAGCACTGCCTGTTTAAAATCATTCCCCCTTGGTAAAGGGTGTTTTAAACCACTTCATTTTTTTACCCTTTTACGCATCGGCTACTATTACTGAATGGAAAAAACAAAAATTTTAATTTTAGCCGCCAATCCTATAGACACCGCTCGTCTTGGTTTGGGCGAAGAATATCGAAAAATTCAAGAAAGCTTAGAACTTTCCCATAATGAAAACTTGTTTGATATTAAATACGCCCCCGATTTACGCGATGAGGATATTCAACAAAAGCTGTTAAGCTTTCAGCCGCATATTGTCCATTTTAGTGGACATGGTGAAAAAACAGGGCTGGTTTTTTCCAGCGCGAATGGCAAAAGTCATAATGTGGATAAAAACGCGCTCGCCGCTTTATTCAAATTATTTTCGCAAACCGTGCGCTGTGTGATTTTGAATGCTTGCTATAGTGAAGACCAAGCGGAAGTGATTTCCGAACACATCCGTTATGTGATTGGCACAACCACCAGTATTGATGATGAGGCGGCAACTAAATTTACCACAGGTTTTTACAAAGCGTTATTTAATGGGCAAGACATTCCAACCGCGTTTGAATTTGGTGACAATGCGATTCAATTGGCGAATATTCCCGCTCAATATAAACACAAACCTATTTTAAAAAACAGAGCGTCTTTTTCTAGTCCCACTCCTGCCCACTTTTCTGCCCCTGAAACCTATCTTGCCGCTTATGAAACAGATGTTTTTATCAGTTATGCCGACCACGACAATCAAACTTTTTTTGGCATGGAAAGTGGCTGGATTAGCACGTTTATACAGCATTTAAGCGCGTTATTACAACGGCAATTAGGGCAAGCCTTTCATTTACATTTTTCCGAAGCAAATTACTCGAGCCTTTCTGTAGAAAAGGCGGCAACGCTATTAATTTTTGCCTCTCAGCATTATTTACACTCTGAAAAACAGCAACAGCAAGCGAAACAATTTTTAGCCCTGCATGAAAAAAATCGCTTATTTTTAGTTGAGCTGATGCCATTGCAATTGCCTGACTATTTACAGCACAGCCCGTGTTATAAATTTTGGGTAATGGATGAAAAAAATGAACAGCGCACTTTAGCGATTCCTAAACCGAATCCCAACGAATTGGCTTATTACCAACGCTTAGATGATTTAGCGCGGTGTGTGGCAGGGTGTTTGAAAAACTTAAAATCGCCGCCGTTAGCGACAACACAGACAAATGAGGGGCAAAAAACTGTTTTTTTAGCTGAAGTCACCGAAGATTTAGAAGACCGCCGCTTGCAATTAAAACGCTATTTAGAACAACAAGGCTATTGCGTCTTACCCGAGCAGTTTTATTTATTCAATGAAAATGCCAGCGCGTTAATGAATGCTGATTTAAAACGCAGCCAATGGTTTGTGCAATTATTAAGTGAACAAAGTGGACGCGGTAATTATCCTGTTCGGCAATTTGAGCAAGCCAAAGCGATTTTAAAACCAGACCACCTTGTGCAATGGCATGAGCGCGATTTAGACACCACCCGCATTACAAACAGCGACTATTTAGCCCTGTTAACCTCGGGGCATTGTCTGGCAATGAACTTGATTGAATTTCAAGCTTATTTGCAAGACAAACTGCAAACGCCTGTCGCAAAAACCAACAAAAGCGGGGAAATTCCCTATGCTTTTGTGTATGCCGCACCTGAGGACCACGAACTCGCCGAGCAAGTGAGCGATTTGTTAGAGCAGCAAGGCATTATGTCCGCCTTGGTCGATTTGTCTATTCTGCATAATCCTGCCCAATTGTGTGAGGCGATTAAAGAAAACCTGTTGATTTGTGATGCGTTTATTTTGATTTATGGACAAATTCAAGAACGCTGGATTAAGCAAAACTTGCTCAATGCGCAAGGCAAAGCCGCCCGCCGTGAAACCCCTTTAAAAGTGGCTGCCATTGTCAATAAAACCCCACCGTTAAAAACAAGCATTAGCTTGAATTTATTAAATATTCCGTTGTTACAATGTGAATGTGATGATTTAAGTTTACAAACACTGCAACCGATTGTACAGGCACTACAAGCATGAGTTATTTTCCTTACGCAGGGTTACGCTCGTTTGAACGCGATGAAGTGGATATTTTCTTTGGACGCGACCTGCAAGTGTATGAATTGCTAGAACGCTTAGGGCAAACCCATTTTTTAGCGGTGTTAGGCGCGTCAGGTTGTGGCAAATCGTCCTTAGTGCGAACAGGTTTATTGCCCAGTTTGGACAGTGGTTTTTTAGCCAGTGCAGGCTCAAACTGGCAATTGGCAGAAATGCGCCCAGGTAATCAGCCGTTTGTTAATTTAGCCAAAGCCTTGTTAGACGCGCTGGGAAAAGTGTATTCAGATAATTTTCAAGATGAAAAACAAGCCTTGACCTTTTTGCAAATTGCCTTGCAACGCGGTTCTGGCAGTATTGGAGAAATTTTGTCGGAATCGCCCTTACCTGAAAAAACCAATTTACTGCTTTTGGTTGACCAATTTGAAGAGATTTTTCGCTATCGTGCCACCGAACAAGCCACTGCCTTTGTTTGGTTGCTGTTAGAAAGCAGTCGATTAGCGAATGTGTATATCACCATCACGATGCGTTCAGATTTTTTAAGCGATTGCAGCTATTTTGTCGGACTGCCCGAAGCGATTAACAAAGGTTTGTATTTAACCCCGCGTTTATCGCGCGAGCAATTGCGGGATGCGATTGAACTACCTGCAATTGTGTTTAACAGTCATGTTGAACCTACTTTGGTTAATCATCTGCTCAATGATGTGGGAAACAACCCTGACCAATTGCCGTTATTGCAACATTTATTGATGCGAATGTGGCGAATGCAGCAAGGAAAACCCTTAACACTGGCGCATTATGTGCAGATTGGCGGATTGCAATCGGCTCTTTCTAACCATTTAGAAATTATTTTTAGCCACTTAACCCCGACACAACAACAACTGACACAAATTTTATTTTGCAGTTTATGTGAACGCGGTGACAGTCAACGCGACACGCGCCGTCCCGTGAAATTAGCCGAAGTGGCGGCTTTAGCAGAAGTTGAACAAGGCAAAATGATTCAAGTTATTAACGCTTTTCGTAGGGAAGGACGCAGTTTTTTATTGCCTGCACACCCTAAAACCTTGCACGCCGATAGCATGATTGATATTTCCCATGAAAGCTTGATTCGACAATGGGGACGTTTAAAAGACTGGGTGAGTGAAGAAACGAAATCGGCGGCGATTTATCAACGCTTAGAAAAAAATGCGTTGTTGTGGAAAAACAAAGAACACGGCTTATATCGCACCCCTGAGTTAGAAAACGCGCTCGTTTGGCATGAAACGGTTAATCCAAGTCCAGTATGGGCAAGCCGTTATGGAGAGCATTTTGAGTTAGCAATGGAATTTTTGCAGGCAAGTTATGCTGAACAGCAAAAAAAAATTGCCGACCAGCAAGCGCGTGTACAAGCGCAACAGCACTATAAACTGCGGCAAATCCGTCGTTTTGCGTTGCTAACCAGTTTTGCTTTGTTAGTGATGTCATTGCTTGCAGGGTGGGCTTGGTATGAACGGCATAATGCGCAACAGCAAATGGCGCAAATTGCCCAGATGGAAAAGCAGCATATTACCGAGTTATTTCAAGCCTGGCTGACCCAAGCGTCTTTGTTGGCAAAAAATGAAGATTTCCCCAATGCGGCGATTATTTTGGAAAAAACTACTCCGTTAGAAGATAAAGTAGAGCCACACTATGTTCATGCACGCCATTTGCTAAAAAGTTTTACTCAACTACAAGGCGCAGAAGCTGAACAGATTTATCGCGGTGCAAATTATCCGTTAGCGACCTTGGCTGTCAGTCCTGATGGCAAATTGCTGGCTACCGCAGGTGAACATGGCACGTTGGTGATTTTTGAAACACAAACAGGGAAATTATTACAACGCTTACAAGGGCATCATGCTGAAGGAAATCCGCGTGAGACCACGATTCGTCAAGTTATCTTTACCCCCGATGGCACACGGTTAATCAGCGCAGGCAATGATAAAAAGCTGATTATTTGGCAACGCAAACAGAATGAATTTTATCAGCAAAGTTTAACCGACTTTGCGCAAAAAGTGACCGCGCTGGCTATCAGTCCTGATGGCAAAATAGTCGCAACAGGCACAACCGATAATCAAGTTGAATTATGGTCTTTAGCCGATAACCAACCTTTACAACTAATGCGGGCGGTCACTAAAGCAACGGACAGTTTGCAAACGACCGCCAGCGTGGTGATTAATGATTTAGCCTTTAATCCAACAGGCGATTATTTAGCAGGCGCTTCTGCGGATATGGCGGTGATTTGGGAGGTGGCAACGGGGGCTATTTTGCATAATTTAAAAGGTCATAGCGGCACTGTCTTGAGCGTAGCCTTTAGCCCAGACAGTCAAACACTTGCCGCAGGCTGTGATAATAAAACCATTCATTTGTGGCAAATTGCCAGTGAAACCCCGCAAACTTTGATTGGGCATCAAAAATCCATTCTGGCGTTACATTTTTTAGCCAATGGTGAACAACTTATTTCAGCAGGAGCAGACCGTGATATTCGGATATGGGACACCCGCAGCGGTGTTACAACCCGTTTATTACAAGGGCATAATGCCGCTGTGGTCGGGTTAAGTAGCTATGCGGGACAATTATTCAGCACCAGCACTGATGGCACTGTGCGGCGTTGGTCGCTTGCGTTGCCTTTTCAACAAACCCTACAGTTATCGGATTTAGCCATTTCTACCGCGATTGCCCCAGATTTACAGTATATTGCGGTGGGCTTGCAAAATGGCGCATTGCAAATTTATGACAATACCGGAAAATTGCGCTGGGAAGTGCCGCACGCCCACAGTGATGTCATCACCCGCTTAAGTTTTAATCCAAGGGGAGATTTATTAGCCTCCAGTAGTTTAGATAACACAGGCAAAATTTGGGCTTTTGATGCAGCGTTGCCTGAAAAAAGCCCTGTTACACCGCAGCAAACCTTAGTCGGACATACCGATGCAGTGCAGAATATTGTTTTTTCACCCGATGGTGAGAAAATTGCCACCGCCAGTTTTGATGGTTCAGTTGGTTTATTTTCCCTGCATGGCAAAACGCCCCCTGTTTTTATCCCCAATGCGCATACTGGCAAAGTCACCAGTGTCAGTTTTAGCAAAACAGGTCAGCAATTACTCAGCAGCGGTTCGGATGACCATGAAACTAAATTATGGCAACTTTCCCCCACACCGAAGTTGTTAAAAACCTTTCCTAAAGCCAATGACAGTTTATTTTGGACAAGCTTAAGCCCCAACAGTCAATATGCAGTCAGCGTGGGGCGTGAACAAGCGGTTGATGTTTATAATGTACAAAGCACTTTGTTGAAAAACAGTCAATATGCAGTCAGCGTGGGGCGTGAACAAGCGGTTGATGTTTATAATGTACAAAGCACTTTGTTGAAATATCATTTAGAAGGGCATCAACAGTCTATTTACAAAGCCATCTTTTCGCCTGACGGGATGCAATTATTAACCTTGGGGGATACCAGTATTCGGGCTTGGAATTTAAACAAAGGCGGCGAATTATTTACCTTACGCTTGCCTATTGCCGACACCGCCATGCAGCCTGTGCTTGATTTTGATTTTCGTTGCACTCGCGAACGCTGTTTAATTGCTACCCCGCTAATGAATAATCAATTGTTACTAAATGGCTTGATGTATCAAACCACCGCGCAAGCCAATCAGGACGAACAAGACCGAGCGGAGGTGGTGTTATGGAAAAATTATCTGCATCTTGTCTCATTGTTGTACGCGCAAAATGCTTTCCCTGCCGCGTTGCAAGCGCAACAAGAAACTGACGCGCTAGGTGATCGATTAATGCGGATTAACCCGAACAATCTGGACATTCAACGCACGGTTTTTGAAACGTTGGTACAAAAGGGACAACTGCAAAAAAGTTTACACAAATTGCCGCAAGCGATAGCGATTTACAACAAAGCCACCACCTTGGGTGAGCAGTTGCTGAATAACGCGCCACAAGATTTAGCCTTGCAAGAGGCGGTTTTTAACGCATTTAGCGCAGGTGCAGCAACCTTATTTGAGGCAAATCAAGCCGAGCAAGCGGTGCAATTTTATCAACGGTTATTTAAGCTGCCGCTAGACAATAGTAATTTATTGATTGAGCGGATTCGCTTGGCAGAAACTGTGAATGCGCAGGTGATTGCGCAACAAGATGGGCAGAAAATTTTGCAGCAGATTGATAAGAAAAATCCAACCGAATTAAATAATATCGGTTACGCCTTAGCAACCTTGACGCATCAACATGAAGCGGCTTATCAGTTGTTGACAAAAGCTTTGCATCTTCGCCCCAACAATGCGGTGAGTTTAGATAGTTTGGGCTGGTTATTACATAAAATGGGCAAAAATCAAGCAGGGTTAAATTATTTGTTGCAAGCTAAAAAACAGCTGGCGAACTCCAGTCAAGACCCCGCTGAATTGGCGGCTCATCTGAGTCAAGTTTATTGGGCAATGGGCAATAAAACCCAAGCACAGGCGACACTTAACCAAGCTTTAGCTGACTTTCCTGATGCACCGTTACTGCAAGAGGTGGCAAAAATGCTGGAAAATCCCAGCGACTTTTAAAAAAAATGATTGTATTTACTGCACGGCGCGTTATCCTTTGCAGGTTTTAAGCTTAACTTTTCGAGATTTTGTGATGAGCCATTTACCTGAAAATTTATATTATGCGCAAACCCATGAGTGGGCAAAACAAGAAGACGATAATCTGGTGCGGATTGGGATTAGCGATTTTGCCCAAGCTGAATTGGGTGATTTAATGTATCTTGATTTACCCGAAGTTGGAAAACATTTTGAAGCAGGTGACCCCTGTGCCACGGTTGAATCGGTAAAAGCCGCCTCTGAATTGCTTGCGCCTGTCAGTGGTAAAGTGGTGGCGATTAATTCTGCGGTGGTGGATGAGCCTGAATTGGTGAATGATGACCCTTATGAAAATTGGTTATTTTGCATTCAAGCCGATGACATAGATGAGTTAGATGAGTTAATGGATAGTGTGGCGTATAGTCAAATTATTTTGGATTAAAGCTTGCTTAGGAGATAACAATGGCAGGGCAACAAGCAACAGGATTAACGCGGTTGGTCAATGCTTGCTATTTTTCCGCCGCAGGTTTTAAAGCCACCTGGCAACACGAAGAGGCTTTTCGACAAGAAGTTGTTTTATTAGGCATTAGCACCCCGCTGGCAATTTGGCTTGGAGAAACAACCGTTGAAACCCTATTGCTGATAGGCAGTGTAGTTTTGCTGCTCTTGGCTGAATTGGTCAATTCTGCGATTGAAGCGGTGGTTGATAGAATTGGTTTAGAACGGCATGAATTGTCAAAACGCGCCAAAGACATCGGCTCGGCGGCGGTCGCATTAACAATGGTTTGGGCAATTATTGTCTGGACCTTTTTATTATTAACATGAGGAATACAATGAGCGCATTAATTTGTGGTTCGATGGCTTATGACACAATTATGGTTTTCCATGATAAATTTAAAAATCATATTTTACCCGACAAAGTCCACATCCTAAATGTTTGTTTTTTAGTGCCTGCGATGCGGCGTGAATACGGCGGTTGTGCAGGAAATATTGCCTACAATATGAAATTATTAGGCGAAGAGCCGTTGATTATGGCAACGGTAGGGCATGATTTTGAGCCGTATTCGCAATGGTTAAATTTAACTGGCGTGTCCAGCCAACATATCAAAGTGCTGGATAATCACTATACAGGACAAGCCTATATCACCACCGATGAGGATGATAATCAAATTACCGCGTTTCATCCTGGGGCGATGAATTGTTCCCATTTGAATACTGTCCCCACTGACCAAAAAATTAGTATTGGCATTGTGTCGCCCGATGGTCGAGAAGGGATGATGCAGCACGCGCGGGAATTTAGCGAATTAGGGATTCCCTTTATTTTTGACCCAGGGCAAGGAATGCCGATGTTTACAGGCGAAGAATTGCTCACCTTTATGAAGCAAGCAAAATGGGCGATTTTCAATGATTACGAATTTGAATTATTGCAAAACAGTACGGGGTTGGATTTAGAAGCCTTAGTTGAATTAGTGGACACCCTGATTGTGACGCGGGGTGACAAAGGTTCAGACATCTATACGCAAGGCAGCTACTTAAAAATTTCTCCCGCCAAACCCAAAGCCATTTTAGACCCCACAGGCTGTGGTGATGCCTATCGTGCCGGTTTATTGTATGGGCTGATGAATGAGTATAACTGGGAAGAAACTGGTCAAATTGCCTCGTTAATGGGAGCGATTAAAATCGAACATCACGGCACACAGAACCACACGTTTAGCATGGCAGATTTTAAAATCCGCTATCACGATAATTTTGGAACGTCATTGTGAGTCTTCCTCATACCCAACAATTACTCGATTTGATGACGCGCTTGCGTCATCCGCAGGACGGTTGTGCGTGGGATTTACGCCAAGATTTTAAAAGCCTAATTCCCTGTACCATTGAAGAGGCTTACGAAGTTGCCGATGCAGCAGCGCGTGAGGATATGGACGATTTACGCACTGAATTGGGCGATTTATTATTGCAAGTGGTGTTTTATGCACAATTGGGCAAAGAACAAAATGTCTTTGATTTTGAACAAATTGCCGCCAGTATTTGTGAAAAACTGATTGTTCGCCATCCACATATTTTTGCAGGCGCGGTGTTTGACACCGATGAAGAACGCCGGCAAGCGTGGGAAGCGGCAAAAGAACAGGAACGCGCGGCAAAAAATAAATCGGACGCGCCTGAAAGTGTTTTAACAGGCATTGCCAGCAATTTACCCGCTTTACTGCACTGTGAAAAAGTTCAAGACCGCGCCGCACAGCATGGATTTGATTGGAAACAAGTTGAGCCTGTGTTTGAAAAAGTGCAGGAAGAATTGGCTGAAATCAAAGAAGCTTGGCAATCGGGTAATCAAGCCCATATTCAAGAAGAAGTGGGCGATTTATTGCTGGTGGCGGTTAATTTAGCCCGCCATTTAAAAGTCAATCCTGAGATTGCTTTAAAAGAAAGCACCCAAAAATTTACCCGCCGTTTTCACTATATTGAGCAGCAAGTAGCTCAATCAGGGCGAATCTTGCGCGATTGTGAATTGGATGAATTAGATGGTTTTTGGCATGAGGCAAAACAGGTGTTAAGTCCATGAATTTAACCGCAATTTACCCAGGCACATTTGACCCTGTGACCAATGGTCATGTGGATTTAATTGCCCGCGCGGCAAAATTGTATCAAAAAGTGATTGTCGCGGTGGCAGTGAATAACAACAAAACCCCGTTGTTTTCATTGGATGAACGGGTTGCGTTGGTGCAAGGGGTTATCCATGATTTTCCCAATGTTAGCGTCATCGGTTTTAATACGCTATTAGTGGAATTTGCCAAACAACAAGGGGCGCGAGTGATTTTGCGCGGCTTGCGGGCAGTGTCTGATTTTGAATATGAATTTCAATTGGCGGGGATGAATCGACGTTTATCCCCGAATTTAGAAACCATGTTTTTAACCCCCGCCGAACAGTATGAATTTATTTCTTCTACCATGATTCGGGAAATTGCGCGGTTACAAGGCGATGTTTCAAGTTTTGTGCCGCCTTTTGTACAACAGGCTTTAACTGAAAAATTTAAACAGGAGTTTTAATGTCCCTTCTTATCAAAGACGCTTGTATTAATTGTGATGTCTGCGAACCCGAATGTCCAAACGGCGCAATCAGCCAAGGGGAGGATATTTATGTGATAAATCCTTCATTGTGTACAGAATGTGTCGGACACCATGATACGCCCCAGTGTGTTGACGTGTGTCCTGTTGATTGCATTATTAAAGACAGCAATCATGTTGAAGAGGCTGACGGTTTGTATCAAAAATATTTAAAACTCACCGCTTAAAAAGTTTTACTCCCAAAAGCCGCTAATGCGTTTGTCGCGTAGCGGCTTTTTTATTGCCTACAGCGATTTATCCCTAGGTTAGATTATTGTTAAGCAACAGGCACATAATCAATGCCATTTTGAATCGCCCCTGTTACTTGCAAAATATTTTCAGGGCTTTCACTAAAGCCGATTAAAACCGCTGGTTTAGATTGGCTTTGCAACGTTTTAACCCAATAATCATAGCCTACTTGGTCAAGCGGGCGGTGTAACACATTATTGTATAAGGCACTGACATAAGTGCTATCGCTAGGGTTTGTGCCAAATAAAGTTTGAAACTCAGGACTGCTAATAAAACCACTGGCAACGCTGGTTAAATTATTGCCAGTATCTAAACTATTAATCCAAAATCCTAAACCACTTTGGTCAGGGGCGCGATTAAAGGCGGCTTGATAAATCCGATAAGCTTGCCCCGCATTGCCTGTGGTATCTAAAGCGACAGCGGTATCGGTAAAAACCAAGCGTTCCACATCCACTAACACATCTTGCCCATTGACTCCCTTAACTTGGAATACCCCTGCGTTATTGCTAATAGTTGATTCACTACGCAGTCCTGCAAACAAAGCTTTATCTAACCCTGCGCCGCCATACATTCGGTCATTACCCGTCCCGCCACTAATAGCATCACTGCCCACACCCCCTAAAAACAACTCATCTGCTGGCCCACCCACTAAACCATCATCACCATTCCCGCCATAATACCCTCCATAATCACGGTTGGTAGGGTCGATTAACGTGTCATTTCCTGCATCAACGGTTGTATTTTTGCCACTTAACTGCCCGTCCACAATAAAATTGGTTCTGCTGGCATCTTCATATCGCCCACCTAACAATACTTCAGTGTTATTGGGTTCGGTTGTTAATTTTGTCCAACTATCCGCATCCAGTGTATTAGCAATTTGCCGATAATAATCCATTGAATGATTATCCGCATTCCCCACTGTTTTCACCGTTTGATTGCCTTCAAAATGCAAGCTTTTTCCACCATGCAGCCCCACATCTGGCACAATATCACCATTGATTTCAATATGCGTCACCCGTGCGGTATCTGAATATTCAACATTGCGTTTTAATAAATCAGTATAACCAGGTGCTGCAAAGGTAATGGCAGAATATTTAGGGTCGGTTGGATGTTGCCCCATATATTGAATCGCCATTGCCCCGCCTAAGCTATGTCCTGTGATATAGACTTTATTAATGCCGTTGACAGGGTTTGCTACATATTGGTCAAACGCGGTAATTAACGAAAAAAACAAATCGTAGTGATTGGGCATTAAAAACCAATCGGTCATATCAGGAAAATTTAGATTATTCGGGTCGGACGGATTACTGCCATTATCATTCGTACCCCGAAATGACAAAACAATACTGTCACCTGACCGTGCTACAAATGCGGCGGCATTTTTATTAGTAAAATAACCATTCAACATCGTGTTAGTGGTGGCTTGCCCTGACACAACGCTGGTCGATGGTGTTATTCCAAAATCTAACGGTGTCCAACCTTGTGCTTTTACAGCGGCTAATGCCAAATCTGCATTAGCACTGGGGTCATTAATGGCTGGATTTTCCCAGCTTTCTAGGTGATATGTGGCTTTGGCAAAATCTGCCATCAAGCTTAATTGCGTTGCCATTTTTTCTCTCCGTGACTTTATAAAAAAAAATGATAACACGTCTAGCCGCTACGCAACGGTTATAAAGCAAGAAACAATGTGAGCTAACTTGCAAATTTAAAAGGAAAATCAGCTACAATGCCATTTTTTTATTTTAAGGAGAAAGCAATGCCATCCATACTTATCACGGGCGCAAATCGTGGCTTAGGCTTAGGTTTTTCTGGCTATTATGCAGAACAAGGCTGGCGTGTGTTTGCTTGCTGTCGGCTGCCAGAAACTGCCCATGCGTTACAAGCCCTTGCTGCTACGCATTCTAATTTAACCTTGCATTCGCTGGATGTCAGCGATTTTGCCCAAATTGAACAACTTGCTATAACCTTGCAAAATGAAACGGTGGATGTGTTATTAGCCAATGCGGGGGTTTATTTTGATAAACAAGACTCTGTGTTTGGACAACTAGACTACGCGGAATGGGAACTTAGCTTGCGAATTAATACCCTTGCGCCTGTGAAATTAGCCGAAGCGTTTTTGCCACATTTGCTAAAAAGCCCCAATCCGCTGATTGCGCCTCTCAGCAGTTTAATGGGCAGCATGGCAGACAATAGCAGTGGTGGCAGTGTGTTGTATCGTTCCAGCAAAGCAGCGTTAAATGCGGCGATGAAAAGTTTGGCCATTGATTTACGCCCACAAAATATTGGCGTGTTAATTTTGCATCCAGGCTGGGTTAAAACAGAGATGGGCGGTGAAAATGCACCAACCGCTGTTGAAGAAAGCATTGCAGGCATGGGGCAGGTTATCGCCAATTTTAGTATGGCAGAAACCGGCTGTTTTATTGACTTTAGAGGCAAACACTTACCTTGGTAAGTTTTAGGATTATTTTTCACTTCACTTTTACAACAAACCTATGGAAATCACCGAACATCCATTTGCCGAATTTATAAAAATTTTGGGCAAAGGCAAAAAAGGGGCGCGTCCTTTAACGCAAGACGAAGCCTATCGTGCGATGCAAATGATTTTAGCCGAGCAGGTTGAGCCGATTCAGCTAGGCGCGTTTTTAATGCTGATGCGGGTTAAAGAAGAAACCGCTGAGGAATTGGCAGGTTTTGTACAGGCGGCGCGGGAATCGTTTGTTATTCCTGAAAAAATGAGTGTCGATTTGGACTGGTCATCTTATGCAGGGAAGCGCCGGCATTTACCGTGGTTTATTTTGTCAGTCTTGTTATTGGCAGAAAATGGCATCAAAATTTTTATGCACGGCGCGGGCGGACATACCGCAGGGCGGGTTTATACCGAGCAGGTTTTAGCGGCACTGGACATTGAAACTGCCAAAAATTTTACCCAAGTCGCCCAGCAATTAAATGAACGGCATTTTAGTTATTTACCGCTGCATTGTTTTTGTCCCAAATTAGCCGATATGATTGAATTGCGTCCTTTAATGGGCTTGCGTTCTCCTGTACATACGCTGGTGCGTTTATTAAATCCTTTGCGGGCGCAGCACAGTATGCAGGGGATTTTTCACCCGAGCTATCGAGCGGTGCATCAACACGCCGCTTTATTATTAGGGCAGGAAAATATGACCGTAATAAAAGGGGAAGGTGGAGAAACTGAGCGCAATCCTGATGTGGAATGTCTTGCACAAAGTGTGTTTGCAGGGCAGCTACAGGATGAAATGTGGGGCGCATTGTTTGCACGGCGGCATCTAAAAGAAGAAAACTTAGAGCCGGCGCAATTGAAAGCTGTTTGGCAAGGGCAAGCTGAAGAGGAGTTTGCCACCGCAACAATTATTGGCACGGCGGCAATTGCGTTGAAATCGTTAGGAAAAGCTCAAACGCAGGAACAAGCGCACCAGTTGGCAAGGTTGTATTGGCAGCAGCGGAAGCGTTGATAATAACTTAAAATTTTTGGATAAATTTAAATCCAATGCCGCTCTTCTCGCATCACTTCTCGCAAAGCTTCTTTTACATTCTCTGTTTCTAATGCATGGCGTAGCGTTTCGTTAATCAGAGTTTGATAACCACGCCGCCTGCTTAGATTTTACAGGATTGTATAACAGTAGCATCTAACAGGATAGTAATGCGCTGTTTTCGTAATGCTAATTCGGGTAATAGCGCATTAACGGAGGTTAATTGCGAAAATTCAGTCGTGGTTAATTTTGGACTGTCTTCATCGGGCGAATCAGCTAACGGTACGCTATCCACTAACGCCCAGCTAATTTTTAAACTTTGTTGGCTCACGTTGATTTGCCTTTCTAAAAGAAATGATGTAAATATGACCCTTCACTGGAATAGCTTTATTCCTCATCGGGAAAATACTCTAAAACCTCGTCACGTTCTGCTTCCAGTTTTTCCCAATTGGGCATTTGATAAGAGCGGATATTCGCCTCATCAATATTTTGCTTGTCAAAGAAGGTGTAAATCGGACGTAGCGCGGCACGGTATAAATAGTTTAAGTGCCAGTGCATTTCGTCTTCGCCTTTTATGCGGCGATAAATTTCCAGCACAATGTCTTGATTGCTTACTTGGCTTAAGTTGGGCATGGCTTTTCTCCTAATTTGCGGAGTGCAAAACCTAGGTTTTGTACTCCATTATTTAAGTTTTCAGATTACTAAAACGGTTGGTTAAAAATTCGGGGATTGCCTCAATGGTGTGGTTGTCATCAATGTATTGCGTTAATAAACTGGGTTGCCATAATATCAAAACCATTCAAGTCGTGGTTATCAAACTCTTCATCGAACTCAAATTCTAAGATTTTTCAAATGGTTATATCATCCTGTAATAATTCACTTAAAAAACCTTCCAGAACCTCAAAATTAGCTTTCCTTCGCAATATTTTTTTAATTGCCCGTTTTCCCTTAATTTAACATCAAACTCTCAATCCTTAACCTGCGTTAAAAAAATAAGCCCAGTATAATCAGTGTGTTTTCAGAGAAAATTGCGTAAATTGACAATTTTTTAGTAAAGCAGCTTGTCAGTAAATTAGTTTAAAATATTGATTTATAAAGAGATAGTGTAATTTTTCACCCTAAACGCAGGCTATTATAAAAATCAATAACATAAAAAATTAATCTCCCTGTCATAGTTCCCTTATAATATTTCGGGTAAGTTTCGCTCGTTTTTATCCATTACTGTCACAGGAGAGATAAATGGAATCATTTATCCAGCAGATACTCGAAAAACATCAATCCCAACCGCCCCGTTTATTAATGATGTTGCGTGATATACAAGCCCATTACCAACATATCCCCTCTGATGCAATAGAGCATTTAACCCAAGCATTGGCGATTTCAAAATCTCAAATCAGCGGCGTGATTGAATTCTATAGCTTTCTTTCTACTGAGCCACGCGGTCGTTATGACATTTATTTAAGCAATTCGATTACTGACCTGATGTTAGGCAAGGAAAAGCTTGCGGATTATTTTTGTGAACAACTGCAAACGCCGTTAGGTTCGGTCAGAGCTGACAAAATCGTGAGTATTGCCAATACTTCCTGCACAGGTTTGTGTGACCAAGGGCCTGCGGCATTAGTCAATGGCTATGCGATTGGGCAACTAGATAAAGCGCGGATTGATAAAATCGTCACCCTGATTAATCACGCTGTTCCCGTCAGCGATTGGGATGCGGATTTATTTGTGGTGGCTGACAATATTCACAAAGCGGATTTATTGTTGTCTGACAAAATTGTTGCAGGTTCAGCGTTACAAACCGCCGCGCAACGGGGCTTTTTAGAAACCTTAAGCGAAATTGAAAAATCAGGCTTGCGTGGACGTGGCGGCGCAGGCTATACCACCGCGTGGAAATGGCATTTATGCTACGAAGGCAGTGAAGAAGAATCGTTTTGTGATATTTCTGTCCATAAACAACCGCAGCGTTATGTGGTGTGCAATGCCGATGAGGGCGAACCAGGGACGTTTAAAGATAGAATTTTATTAAATAGCTATGCGGATGATTTAATTGAAGGAATGACTTTATGCGCGGCGATTATCAAAGCTAATCAAGGCTTTATTTACTTACGCGCTGAATATTTGCATCTGTATGAAAAATTGCAAGCCACCTTAGCCGCACGACGCGGTGCAGGATTGCTGGGCGAAAACATTTTAGGCTTAGGCTTTAGCTTTGATATTGAAATTCGCTTAGGTTTGGGTGCGTATATTTGTGGCGAAGAATCGGCGTTGATTGAATCGCTGGAAGGCAAAATGGGGATTCCGCGCAATCGCCCGCCCTATCCTGTCACTTGTGGTTATTTGAACAAACCCACCGTGGTTAATAACGTAGAAACCTTTGTTGCCGCAGCGCATATTGCCTTAAAAGGCGGCGACTGGTTTGCCTCTTTCGGCACAGAAAAATCCAAAGGCACAAAAATCTTAAGCATCAGCGGTGATTGTGCGCGTCCTGGGATTTATGAATATCCTTTCGGTGTCAGTGTGCAACAAATTTTAACCGATTGCGGAGCGAAGGACGTGTTAGGCATTCAAGTTGGCGGCCCGTCTGGAACGTTTATTTCTAATCAAGAATTTGAACGCAAAATCGCCTTTGAAGATTTAGCCACGGGTGGCTCGTTTATTGTGTTCAACAACAGCCGCAGCATTTTCGATATTGTGCAGAATTTTACCCATTTCTTTGCCCATGAAAGCTGCGGTTTCTGTACGCCGTGTCGGGTGGGAACGTCCTTGATGAAAAATCAATATGACAAGATTCATTCAGGTCACGGCTCAACCGGCGATGTGCGAGAATTGCAAGAAATCGCGACGTTGATTAAAGCCACCAGTCACTGTGGCTTAGGGCAAACAGCGGCGCAACCGATTTTAACCACGTTGGAACGTTATCCTGAACTGTATAACGCCAAATTAAAACAAATCAGCTTTGAGCCAGGTTTTGATTTAGACGGCTCATTGGCAATCGCACGAAAATTAAGTGGACGTGATGACAGCAACGCGCATTTAGCACAAGTGGAGGAAGAATAATGACTGAAAAACACATCACGATTGATGGTCAAACTGTCCCTTTTACCGAAGGGCAAACCATTATGGAAGCGGCAACAGCGGCGGGCGTTTATATTCCCCATTTATGTCACCATCCTGATTTTACCCCGCAGGGCAGTTGTAAATTATGTACGGTCAACGTCAACGGACGCAATCTGGCTTCTTGTACGTTTCCTGCGGTGGATGGGCAACAGATTTGTAATAACACCGAACAACTCAATGCTGACCGAAAACGCCTCACGCAAATGCTGTTTGTCGAAGGCAACCATTTCTGCCCTTCCTGTGAAAAGTCAGGCAACTGCCAATTGCAAGCGGTGGGTTATCATTTGAATATGCTGGATAATCACTATCCGCATTTTTTCGCCCTGCGCAAAGTCGATTCATCACACCCGCAGTTATTGCTTGACCATAATCGCTGTATTTTTTGCGCCTTGTGTGTGCGTGCCAGTCATGCCGATGGCAAAGATGTGTTTGGGATTGCAGGACGCGGCATGAATAAACATTTAGTGGTCAATTCCAGTACAGGCAAATTAGCCGATAGCGACATAAGCGTCAGCGATAAAGCGGCGCATATTTGCCCAACAGGGGCAATTTTAGTAAAAGGCACAGCGTTTAAAATCCCCATCGGACAGCGTAAATTTGACCACCACGACATTGATGAAGCAGGTTTAGGAGAACAGCATGGCGAATAAAATAAGAGTTGCAACCACCTCCCTCGCAGGTTGTTTTGGCTGCCATATGTCGTTTTTGGATTTGGATGAACGTTTAGTGCCATTAGCCGATTTGGTGGAGTTTAATCGCTCACCGATTACCGATATTAAACATTGTGCGCCTTGCGATATTGGCTTGATTGAAGGCGGGGTGTGTAATGCAGAAAACGTTCATGTATTGCGGGAGTTTCGCAATAATTGCAAAATTTTAGTGGCGGTGGGGGCGTGTTCTATTAATGGCGGACTGCCTGCGATGCGCAATTCAGTTCCTTTAGAAGAGTGCTTGCGTGAGGCGTATTTAGACGGGATTGGGGTGGAAAATCCGATGATTCCGAATGACCCTGAATTGCCGTTATTGTTAAATAAAGTGCATCCGATTCACGAAGTGGTGAAAATTGATTATTCCTTGCCAGGTTGTCCGCCGTCTGCGGATGTATTTTGGAAGTTTTTGACCGATTTAATCGCAGGAAAAGAGCCAGGGTTGGATTATGATTTGGTGCATTATGACTAAAGAAATAAGCAAACATTGCTTGTAATGAAAATGCTTAAATTCAGTTGGGATGAAAACAAAGCCTTAATGAATCAGCAAAAGCATGGTGTTTCTTTTGAGGAAGCAAAAACAGTGTTTTATGATGATTATGCGCGTTTAATTGCGGACCCAGACCATTCACAGCAAGAAGAACGTTTTTTACTGTTAGGTTTGAGTGAGCAATTGCGGCTTTTGCTGGTTTGTCATTGTTACAAAGAGGCGGGTGGACAACTGCGAATTATTTCAGCTCGGAAGGCAAATAAAGCAGAGCAACAACAATATAAGGGGTTTCGTGATGCGTGATAATTATGATTTTTCTGATTCGATACCGAATCCTTATGCCAGCCAGTTGAAAAAGCAGGTTACTTTGGATTTGGATGATGGCACGGCGAGTTATTTTAAGGAGTTAGCACAGAAAAAAGGCATTCCGTATCAAAATTTGCTTTATTTGTATCTTAAAGATTGTGCCGATTCGCATCGGGATTTGACGATTCATTGGTCGTGATGTGTGCTGGACTTTCCTTTGATTGTGATGTGTAAAACGGCATTATCAGCTTGAGTTACTGACGTTGGATAAGAAATTGGCGAGTAAATTATAATGCTAAAAGCACTTTATAAAAAATATCAAGTTACAAATTACGAAAACTTACCCGCTTTAAGTCCGTTGAGTTTTATTTTGCGTAAAGCCGAATTAGGACATAATTTAACTGACTCAGAATGGACTTGGTTAGAACATCATCAATTAAGTGAAACTATTCACATCATTGGAAACCAAGAATATTATCGTTGTTCTCTATTCAACGAAATAAAAAATGAATTAAATCAATTAAGCCAAAGTCCATTTATAGATTTCATTGCAAGCACACCAAACATTGACTCTGAAAGGGCTTTAATTCTTTATCAAATTAATGCACAAGAAAATCTTAATCCTAAAGAACTGCGCTTTGGATTTATCAATAATCGTTATTTTCAGTTGATAGAGCTTAATGAGAAAAAACAAAAATACGGTATAACAGAAAATATCTTGTTTGATAGTAATGCAGAAAATTATTTAGATAAGTTAGAGA
>JAIFMS010000064.1 GCA_020048335.1 Methylococcaceae bacterium | reverse complement strand
GAATCAGCAAAACATATTTTAACTTTTGCCTTTGCGAATGAAATGGTGGATAAAATTAGTTTCGAGCCGTTGAAAGCTTTATTGCAAAAACAATTGTTACAAATATTGCCGATTGATTAATTCGACAAAATGTCGCTTATATTAAGGGTAATGGTATTTAATTGTGATAATGTAATGGTATCGCCTTTGCGTAAGGTGGTTTTTTGTTGATATAAATTATTATGGGGTTGGCGATAAACTTCCAGACAATAATCATTTAAATTCAGCAACCAATATTCAGCGATAGCATGACGTGCATAGAGGCGCAGTTTTTCGTTTTGGTCATAATAAAGCGAACTGTCTGCCACTTCGATGAGCAATAACACATCGTTTGCGTTGGGGTGGCGACTCATGTAATCATCCGTGTCGGGACGCAACAACATAAAATCAGGTTCAGGTTCGGATAAATCGCTTAATTGTAATGGGTCTTGAATACTGATAACCGCTTGGTTCTGTGTTAATAGACGACTAAAAAGTTGGTTTAATCGTTTTAAATGCCCTGCATGATAAAAACCTATTGGTGCCATTTCTAAAATCTCTCCATCAATGAGTTCAAGGTGGCTGTTGGGTGTAAAAATATTGGCCTCGCCTAAACGTTGCCATTCATAAATATCGGTTAAATGTTTGCGGACTGTGTTGCTTGTTGTCATCATGGTATCAACTTAATAACATCGCTTAAAAAAGGGTTGACGATAAAACCGTCTGCTGTAATTTTCAACTAACGTGACTGAAATCATAACTTAATAATGACTACTTTTCCAATAGCTAAAATTCGTTCAGATTTTCCTATTTTAGAACAAACAATCCGCAACAAGCCGTTAATCTATTTTGATAATGCGGCAAGTTGTCAAAAACCGAATCAGGTCATTGATTGTATCAGCGACTTTTATCGGCAAGATTATGCCAATATCCATCGCGGCGTACATACTTTGAGCCAACGCGCCACAGATAAATATGAATTAGCACGCGAGAAAGTGCAAAATTTTATTAATGCAAAAAGTGAAAAAGAAATTATATTTGTCCGTGGTGCAACGGAGGCGATTAATTTAGTGGCTAATACTTATGGTAAAGCCAATATTAAAGCAGGTGATGAAATTTTAATCACCGCAATGGAGCATCACGCCAATATTGTCCCTTGGCAAATGCTCTGCGAACAAACAGGCGCGGTATTGAAAGTTGCTCCAATAGATAAAAATGGCGAGTTGCTTTATTCTGAATTTGAAAAATTACTTTCGGATAAAACCAAGTTAGTTGCGGTCACGCAGATGTCTAATGCACTTGGCACTGTCAATCCAGTGAAAAAAATGGTTGCCGCCGCTCATGCGAAAGGCATTCCTGTTTTACTCGACGGTGCGCAAGCGATTCCACATTTAAAAATTGATGTGCAGGCTTTGGATTGCGATTTTTATGTGTTTTCGGGACATAAACTCTACGCGCCGTCTGGGATTGGGGTGTTGTATGGCAAACAAGCGTTATTAGAAGCCATGCCGCCCTATCAAGGGGGAGGCGATATGATTCGCACCGTGACGTTTGAGAAAAGCACTTATGCAGGTTTGCCGCATAAATTTGAAGCAGGAACACCCAGCATTGCCGATACGGTGGGTTTAGGGGCGGCAATTGATTATATTAATAGTATTGACATCGAAGCAATTGCTGATTATGAGCATGAATTATTGGTTTATGCGACTGAACAAGCGATGAAAATCAAGGGCTTGACTATTATTGGGCAAGCGGCTGAAAAAGGGGCGATTTTGTCATTTACCCTTGATAAAATCCATCCACACGATATTGGCACGCTGCTAGATAGCCAAGGCATTGCGATTCGGGCAGGGTATCATTGCGCCATGCCTGTGATGGATTTTTTTGAAATTCCTGCAACGGCACGCGCTTCGTTTGCGATGTATAACACAAAAGCGGAGATTGATTTTTTTATGCAGGCGGTGACGGAGTTGATAAAAATATTTGGTTAATGTTTTAATCAGTATAACCGTGCTGTGAATGGATGCTAGCAGAGGCTTATGTAAAAAAGTCATGCTTTTAAGTCAACCGCATTGACCTAATTGCATGACTTTGATGTCCTATTCTATTAAGATTTGACTTGATAAAACTGATGAAGTTCCTCGCGTTGCTGATCCCATTTACTTAAACTGTTTGGCCAATGGTCTTCATCAAATCCTGGTGCGTTTTCTAAAACACTTTTAGCTAAGTTAAGAACGTAATATTCTTCATCGCGAACCCAACGCAATGCTTGGAATGGCACGGCAAACAATTTATTACCGATACCAAAAACACCGCCAAAGGTCACAACGGCATAGGCAACTTGACCACTCTCTGGATCAAGCACTAAATCCTCAATCTCACCAAGATTGTCTCCTGTGACATTTTTTACTACCGTACTCAGAATTTTACTGACCCGGCTTACCTGCTGCATGGACTTGTTATAGTCTTGAGATTGTTCAATGGATTCCTTTCTAATTTCGTGATCAAGATTTTGCTTGGCTACTTGAACGTCCACTATTTTTTCCACAAGTGTCTCTTTTTTAGCTTCAACGGCTGTTTGCATACTGTTCTCCAACTGACTGAGTTTATTGGTATCTCGATGACGAGATTAATTAGGGCTACGTTTATGACAACCCAGGAAGTCAGATTAACGGTAAACTAAAATTTTGTCGGTACGCTATCGAACATAAGGAAAAGCTCTTACAAAACCGCTTTAAACAAATAAATAGCAAGCGTCGATTCATTTATTTATCCACCGTAAATCACGACGTGGTCAAGTGGGAGTTTGAAAAATTTAACGGCGAGCGGTGTTTAAATCGTAAAACACAGATAATGAATACGCTTTTAACGGGCGGGTTTATAAGAAATAGACTCTTTTGAATGGATGCCGCTTTTGTCCTCATTGGTATTGCCAACCACGCCAGCCGTTGCGATAAACCGCATTGCATTCTCAACCGACATATCTATTTCGGTGACATTTTCACGCGACATAATCACCGTATTGCCGCCCATCTGATAACTGAAGGGCAAATAAACAGCGACTTGATCGTCAGCAATAAAAGTCGGCAAAACCTCATCAAAATTCAACACTGTGATAAAACCGATTTGTTGACCATTGCCTGGTGGTACATTAACCAAAACCACTTGAGTAAATTTACTTCTATTTTCATGTGAAAAAAGCGAACTAAAATCGCGGACGGTGATATAGATGTTTTTAATAAACGGAATTTGAATGACCAGTTCTTCAAAAATATGGAACAACCTGCGAAAAGTGCGTGATTCCAAAAAGCCACCGAAAAAAAATACGGCGGCAACCCCTAAAGCAAAGCCTGAGCCTTTTATATACCAGCTATCGGGTAAGAAAAATTTAAAGATATGCCCTAACATTAATTCAGCACTGCCAGCCAGCCAAAACAGTAAATAAAGCGTGAAAACTAGCGGAATAATAGCGATTAAACCTTTGAAAAAAGTTTTACTGAACGGTCTTATTTGTGATTTCCAATGCGTGTAATCCATGATTTTCTGAGAGTAATGAAATGCCATTTGAAGAAGCAATTACAGAGATAAACTTTGTAGATGCGGGTGCTTGTGAGGGCAGAAGTCAGGCTTTTGATTCAACAGTATTGACTTAGAAATCTGACTCCTGATATTGGTGTTAAGGATTAACTTGATAAAACTGATCAAGTCCTTCGCGTTGCTGTTCCCATTTATCGGCACTGTCTGGCCAATGCTTTTTATCAAATCCTGGTGCTTTTTTCAAAGTCGCCTTATCCAAGTCAAGGGTGTAATATTCTTTCGCGCGTGTCCAATGCAGAGCTTTCCATGGCACCGCAAATAACTTATTACCAACACCGAATACACCACCAAAAGACACCACTGCGTAAGCCATTTGACCGCTTTCTGGATTAAGTACCAAGTCTTTGATGTCACCCAACTTGTCACCTTTGGCATCTTTCACATTCGTGCCAATGATTTTACTGGCTCTGCTAATTTGCTGCATTGACTCATTCGCTTCCTGACCTCGCTCGACCGCTTCCTTTTTATTTTCTTGTACAAGTTCTTTCTGGGCGGCTTTAACTTCCTGTTGTTTTTCTGCAACTTCCTTTTGTTTATCCAGAACATCCGCTGCATAAGCAACATTCGCGAGTGTCAAGCTCAACAAAGATACAGCGACAAGGGGAATTAATTTTTTCATGCTATTTTCCTAATTTTTAAAAGGGTGGGTATCTTGATAACACAAGACTGATTGCTACAGTTATCAAATCCTAGTGCGTTTTCTAAAACACTTTTATCATGTACGGAGTAAATAAATATCAAGGGTGGATTTACTTATCAATCCACCGTAAATCACTACAATAAAATTAGAATCAACAAAATAATCAGCACCAATCCAAGACCGCCAGAAGGTCTATAACCCCATTCGCGGCTATGTGGCCAAGTAGGAAGTGCGCCAACTAACATTAAGATAACAAGGACAAGTAAAATTGCGCTAACTGACATGAGAGTTCTCCAATGAGAGAAATTGAAAACCGTTATAAAAAACGGAAGTGCTTACAACAGGGTGATGCCGCTACTGTTAAATGGCTTCATCTTTATAGCTTGTTCAAACTTGTCGGCTTGATAGCGACTTTATCATCAACACCAAGGGCAATGCCGCGTATAAAGTTTTGACAGAACCGATAAGACTTAGCGCGTTTTCTAACGGTGATGTTTCTGTAGCGTGTGGATGACTCGTCTTGCCACAGCGACACTGCGTCAGTTCACCGACTATAAACCCAACACTCGCCGCCAGTAGCAAGTTGGCAGGCTTAACCCTTTGTTGCTGTATTTTTTCAGCCAGTGCCTCTGTACGACTATCAATAGCTCGTTGATGGTTGAGTATGTGCTGTTCGGTATTCTTGATTTGGGCATTCATCGAGGAAGCGGGGTTAAAATAATGCGTCATGGCTCATCCCTAGTCCTTTGTTTTGCTGGCATAGCCTTAAGACTACCCAGCAAGGCAGGAAATTGTAGGTAATAACTCTTCTGGCGAATTACACCACAGAGTAGTAAAACGATTAGCAAATTGGCTACAACCACAAACAATAGAGCGGTACTTGCCATCATGCCTTGTTCGATGAACATCAGCACACCCGCTGCCATTATTCCTAACCACACGCCAATCAGTAACACAGCAACCAAAATACCTGCAACAAGCATCATCACTAGACTTTCGCCTGCTCGCCGCGTTTCTAAGGCGGCAAGCCGAAGGTGTTCATAGATGACCCCCCGCAGCTCATGCCATAATGACTGAACATCGTTTAACACGTTGGAATCGATAGGTTCATTATGCGGTGTCGTGGCATCATTGGCTGCGTTTGGTCTCATAATAGCAACTGTTTAACGACGGCTTATGCCTAATAAACTGCCCACCAAAAAGCCGGCTGTTGCAGCAATTCCCAATGATGTCACTGGATTGGTGCGAACATAACCACGGCATTTTTTCGCTGCACGCTGTTCTGCGTGTAAGAGTTGGTCACTTCTTTCATCAAACGCGGCTTTGGCTTGATGACCTGCACTGGTAACGCTATCAGCGGCATCTTGTGCAAGATGCGCTACTTTGTCGGCTGTGTTCATAATAAATTTCTCTATGGTAATTTTGATGTTGAAATAACAAACCTTTGCGGTTTTAAAAAACGCAGAGGTCTCTGTTTGAGTCAGTTAACGACTCAACAATCGGCTTAGTAAAAAACCGCCTGCAACCGCAAGCCCCAGAGAGGTCACTGGATTTTCACGGATGTATGTTTGGCACTCTTTCATCGCTTGTTGCTCGGCGTTCATCAGTTGGTCGCTTTTTTCATCGTATGAGGCTCTGGCTTGATTAGATGCGTCGGCAAGCGCGTCAACGGTCTCATGTGCAAAATTGGCGACTTTATCGGTTGTTGTTTTCATGGTTTGATTCTCTTCGGCTGTGGTTTTCACAATGAGTCCTCTTATTTAAGGTGCATATCATTTTTAACAGAAGTCACACCTGTGACACGACGCGCTATCGCGATAGCTTTGTTAATATCGGCTTGGGAATTAACAAACCCGCTAAGCTGAACGGTGCCTTTAAATGTTTCGACATTAATTTCAGCAGAACTTAAGCTCGTTTCGCCCAAAATAGCGGCCTTTACTTTACTGGTAACGACAGTATCGTCAACATACTCGCCTGTCCCTTCCTGTATTGACGTTGATGCACAACCGCCCGCCGCAAGTAAGCTCAGGGTTAAAAAGAAAGCGGCAAAAAATTTAATAAAGTGTTGCATGGGAATGTTCCAAATAATAAAAAATAAGGGTTAGTTTTGAGGCCAAGTAAAATACAACGAACTTCTGTGGGCGCCGATTGTGACGGTTTTACGAACAACACGGTCACCTTGATTAGCCGTTACGATGTAATGCCCTGGTTTGAGATTGGCGAACAGTTTAGGACCATTGGCAACCGTGTCTAAAAAAACGGTGCCTTGTGAATTTGTAATAATGACTTTTACGTTACTGAGATATTTGCCTGTTCCCTGCACCGAAAACAACAGATTCAGGTTATAGTCCATCTGCATAGCGCGGAGCGTATTTTGTTCCTCAATCCCCACCCCGCCACTGATGAAAGTGACATCGCCTTGGCTGTGTGCCTGCATAGCAAAGTCTTCTGCAAACGTTAGATGACTTAATAGAATGCAAGGGAGAATAAGCAGTAAAGAAGGTTTTTTCATAACAATAACTCCTTGATGGTAAGAATTAACGTGCCGCAGTTAAAGACACTGTGGCTTACTCGTGGCTAGTTTTGAGTGCATTGAATAGTATTCAGGTACTGGTTTTTTTATTGGCAAACAGTAACAGACCGTTACCTGCAATGATTGCGGTGATACTTGCCCAAACTGGAATATAAACAGTGTGTGACTTTTTAACAGATAATTCCAATGCCCCTATTTTGGCTTCCTGAGTTTCCCTGGCATAGTCAAAACGGCTATACATCAGTCCCAGAATACCGTTGATAATTAATGCAACTACAAGCATATTGGCAGCATTCATTTTGTTTCTCCTAACATAAAAAGCTTGAAAGTCAGACAACAATTTCAAGGGGCTATGCTGTTAAAGGACTCGCCGCCCTTGAATCACACGCACCAAAATCATAACAATAGCGACAACTAATAAGATGTGAATAAATCCGCCCAGTGTATAGGCAGAAACCAAACCTAATATCCAGAGGACAATTAGGATGATAGCGATACTTTCAAGCATGATGGCTTCTCCGTAGCGGCGTACCCGATTTAGGTACGCGGTTTAGATAATTTGTAGGTTGAGTGCTAGCCCAGCCTACAAATAACTACTTACAGGCTGTCTTTAATATTTTCTTTTAGATTGCCAAAGCCTGATTGAGCCTTGCCGATATTTTTCTGTACGTTGCCTTCTGCTTCCAACTTTTTGTCATCTAGCACAACGCCCGCCGCTTCCTTGACTTTACCTTTGGCTTCTTTAAATTTGCCTTTTACTTGATCTTTGTTCATGGGTCTCTCCTGATAAGTTAGCTATAACCTGATAGTTATAACCAAAGCGTGGAACGTTTGATTTCCAAGGCTTAGTCTAAAGAATACCCACTAAAGATAAGGTAGTCAGTACGGTAACGAACATATCGTTAATAAGAAAAATGCTGGCTAGGTGATATTGACATGGTGCATCAGCCCCAAAACACCTAGGACAATTAAATAAACGGCAACGAAATAATTTAAAAACCGTGGCACCATTAAAATTAAGATACCGACTATCAAAGCCAATAAGGGCTCAATGCTAAAATTCATCAAAGATTCTCCTAAAATAAAAAAAGCGCGTTCTTTGTGAATGAACGCGCTTATGAGCAGTTGAGCGAGGTTTATAAGTTATGTTTCACTAAATAGTCATGGACATAAGCTTCTTCGGCTTTATTTTGTATCAAAATATCTTTGGCTCTTTCAACTTCCTCGGTTGTGCCATGCACGATAAGCAGAAATTTATCCACTTTTAAAGCTGTTTCGTATCTAACAATGCTGTCATTAGGAATGCCAATACTTGCCAAGGCGGCACCAAACGCTGAAATCCCTCCCACTACCAGTGAGGTTTCAAGTGCGCCCACTATCCAAGCGACTAACGGCCCACCGACTATAACAGGCCCTATGCCTGGAATTATAAAAAAGGCAGACCCTAAAAACAGCCCCCAAATCCAGCCCCAAAAAAGTCCGAACTTACCCCACGATGCCATGCGGTCGCCGATGTTGTAATAACCGATAACATTTTCTTCGGTGTGATAATCCTTGCCAATCACCGACAGCGTTTTCATATCATAGCCACAGGTTTCTAGCTCTTTGACAGCCACTTCGGCATCTTCGTGCGTGTTAAAAAGTCCAACCGCTGAACTGTTTTTTTCAGACATACTGTTTCCCCATCATTTGGAGTAAAAAAGCGCGGCATCACTTAAACGACAAGTAGCCCACGCACGGATACAGGGTTTTTAGCCTCTGTATCAGCCATTATTTTGATTTTTTTCCAGCCTGTCTGTCTGCTAGCGTACGCACCGTTTTTTCCGTGATAATTTTAGTTTTCTATTTTCACCTGCAAAATTATTGACAGTGACAGCTATTTAACAGCTTATGTGCGATAGCGAACATAACAAATAACCTAAATCTGTAATACTGCAAGATTTAGCTTTTATGCGGCTATTGGCACAAAAAATTGCGCTTAAGCTTATAACCCCTTCATTTAAGAGTGAGTACCTAATGAATACCCAACACACACCGTCACAAAATCATCTTTTAGCGGCTTTACCTAAACAAGAATACGAGGCTTTTTTACCCCATTTGGAAAAAGTTAAGTTACCGCTAGGCGAGGCATTGTATGAATCGGGCGGTCAATTGCTGTACGTTTATTTTCCGGTAACCTGCATCATTTCACTGCTGTATGTGTTGGAAAATGGCGCATCGGCTGAAATTGCGGTGGTGGGTAATGAAGGCATTATTGGTATCGCCTTGTTTATGGGCGGTGGTTCTGTGCCAAATCGAGCGGTGGTACAAAGTGCAGGTTACGCTTATCGGCTAAAAGGGTCATTAATACAAAAATCGTTTCTGCAACATGGGCCGATGTTGCGTTTGTTACTGCGCTATACGCAATCGCTGATTAGTCAAATGACACAGACGGCGGTTTGTAATCGCCATCATTCCATTGACCAGCAACTGTGTCGCTGGCTGTTGTTAAGTCTGGATAGGCTGGATTCAAATGAATTAATCATGACGCAGGAATTGATTGTCAATATGTTAGGGGTGCGCCGTGAAGGCGTCACAGAAGCGGCTGGAAAATTGCAACAGGCAGGCTTGATTCATTACAATCGCGGGCGTATTACCATACTGAATCGGGTAGGATTGGAAGAGCGCGTTTGCGAATGTTATCAGGTGGTTAAAACTGAAACTGACCGTTTACTCCCCGCGCTTCCTGTTATCGCGAGGCTGTGAGCGATGTCTAATGTACGCTAACAAACAGATTGCTCTATCCTTCTATGTTAAGGTGCGGGTCAGGTTAAGTGACCCCTGCCCACACAATGATTAACATAAGGACTTCTTTGGTTTGGGATTCTTGTATGCCCTTGTTGGGTTTTTACATACATTATAAGGAGAGAGTCCATGTTATCCCTTTTAAACGTTTCCCAAATCAATTTGCTGTTAGCCTCCTTGCCTGAAAAAGACCGTGAAGCGTTATTGAGTGATGCCGAAACAGTGGAACTGGTATTTGCCGAAGAACTGTATCAGGCAGGGGAAATTATTTCGCACGTTTATTTTCCTATCAAAAGCTTTATTTCTTTGCTAACGCCAGTTGACGACAATACGAATTTGGAAGTTGGACTTAGCGGTAATGAAGGGATGCTAGGTGCTACTTTACTGCTGAATGTAGATACCTCGCCGTTTCGTGCGCTGGTGCAGGGTGCAGGCTCTGCCTTTCGGATTACCACCGCATCGTTTCGGCAGCAATTGGCACAAAGCCCAGCATTGCAACAACTTTTAAATCGCTATCTGTATGTGAGGATAAAGCAACTCGCGCTCACCGGAGCTTGCACACGCTTTCATCTGGTCGAAGCGCGTCTGGCGCGTTGGCTGTTAATGACACAAGACCGGGCGCATACCAGTCACTTTCGTATTACTCATGTCTTTTTAGCGTATATGTTAGGGGTGCGGCGCGTTGGTATCACCAAAGCCGCAAGTTCGCTACAAAAGCAAAAGCTCATTTGCTATCATCGTGGCGATATTACTATTCTAAATCGTGCGGGGTTGGAAGCGGTTTGTTGCAAGTGTTATCAATCGGATAAAGACACTTATCAAAAAATTTTGGGATTGAGCTAAAAAATCACTAACGAAGGAGAAGAAAAGTATGATTGATCGAATGGTATTAATGAAAGCCCATGTGCTATTGGCAGTCTTTATATTGCCAGTTGCCATCTTATTTTTTGTCACAGGGGCTTTGTACACTTGGGGAATAAAAGGCGATTCTGACACGGTGGCGCAAAAAATCGTGTTACAACAACCGCTGCAAGAGCAATTAGGCTCTCTTGTCACGGTGGTGGAACAGGCGTTTAGAAAACAGGACATCGCCGTGCCTAGCGGAAGTGCTAACTTAAAAAAATTGGGAAATTCTTTTCAATTAGAATGGACAGGAGCAAGTAAAGATGTGGTTTTAGAGCCGACCGCCGCCCCCTTTATTGCCGAGTTGAAAATAAAAAACCATAGTTGGCATCGCCATTTTGTGCAGTTACATAAAGCAAAAGGTGGCGTGGTCTTTAAACTCTATGCCACGCTACTGGCAGTGGTGTTACTTTTTTTGCTGGTCAGTGGTTTTATGATGGCGTGGCAATTGCCGAAATTTCGCAAAATGACTTTAATTTCAACAGGTTTAGGCGGCGTTTTTTTTGTGCTAATGCTTGTTGTCAGCTAAATAAAAAAGCTAAGTTGCCCAAAACGCAAATTCAAGTAGTGCCGTTATCGCTTGAATTTGCGTACCTTGGAAAAAGGTTATTTTTTAACCACGGCATTCCATGCCACTAACCACGCTTGCGCTTGATAACTGTCGGCTTCTTTGGCTAAATCGCCTGTTAAAATCATTTTTAAGGTATAGCTGATAACGCCGAAAAAATAGGTGTACGCCAATAACGGGTCTAAACTGCGTAATTCACCGTCACGAATTCCATTTTGAAAGATTTTTTTTATTTTCAGAAACGGCGCACTATCTAAGAGGCGTTTTTCATCGGGTAAAAACTCATCAATTTTCACCAGCAGTAAAAACTGCATCACATCGGGGGCTTCATCGGTTAGTTTAAATAGCAAATCCACAATCTCGCGCAATTGCTCGCTGGCTTTCCGATTGCGGCGGCGAATATCATCAATAGAAATGCTTAAGCTATCTAAAATATTGCCATATAACGCCGTGGCAATGGCTTGTTTATTTTTAAAATGCTGATAAATCCCCGCAGGAGTTTTTATGCCCACCGCCTCGGTTATATCTATCAGGGAGGTATTAAAATAGCCTTTTTTGGCAAAGAGTTTAAGTGCCACTTGTAATATTTCATCCTGCGTGACCACTTTTTTTTGCGTGTTTTCTTTTTCCTTATCCATACTTTTTTATCTTACAGCGTTCTGTTTTTATGTTTTTGAAAGGATCAAGCACGTTTTAAAACGACTTGTTGAAGGATAGGCTATTCTTTTAAAGTGGCAATAGCGGCGGTTAAATAACTTGCCATTGACCAAAGCGTTAAAATAGCCGCAATATAGAGTAGCCAATAACCTAATGTTTTAGTGGGTAAACCTGCAAAATTTTCGCCATATAATAATAAGGTGATTGCAGCTATTTGAGCGGTGGTTTTCCATTTGCCTAACTGTGAAACTTTAACTTTGGCGCGTTGCCCGATTTCTGCCATCCATTCCCGCAACGAAGCAATGGTAATTTCTCTGCCAATAATAATCGCCGCAGGCAGAGTGAAAAAAATACTGTTTTCAGTTTGCACCAGTAAAACCAACACAAAAGCGACCATCAGTTTATCTGCGGCTGGGTCAAGAAAAGCACCAAAAGCGGTTTCTTGCGCCATTTTTCGGGCTAAATAGCCATCCAGCCAGTCGGTAAAACCTGCAATAATGAAAATCACAGTACACGCGGTGTTTGCATAGTGCCAAGGCAAGTAAAATACCACCACAAGTAATGGGATGAGTGCAATCCGCAGAAAGGTTAAATAAGTCGGTAAAGTAAATTCAACTGCCATTTTGAGGGTGAAATGTGTCGTAAATTCGTTGTGCCAAGGGTTGGCTAATGCCATCTATACTGCAAAGTGCTTCTATGCCAGCGCGTGAGATGCCTTGCAGTCCGCCAAACTGGTTTAATAAACGTTGCCGTCGTTTCGGGCCAAGTCCTGCAATGGATTCTAAAACCGACTGTGTTTTGGCTTTAGCGCGGCGCAGTCTATGTCCTGTAATAGCAAAACGGTGTGCTTCATCGCGAATTTGTTGAATCAGTAACAACGCGCCAGCATCACGAGCCAGCACCAGTGGTTGTTCTTGATTGAGCAAAATTAACTTTTCCATCCCTGCTTTACGCTCAACACCTTTTGCAACCCCGACTATCATAACATTGTTTAACCCCACTTCGCTCACTGCCTTTTGCGCTTGCTGCACTTGTCCTTTCCCACCATCAATCAATAACACATCAGGAACAGGAAATTGCCCTTGTTTAATCCGTTTAAAACGCCGTGCAACCGCTTGATAAATCGCGGCATAATCATCACCTGGAGTAATGCCTGTGATATTAAAACGCCGATACGCGGTTGTTAATGCCCCTTCTTGGGTAAAAACCACACACGAGGCAACCGTGCATTCTCCTTGGGTATGGCTAATATCAAAACATTCGAGCCGCTGTGGTGTTTGAATACAGCCTAAAGCCTGTTGCAAATTGACAAAGCGGGCGGCGGTATTTTGTTTATCGGCAAGCTGGCTGTATAAGGCATTTTCTGCATTGACGGTTGCCAGTTGTAGCCATTTCGCCCGTTCACCGCGTACTTGTACCGTCAAGGTCACAGCATAACCTGCTTGCTGGGTTAATGCCGCGCTTAATAAATCGGTTTCTAGCAGTGGATGGCTGATAATTATTTCAGCGGGCAAGGGGCGTTCTAAATAATATTGCGGAATAAAAGCCTGCAACACCGTAGCAGGCTCACTGTCAGCGGCAGTTAATTTAGGAAAAAACAAGCGGTTGCCTAAATTTTGTCCTGCGCGAATGAAAAATACCTGCACACACGCCACCCCTGCTTGACTGGCACACGCCACAATATCGACATCACCGCGTTCACCATGAACGTGATTTTTTTCCAAAATGGTACGCAATCGCTGGATTTTATCTCTAATGGCTGCGGCTTGCTCAAATTGCAATGCGGTTGCGGCTTGGGTCATTTTATCAATAAGCTGATTGATTAAAACCTCGGATTTTCCTTGTAAAAACAACAC
>JAIFMS010000027.1 GCA_020048335.1 Methylococcaceae bacterium | reverse complement strand
AAAACGCGGTGTTTCGGAAACTATTCTCGAAGAAGCGGCGCGGGAAGTGGCATAAAAAATTGACCTGCATTAATCGCTTGTGGCATTCTGTGTGCGCCATGCAAACGCGCCCTGTTTAGAAGGGATTAAGACCCTTGGTAAAGACTGTCCCGTCATGGTCTATCCGTTTGAATGGCTGCCCTGTTTAGAAGGGATTAAGACATTATTATTGCTACCTTATTAGATTTTGTCATGTTTGAATGGCTTCCCTGTTTAGAAGGGATTAAGACAATTTGTAACCAAACATAGTCATGATGTCTGTTATGTTTGAATGGCTTCCCTGTTTAGAAGGGATAAATCCCCCCTAACCCCCCTTTTTAAAGGGGGGAAGCGTAAGCGGGGGGATTTGTTTGCCCTGTTTAGAAGGAATTAAGACTTTGCCGCTGCTAACTTTTTATTTTCGTAGTGTTTTTATTTGAGCATGACAATGGATTGCAATACTTGCTGCATCTGGGCAAAATAAGCCCGTTTTTTATCCCCTGTTACACACAGCGTGATTTTATTTTCTGCAAAATCAATCTTCACTAATGCCTCGCTATTTAACGCTTCATTTTTTAATAACCCCCCTGTTTTCCAGCCTAACACCACATCTTCATGCAGTGCAGCAATCAATTGATTCAGCAGCGCATCATCTAAATAATAAACATAAAACCTAAATCGCAAGCCATCTTTCTGATTAAACTCAAATACAGGCTGTTGAAGGGAAAACAATTCTGGCATAAATAAATCTCGGCTATTGTCTAAATAAACCATCTGTTGTTTCAAAAGAAGCTGAATAAAATACCGATATTTTTTAACAGAAAACACGGGCTGTCTATTTTGTTGTTTTGCTAGCTTCATTAATGACCTTAAAGAAAATTTACCATGATTATGCACTAATTCTTTTCGCGTTAATAACCCATGCAAATGATAAATAAACCAAGTTGGTTCAATTAAATAAGCCCCTGAAAGAGCGTTTTTTTCAAAATAAAGACACACGCCTAATTGATGCAATAATTGGGCTAATTGCTGCTGATTTTCAGGTTCTTCTAATCCATATTTTTCACACAACTGTTGATAGTTTTTCTGTGAAATAAACGGTTGTGACTTTTGTCTTTCCAATAATGCCGATCTAATATGTAACCAACTAGCTAAAGTTGAATTTTTAATCATGGGCAATTGCTTAATTGTATGCAGTAGAATTTGTTTAAAACCACTTACACCAATATCTTTAGCGCAGGAAAGGGTAAAAAAACTGTTTTCATTCAATCCTGAATACAGTTTTATTAACCCATTAGAATCAATCACATGATTCTGCGCCTTATCCGCTTTATTAAACACCACTAAAATCGGCACGTCATTGGCAAAATAAGCGATTTTTTTCAGCCAATATGCACAACTTTTATGTGAGCTGGCATCGACGACTAAAATATAAACCGTATTCGCGCTGAAAAAAAAGCGTTGGGAGGCTTGAAAAATACTATCGCCTGCAAAATCCCACAAATGCAATTTAATATCTGCATATTGCAAATGCCCAATGGCAAGGTGTTGCGTTTTTGGCTCTTGTGCATTGAAGGCTTCGCCCCGCAATAGGCGGGCTAAAGAGGTTTTTCCTACCCCTGTTTCCCCCACTAAAAACACCCGCACTTCATTTAAATAGCCACGCTGTTGTTGAGCCATCGCTTTAAAATAGGTTTTAATCGCGCTATTGCCTTGGCAAATAATTTCTTGTGGCGGAATGCTAATAGGATTGCCGCTTAAACTAATCCCATCACCGCCGATACTCCATTTGACTTTTAAATTCAAATCAACAATCCACTCTGCTAAGATTTCAATTTTATTTTGACTTAAATAAAGTTGTTGTAAATTTGACAAATGCCGCACCGCTTCAATTTCTTTAATTTGATTATTGCGTAAATTAATTAAACTTAAATTTTGTAAATTTTTTAAAACGGCTATATCCCGAATTTGATTATGTTCTAAGTACAGTAAATTAAGCTGGGTTAATTGTTCTAAGGGGCTTAAATCAACAATATAATTAAAGCGCAAATCCAGTTCAATTAAATTATGTAATTTTTGCAAAGGCTGTAATTGACTAATTTTGTTACTGCTTAAAAAAAGCCGACTTAATTGTGTTAATTCCTGTAAAGGTTCAAGCTCACTGATTTCATTGGAGCTTAAATATAAAGTATGGAGCTTTTTTAACTGAGCTAAGGGTTCAATTTTTTGTAGTTGATTAAAGCGTAAATCTAACTCAACTAAGGTATCAAGATGTTCTAATGAATGAAAGGTATTAATATTGTTTGAATTAATATTTAATACAGTAAGGTTTTGCAATACGCTTAACGCACTGATATTAGTGATTTTATTTGAGCTTAGGTTTAAACTGCTTAAGTTATTTAATTCAAATACATTCAGCTGGCTAATTTGATTGGCTTGACAGTTTAGCGAGGTTAATTGCGTTAATTCTTTTAAAAATTTTAAATCGCTGATTTGATTATCTTGGCAATTGAGATACTGTAAATTAATCAGTGGTTTTAATGGCGACATATCGCTAATAGCATTTTTTTGAATAGTGAGTTGTTTTAAAAAATACAATTCTTTTAAAGCCGATAGCTTGCTGATTTTATTAAAATTAAGATTAAGCCTAATAAGCTGTTTAAATCGTTTTAAGAAATTAATATTACTTAATTGGCAATTTTGTAAATTTAACCCAATCACTTGCTCGGTTTCATTGAGGGCATAACAACAACGCGCATTGCCGTGCATAAGGGTATCAAGCGCACAGGGAGTAAGCGATTCGTTGAGTTGGGCTTCTATAATTTTAAGCGTGTCTAAATCGGACATGGGTTATCTTTTTTCTAAAGCACGAAAATAATCACGGCATAAATATAAAGCCGCAATGGAACGGGCTTCGCTGCATTCACCTGTGGCTAAGAGTGCCTTGATTTGATTGAGTTTCCACGGAATCACCTCCAGCTCTTCGGGTTCATCCCCTACTAATTTTTCAGGATACAGTTCTTGCGCTAGCACCACTTCAATCGTATGTTCAAAATAGGCAGGCGCAAGTGACAGACTCATTAAATACTGTAATTGCCGCGCCCCATAGCCCACTTCCTCTTTAAGTTCACGATTTGCCGCTTCCAACACCGACTCGCCCGTATCTATTTTACCTTTTGGCAAGCCCAGTTCATAGCGGTCTACCCCCGCTGAATATTCACGGATTAACAGCACCGTTTCTGCATCTAACATCGGAACAATCAACACCGCGCCGCCAGCAGAACTTCGTTTAAGCCGTTCATAATCGCGCTTTTGTCCATTGCTAAATTCTATTTCCAAACCTTCAACGGTAAATAAGCGAGTTTGTGCCACAAGGGTGCGGCGCAGGATTGTTGGTTTTTGAGACATTAGTTTATGATGATAAGTTCTGTAATAACACTAAATATACCCCACTTTTATGATTAATATGACATTGTGTGACACGATTTTGTTAGATATGGATGGCACGTTGCTAGATTTGAATTTTGACAATCATTTTTGGCTAGAATTTGTCCCTTTGCGTTATGCGCAAAAACACGGTTTATCCCTTGAACAAGCCCAGCAGCAATTACAACCGCGCTTTAAGGCAATGGAAGGAAAGCTCGAATGGTACTGTTTGGATTATTGGACACAGGTTTTGCAGCTGGATATTGTGGGCTTAAAAACAGAAATTGCAGGGCTGATTGCGCTATTGCCGCACGTTTTAGAGTTTTTAACGGCTTTGAAAGCGTCACAGCGAAAGGTGTTATTAGTGACCAATGCGCATCGGGCGAGTTTGCAATTAAAAATGGAAAAAACCTGTTTGCAACCCTTTTTTGATGCCATTGTTTGTGCGCATGATTTTGGCATGGCAAAAGAACAGCACGGCTTTTGGCAAGCGTTGCAAACAGCCCATCCCTTTGATAAACAACGGACATTATTGGTGGATGACAGTTTGCCCGTTTTAAAATCTGCACGGCAGTTTGGAATAACCCACTGTGTGATGGTCAGTCAACCGGATAGTCAAAAACCTATCAAAGAAACCAGCGATTATCCTGCGATAGTTGATTTTCGCCAGCTAATAGCTTGTTTATAAAGGGCTTTTATTAAAACTTAAGGGTAGTGCTTTTTAACCAGCAAGAGCGATTTTGTGTCCAAGAAAATGATTATTCCTCATTTGGCGTATCAATCAAAACCCGCTCCAAAATCGTGCCTTTAACCAATTGCGAAAACACCTCGGCAACACTATTACCGCCCAAAATCGCTAACGGAGCCATGCTCGCTGCCAACTTCTCTGCCAAGGCTTTATCGGCAAACGCCTGCATTGCCGCAATAAACTGCGGCGATACCGCTTGCGCTTGCTCAACCGTTGCGGCAACACCGGCTCTTAATTCCTCTAATTGTTGCTGCAATTGTGCTTGCGCCACTGCCAAATCTAAATCTTGCTGCGCTTTAGTCCGCGCAAGGGTGGCGTGATTAATGCTATCCAAGGTGGCTTGTTGCGCAAGTTCTGCGTCTAATTGCTGTTTTTCGCTGCAAATGTCATTATTGATTTTAGCCAGATTGACTTCTAACTGCTTGTTAACCTGAGAAATTTCTATATCCAACTGCAATTGCTGCGTTGTCGCGCTGGCGGTGAGCATTTGTTGCGCAATCTGCTCTTTTTGCTGCTGCAACGCCAACGCCCGCTGTGCAGCGGCAATTTCCAAGGTTTGCTGCACGGTGCTGTGTTGCGCTTGCAACAATAATTGCGAAATATCGTCGTCTTGAATCGTCACGTCCAATACTTCAACATCATAAACGTGCATTCCATTTTCCTGATACCTCATGCCAGTGCGTTGTCCTGATTCATTCGCCACGCCAAGGAGCGTATCGCGAACAATGCCAATTGCGTTAGCATAAAACGTTTCGATACCGTATTTTTTTACCGCATAGCGCAGCACGGAACGAATATGGTCAGTGAGAAATTTGACATAATTTTCAATATCAAACCATGTATTTGACTCGCCGACAAAATTGACTTGGTAAGATAATAATAACTGCACTGGACAAAAATCTGCCGTTTCCACTTCAATGCAATCCGACACTTTGTTATGCAGCGAGCGTAAATACACGGTTTTGATTAAATTGGCATCAGTTTTCGGCTTACCCGTTGATAAATAAATGGTTTGTAAAGTTTCATCATATTCCAGCAAATAGGTTTGCGGGCCGACAATGACTTTACGATTACCACTTTTGCTGACCACCATCACCGCATACCCCGTCCACACTTCAATCGACACCGCGCCTTCATATTTGGTATCTAAGGTTACGGTGCGCGGACGGGTAAAATCCTGCTCACGATTAAATTCTTCACTGGCAATTTTTGGCGCAGGCGCGGCAGTACAAAAATCTTCCCGCTCTTGCTGCAAATACGCTTGCACCTCTTGTTCATCCACAAAATCGGTGCTATTCAAGGCTTTTAAACGCCGATTGTATTCCAACGCCTCGTAATTACCCGGAAACCAAATTTCTACCGATTTGGGGTCTAGCACCCGCCGTGCAATTACTTGTTTGCGCGGGTCGGGTAAAAACATACACGGCCCTTTTTGCAAGGTAATTTGTCCACTCAAGCGATTTAACACATAGCGCGCTTCCCCCGCTGGAATTGCCACCGCGTAGTGAATTTCCTGATCGCCATAACGAATAATCGCTTGTTCAGGGCGGGGAAAATAAATCATCCGCTCTTTGCCGGTGATGAATAATTCTTCCCCAACTTGGTATTTTTTGCCGTCTTCTTCATACGGGGCAATCACTTTAATGTAAATACCGCTGATTTCATTTAACTCAATGGCACGAAATTTAATTAAGCCATCTTTACTGATAAACGCCTCAGTCGGTTCAGGAAACACCACCGATGGCCCGGTGATATAGCGTTTATTGCCATTTTCATCCAACAAAATGCAATATTCCAACCGTTCTAAGGTAATCGCATTGCGCACATAATTGCCCGTATTATCCGCCGCGACTTCAATCCCCGTCGGTGGAATATAAAACGATACCTCAGTTCCCTTAATAATCAATAAGTTACCTACCGTTAGTTCTTCGGCTTTTACCGCATCGCTAAACAGTTCAGCGACTTCCCCTTCAGCACTGGCGGTTTGCGGTTTAATGACGGCAGAATTCCAATTTTTGCGTGCCGCTTCTTCATCATAAACCCGCACCACTAAATATTGATTGGAACGCAGGCGATGCCCTTGTAAAACCCGCACCATTTGCCCTGGCCATGGCGCAAAAGACACCGGCCCTGGGATGTTGATTTTATGCCCAATATTCAATGGCGGCAGGCTATTAGCCGTGCCAATGGTTGGGGCTTTGCCCTCTTGCGCGGGATTTTTCTGCACCACATACCAACCTTCGGGGGCAATGGCAAATAGCTGAATGGCGCGGTCGAGATTACAGCGTTCAAAGCGTTTTGTTTTCTCATTAAAAACAACGGGTTGGTCAGTATTGGCTAAACTGGTTTTATGCGGGCCAACATAGTTGACGATATTGCCCTTGGTTTCATCCAAGATATAGGCATATTCATTGGGCGCGAGGATTAAATCGCGTTCACGGCGTTCTTCTGCCATAGCAGTCTCCTAAACATGAAAAAATAGCAACCAGCGCGTGAGCTTGCGTGATGAAAATGGGGCAAAAAATCCGCGCTTTCATTTAAACCGCCAGTGACGGTTACTGCTTATAATAGGACATTTTTAGCCACTCAGTGAGAAAATCATGGCACTCTTATTATTTTCTTTACACAGGATTTTTGAGGATAAAGCTTGTGAAGTGTGTGAGCTGTTTGCATACTCAGCCAGTTGATTTAACTCAATAAATCCCGTTATACCGTACCTGCAACTAATGGACAGTCAGCCTGATAGTCCAAAACCTATCAAGGAAGCAATCGATTATCCTGCGATAGTCGATTTTCGCCCGTTAATCCTCTCTTTGTAGAAATTTACATTTTCTCAAATCTAAACTATGCCCATGATTAACACGCTTAGAAATAAAATAAAAACCCCCAGTTTATTTTTAAATCTGGTTTTACCATTTTTGGTTTTATGCACGGGGTTAGCGATTACCTATCAGCTTTGGAATACTGCAATGTTAGAAGCTAAACAAGCATTGCAACAGGATTTTGATTTTCAGGCGTATGCGATAGAAACTCAGATAAAAGCGCGTATAAAAAATTATTCACAACTGTTACACAGTGGCAGAGGTTTGTTTTTAGGTTCAAAAACCGTCGAACGTACTGAGTTTAAAGCCTTTGTTGAAGCATTGGAAATAAAAAAATTTTACCCAGGCATTCAAGGATTAGGTTTTTCAATGGCTGTGCCAGCGGCTGAAAAACAGCTCCATCTTTTGCGTATTCAAAAACAAGGCTTTCCGCATTACAACATTCATCCTACAGGTGACAGAGACTTTTATACCTCGATTGTTTATTTAGAGCCGTTTGATTGGCGTAACCAACGTGCTTTTGGATTTGATATGTACAGCGAAACAACACGCCGCACCGCCATGCAGCTAGCTGTGGATAAAAATGAAGTCGTGTTATCGGGCAAAGTGCAGTTGGTACAAGAAACCGATAAAGACAAACAGGCAGGATTTTTAATGTATTTGCCTGTTTATCATAATGGCACGGATGTTAGTAGCTTGGAAAAACGCCGTGCCAATTTAATCGGCTGGGTTTATTCACCTTTTCGTGCGAAGGACTTTGTAACAGGGGTATTGGAGGAGTTTGGAACCATTGATATTGAGCTGTATGACGGTGAGCTGGTTTTACCCGAGCAAGCCCTGTTTTTAAGTCATACCAAAACCTTAGAAAAACAGCCACCGTTATTTAAAAAAGTAAAAACGATTATGGTAGCGGGGCATTATTGGACGCTTGATATTCATTCTCATCCCAAATTTGATATTTTACTCAATTTAGAACGGGCAATATTTATTGCAGGAACAGGAATAAGTAGCAGTATTTTGTTCGGTTTTATTATCTGGCTATTGCTCAATGGTCGCCGAAGAGCCTTGCGGCTGGCTGGAGAAATAACCGAGGAATTGGCAAAAAGTGAAGAGCGTTTTAAAACATTATTCAATCAAGCCCCGATTGGGATTGCTTTAATTGATTCGCTGACAGGGCATATTTATAACGCTAATGAAAAATATGCACACATTGTTGGTTTAACCACTGCACAATTGCAAAGCATTGATTGGATGACAATTACTCACCCTGATGATATTCAAACGGATTTGAAGAATATGGCGTTAATGAACTCAGGTAAAACCAACGGTTTTACCATGGAAAAACGCTATATTCATGCCAACAGTTCAATTGTTTGGATTAATTTAACCGTTGCCAAAATGCAGTTTAAAGAACATAACAATCCTTGCCATCATTGTATTGTGGAAGACATTACCGAACGTAAACAAGCCGATCAAACCGTAAAAGAACAACACGCACTGTTAATGAATGTTATCAATTCGTTGTCACATCCATTTTATGTTGTTAATACCGCAACTTATACCGTGCTGCTCGCCAATAAAAGTGCAGGACAGTGGATAAAAAATAAAACAACCTGTTATCAACTGAGCCATAAACAACAGTTTCCTTGTATGACCAGCGAAGGGCATCTTTGCCCTGTTAATAGAGTCGCACAAACTAAAAAACCCGTTGTGGTTGAGCATCAGGATTATGATGAAAAAGGAGAGCGGCGTACCGTTGAAATATTTGCTTATCCTATTTTTAATGCAGCAGGTGAGGTGTATCAATTAATTGAATATGTCATTGATATTACCGAGCGTAAACAATTGGAAAAAAAATTACACGATAATCAAGCATTTACCAATAGTGTTCTTGATTCGATTACCTCTTATATTACGGTGATTGATTCAGAAGGTTTTGTACTTTCAGCCAATCAATCGTGGCTAAAATTTGCAGAAAAAAATGGATTGCCTGAACACAAAGGCTTTGTCAGAGGCGATAACTATTTCAAGTTATTTCAACAAGCTTTTAAATATGCGCAACTCAAAGAAGCCATGATGATTCAATATGGCATTACTTCTGTCTTAGAAGGCGATAGAGACAGCTTTGAATTTGAATATGCTTGTCATTCAGAAACGGAACAAAATTGGTTTTATTTGTATGTCGCGCCTCTGCTGGGTGAAAAAAAAGGGGTTGTGGTCAGTCATGAAAATATTACGCAGCGCAAGCAAATCGAAAATCAGTTACGGATAAGTGAACAAAAATTCCGCTCATTAATTGAATACTTACCTTTGCCATTAGGTTTGGCAAGCAACACGGGCAAGTTAGTTTATATCAACAAGCGTTTTCGAGATGTTTTTAGGTACACGCTTGAGGAAATTTCCAGCCTAGATCTCTGGTATGCACACGCTTATCCTGATGAAAATTATCGCCAACAAGTCATCACACAATGGACGGCAGCGGTTGAAAAGGCTCAGGCTAACAATACCGACGTAGAGCCTGCTGAATATCACATTACCTGCAAAAATGGCGAAGTGCGGGTCATGTTGATTTCGGGGATTTTCTTTGAAACTGATTTGTTGGCTACGTTTATGGATATTACTGAACGTAAACACGCAGAACAAAAGTTAGCCGCTAGTGAATCAAAATTGCGCCTGATTCTGGAAAGTGAACCCGAATGTATCAAAATTATAGACGCGCACGGGCGATTGCAATTAATGAATAGAGCGGGTTTGGAAATGATTGAAGCCGATTTTTTTGCACAGGTTGAAGGAAAACAAGTGCTAGGGTTAATTGCCCCCGAATACCGCAACGATTACAGCGGCTTGATGGAGCGAGTGTTGGCAGGTGAGACTTTGCAAATGGAATATGAAATTATTGGATTAAAAGGGGGGCGACGCTGGCTAGAAACGCACGCGGTTCCTATGCTAAACCCGAAAGGAACCGTCGAACATTTAGCCGTTACCCGCGATATATCAGAGCGCAAACGTGTTGAAATGGAACTTCGTTCAGCGACTGAAAAAGCCATTAAAGCCAATCAAGCCAAATCTGAATTCTTAGCCAATATGAGCCATGAAATTCGCACCCCCATGAATGCCATTTTAGGCTTTAGTGATATTTTAAATAATCTCATCACCGACCCAACCCAACATTATTATTTAGATGCGATTCATCGCAGTGGTAAAACCTTGTTGCAACTGATTAATGATATTTTAGATTTATCCAAAATTGAGGCGGGTAAATTTACCTTGCAATACAAACCTGTTGCAGTAAAAACAATTGTTAAAGATATACAGCTTATTTTTTCTCAAAAAGCGGCGGATAAAAATATTGAGCTTTCCGTTTTCTTTGATGAAAAACTCCCCGATGCACTGTTATTAGATGAAATACGATTGCGGCAGGTTTTATTAAATCTTGTCGGCAATGCCATTAAATTTACCGAACAAGGTTTTATAAAAATCGTAGTTACAATTTTTGAAATCACAGCTGAAACAGTCAATTTAAACATTGAAATTTTTGATAGTGGCATTGGTATTCCACAAGCACAACAAGAGAAGATTTTTGCAGCTTTTACCCAACAAGAAAATCAAAGCGTGAAATTTGGTGGCACGGGATTAGGTTTAACCATTTCTAAACGCTTGGCTGAATTAATGGATGGGCATATTTCTGTGAAAAGTGAAATGGGAAAGGGAAGTTGTTTTAACATTCAATTAAATCAGGTGCAAGTTTTAACCGATGTGATAAAAGAAAAGCCCGAAGAATTCATTTGTCTACCAACAAGGCTTCATTTTCAACCTGCAAAAATTTTATTAGTTGATGATATTGCGATGAATCGGCAACTTATTGTGTCTTATTTTGCAGAATTGCCAGAATTGACTTTTATTGAAGCCGAAACAGGCGAGCAGGCTTTAAGTTTAGTTAGCCAACAGCAATTTGATTTAATTTTAATGGACAGACGTTTACCCAATATGAATGGAGATGAGGTTTGTCAATATATTAAAGCCCTACCTGATTATGCGACCATTCCGATTATTATGATTAGTGCCTCTGTGTTAGTGATAAATAAGTCACAGCCGCATTTTTATGATTTGCAATTGAGTAAACCAGTTAATAAAACCAAATTATTAAATGCGATGCAATCTTTTTTACCCTTCTCGACATATACTGAAACAACGCTACAATCCTCTTTTCAAGCGAGTATTGAAAATAGTAAAGAGTTAATCAATCCTGAGCTATTAGCCCTTTTAATCTCTACCTATCAAGCAGTCATTAAAGCGATTAGTTTATCAGAGGTCATGGAAGTGGATGTGTTAATTGAATTAGCAGAAGAGCTATTAGAATTAGCCTATCAATACGATTGTACGGTGTTGATAAATTGGGCAACAGATTTAAAAACCCAGGCAGAGTTGTTTGATATAGCTAATCTAGCCAAAACATTAAAAAGTTTTGACTCTTTATTAATGTAAATTAAACCTAAATTATTAAAAAAATGCACATTGACATATTTACAGTTCTTATTTTTAACATCATTATTTCATTTCTATTGAGTGCTAGTTTATTTACCGTATCGGGTGAGTATTCAAATGATAAAACCAGCATTCTACAATGGGCAAGTGCTTTATTAATTTTAAGCATAGGGTTTTGTTTTAGGGTGGTATTTAAAATTACCCCCCATACTTTTTTATTGTTAATAAGTGCAATACTGATACTGTCAGCAACAGCTCTTTATTATGCGGCAATACGTTCTTTCAAAAAAATTTCAGGTTCTTTCAATTGGATTTATGGGTTAATCGGTGTAACCTTCATTCAGCAAGTTTATTATTTATATATTCAGGTTAATTTTAATGCAAAAATTGCAGGGCTGTCTTTCGCGGTTGCTGTTATTTTATTTGCAATTGTTTTGTCCTTATTTAGCAAACAAAATGGACAATCTGCACCACTTAGTCACCGTTTAACAGGGTGCATTTTTTTAGTAGGTAGTTTGCTTTATGTAGCGCGTGGTGTTTATTATGTGATGTTTCAACCGCACTGTACCGATCTGTTTATTTATCAATCTAATTTAACACAGGATGTCAGCTATTTATTAGCAACAATCATTATTACCATGAGTTCTTTTGGTTTTGCGCTGATGTGTAACGACAGGTATTTAAACTTACAAAAGCAAGCTTTACACGCCCAACAGCAAACCACCGAACGTTTAGAAAAAATTGCCAGTCGTGTTCCAGGAATGGTTTATCAATTCCAATTAAACCCAGATGGTAGCTCTTGTTTTCCGTATGCCAGCTCTGCCATTAAAACCATTTATCGGGTTACGCCTGAGCAGGTTAAACAAACCGGCGAAGCGGTTTTTAAGATTCTACACCCTGATGACTTGGCCGAAATTGTGCTTTCTATTCAACAATCTGCACAAAACTTAACACCGTGGCAATTGGAATATCGGGTGCGATTTGAAGATGGCACAGAACAATGGCTTTTGGGAAATGCTTTGCCAGAACGCGAGGAAAATGGGTCTGTTTTGTGGCATGGTTTTATCATGGATATTACTGAGCGTAAAGCGGTTGAGCAACGCTTAATAGCAAGTGAAGCCCAATTTCGCAACACCTTTGAATTTGCACCGATTGGCATCGTCAATGTGTCACTGGATAAGCATTTTCTGGCGGTTAATCAGACTTTTTGCAAGATGCTGGGTTACAGTCGTGCTGAGTTATTAACGATGACCGTGCTGGATATAACTCAACCACAGGATCAATCCCTTCACCTCCAGCTTGTTCAACAACTTTTTTCAGGTGAAAAACAGTTTATCGGCTTGGAAAAACAATATATTTGCAAAGATAGCTCTTTGATTTGGGGCAGTTTATCGGTGCGTTTAAGTTATGCAGCCGATGGCAGGGCGGAATATTTTATTGCCACCATCGAAGATATTAGCAACCGCAAACAAATAGAACAACAACTGCTGGAAAGTAAAAACTTTTTTAAATTACTGACACAGGTTAATCCAGTTGGCATTTACCGAACTGATGCGGAAGGTTTTTGTCTATTTTCTAATGATAAATGTTGCGAAATTACAGGTCTGAGTAAGCAGCAAATGCAAGGCAAAGGCTGGAGTGAGGCGTTGGTGTCTGATGACCGTGAGAGGGTTCACAGCGAATGGAATGCCTCAGTCAATGAACACAGGCTATTCTCGCTTGAATACCGATTTCAACAACCTGACGGTAAGATTATTTGGGTTTATGGACTCAGTTCCCCAATGCGTGATGAGCAAGGTGCTATATCAGGTTATATCGGCACGATTATTGATATAACAGAACGCAAACAGATAGAACAACAACTGCTTGATAGTGAAGCCTTTACCCAGAGTATTTTAAATTCACTTTCTGCGCATATTGCCGTGCTAGATAGCAACGGAACGATTATCGCTGTCAATGAAGCATGGCGGCAATTTGGCGATGTCATCGGCGGGGGTGGCTTCGGCTTCGGTGGCGGCGCGGCCCTTGGTGGGTTGTACGTCGAGATCGGGAATGCCGCAAGCCG
>JAIFMS010000181.1 GCA_020048335.1 Methylococcaceae bacterium | reverse complement strand
CCATTGCCGTTGTCCCACAAGGTTATCACGCGCTGTTCGCCCGCGCGTAATGCGGCTTCAGCGGATTGAAAAGCGACATTTTGGTCGCGGTCGTTGCTTGCCATTTTTTCTTCTAAGCCCGTCACTTTCATGCCACTGACCCCAATAATGGTCAATAACAGCAAAATGATAAAACTCACAATCAGCGCAATCCCTGTTTGTTGTTTTAAGGAATACTGTAGTGTGCGCATTTTATAGCCTCCTTTAAATGAGACGATTACGAACTGCAATCACCGAAGAAAAAATTCGGCGAATTCGTTTGTCAGTCGGTGTCACGGTTGCGCTGTTATAGGTATAAGCAATCGGTGCATTGGCAAGATTATCTTCAAGCGAACGAACTAAAAGCGAAATTTTCACACTAACCACTTGTTGCCAGTTTCCTATTTTATCGGCAGTTTGATAGCGATTGGGTGTGCCGTCAGCATCAATATCTTCACCGTATTCAATCTGCATATTTTCCACCCCTTCAATAAATTCTTGCGCTGTGCCATCATTTTCAGTTTTAAATAAAGAAGGCTGTCCACTTTCACCCGTGCGAATTTCATAGCGTACAAAACTGGCCTTATATAATCGTGCATCATTGCCATACTCTTTGGTAAAGTCCTTTTCTTTATTGCCAGGAGTTGGAAGCCCAGCTCCCTTACCTGGACTATGCGTTATCTCTTCACCACTTGGATTTACCTTGGTCGCTTGAAATAAATTTCCGTCAGCACAATCACTCACAAACAAAATATCTTTTTCTTTTACAGTGTCATTCGCGGAAACATGAAGACTCGCAGAATTATCAATTTTGTTTATCATAATATCGGCACCGTTTGCATCGACTAACGCAGAGGTGCTGCGTAACGAAATGACATCCGTTCCTGCTAAGACTTTATCCGTAGTTCCTGTGGAAACATGATTATTTTCCCCCTGAATTCCTATGTAAGCACTCTTGAAAGGCTCGTCCTTGTCATTTAACAGGTTGGTAATATTAACCGAATTACTAAAACAGCCCCACGCGCCTGTTCCGCGAATATCACGGATTAAAAAGTCCATTGCAAATCGCCCGTTTTCTTGCAAGCGCGATACCGTGTCTTGCAATTTATAAGTCTGCTTGCTGCTAACAAACATCTGCATTAAACCACCGAGTAAAAAGATGCCAATTAGCATCGCAATCATAATTTCTATGATGCTAAAACCGGTTTCTGACTGCCTAAATTGCGTTGTTTTCATAATTGAAAGTCCGTGGTAAAGGTTAAGTCAGGATCGGCTGATTTGTCTTTATTCTCATCACGACTTTCTCCCCAAGTAATCGCAATCGTAAAGACGGGGGCGGCATAACTGATTTTGCCTGTTTTAGCCAATCCATTATTGCTATCTTGTAAAGCCTGATTCCATTCATATAAATCATTTTCTGCCATGTCCGCAGGTAAACAGCCGGTGGAGGTAAAGCAATTGGCTTTTTTTGCCGTATTTTCGGGAGTTGCACCCAGCGTGATGTAGGTTTCTCTGCCAGCGACATTGGCTCGCATTCTATCTGCCATGCTGTAGGCTAAATGGGTGGCTTGGGTGCGATTATAAGAGCCGATGGTATTTCGCACCCCCGCTGCTTGTAATCCCACTAACCCCAGTAACGCGGTTGAAATAATAACGATGGTGACGAGAATTTCAACAAAGGTAAAGCCGCGATTATTTTTCATAGTTGCTGTCCTATCTCTAAAGTTCACAACTGGTTATATCTTTTGAATCCTTTTCAGGAATGCCATTATTATTGTCATCGACTGCCATGCGAGGTCGCCCGATGGCATTTAAAATCAACACCCGTGTTGTGCCGCTGGCAACAGTGCCACCTACGCCACACAAATAAAAGCTGGCACGACCACCAGCATTGATAATGCCATTGGGGGAGTAGCTCACAGAATTTTTGTATTTGTCATGATTTGGGCGCAAGGTGTACCCTGCTGGCAACGCTTCCTGTTCTTTAATTAAGCAATCTTCAGTTGCTTCACACAACACATCATCACCATTATCATCAAACACGTTTTTTGTCGCTTCAGTTGCGCGACTAACATCGGCAAAAATTTGCCAGCCATTTTCCCAATCTGTTCCTGTTTTGCCTACCACAACATGACGATTGCGCTTAATTGCTTCACTGCGGGCAATATTAAAGGTTGTGACCAGTTCATTAACAGAGGTGGTAAGACGGCTGTTTCTGATGGCACTATTAAAATTAGGAATCCCTATCATCATAATAACGGCTACAATCGCTAAGGTCACGATTAACTCAATCAGTGAAAATCCTTGGGTAATTTGTTTCATCTGTTTTTTCTCCAAACGCTAACCTATACTCTGTTTATCAATTATAAAGTGATTCGATTATTTTGCTAGCCACTAAACGACCTTTTATCCTATCAAAACAACCGTTAATCCTTTTCTTTGTTATAGCTGACTTAAAAACAGGCTTCACTATGCTATGCTTTAGGCTTATTGAACTTTTAAACTGCCTATCACACAACAATGATGACTTCTCATAAAATTTTAGGGTTTACCCTCCTTGAATTAGCCATTGTCATTGTGATTGTTGGCAGTGTTGCGATTTTTAATTCACCCGGACATAAGCAATATTTGATGCAAACCAAACGTTCTGATGCAAAAAAAGCCTTGGTCACGTTGTGGCATGAACAACAGGCATATCATAAAAGTTGTGGTCACTATGCTCGTCAGTTGGGGGTGAAAAAAACCTGTGTTGTTGGCAGTGAAAAATTAACCGATTACCAATTGGCTACCCCTGCCGTTTCACCCAAAGGCTATTACAATTTAAGCATTGTTTCTGCCAGCGCAAATAGCTATATTATTCAAGCTATACCGACCCCAGAGGGTATACAAAGCAACGACACGTTATGTGCTAGATTAACTCTTGATCAAGCAGGGCATAAACGGGCTTATACACAGTCAAATCAATTAACGGAGGAATGTTGGAAAAAATCATAAATACTGAGCAGGACTGTTTGTGCGGTTCTGGCTTGCACTATGTTGGGTGTTGTTATCCTTACCATAGTGGTGAAAAAACACCTAGCACCGCAGAACAATTAATGCGGTCGCGTTTTACCGCTTATGCAAAACAAAATAGTGCGTATTTGCAAGCAACTTGGGAGGTCAACAAACGACCTGCAAAAATAGATTTTTCTAAAGAAACAGCACACTGGCAACGATTGGAAATTGTCAGCGTTAAAAAAGGCGGATTGTACGATAATAAGGGAATAGTCGAGTTTAAAGCCTTTTACACCTTAGATGGACACGAGGCGGTGATGAATGAAATCAGTCGTTTTAAAAAAATGGAAAACCGCTGGCTTTATGTCGATGGTTTAGTGAAATCGGTCAGTAGGCTGAATCAACCCCTTAATCAAGGGAAAAATGCGTTGTGTGATTGCGGAAGTGGAAAAAAGTTTAAGCGTTGTTGTGGCAAGTGATTAGTCTGCTTTAAATACCACAATGTATTTTCCTTCAATGGCAATGAGTTGTCGTGTTTCTAAATCCTTTAAAAATTTGCCCGCAATTTCTCTTGAACAGCCGACTAAGCGACTTAACTCTTTGCGGGTAACATGAATTTTAGTGCCTTCGGGGACTTCAACGGCTTCAGGTTCTTTGGATAAATCCATTAAACAGCGGGCAATCCGTCCTTCTGTGTCCATAAAGGCTAAATCACAAAAGTTACGACTGACTAATAATAAGCGCGTTGCTAACTGCCGTCCGATAATAAACAATAAATTCACGGCATCGTACAGTAATTCATTTTTTAATAAGCGTCTAAATTCAGGATAAGAAATAGAAGCTAATGTACTGCGGCAACGTGTTTTAACATCGACTTCCTTGGTTTGTAATTCATGAAAAAATCCCACTTCGCCAATAAACTCCCCTTGGTTCAAATAAGTGTAAACCAAGCCGCGTCCTTCTACTTGTGAATTGACAGAAACCGACCCTTCAATAATGTAATACAGCACATCATTTTGTTCGCCTGCGCGAATAAAGGTTTGCCGAGGAGGATAGGTTTGAATCAAACAATGATCTAAAAAATGCGCCAGTGCTTTTTTTTCTGTTGGGTCTTGTATTAGAACTGTCATAACATCGACGTACCTTAATAAGAGTTATAAACCAAATGGATTCCTACCAACGTTAAGAAAAAAACAAAGGCTTCTTTTAATAACCGTTCATTGATTTTTTTTGTGAGTACAGGGCCTATTTGTCCACCAATAATCACACCGGGTACTGCCCATAAAATCACTACCGCGTCCGCTTGTCTGCCCATAAAAAAATGCGATATTGCAGCAACACAGCTGACCGCAAATGAAATGGTAATCCCTGTGCCAATGGCGTTGCTCATTTTCAGCGATAATTTACTCCGCATAATAGGGATTAACCATTCACTCATACTGGTACTTAACAGCCCACTGCCGATAGAGGCGGGGATAGTAATCCAAGAATGGCGATAAGCTTCTGCCATGTTTGCTTTCTCATTGCCTAAATCGGTGTATTTTTGATTGGATGAGACAAACAAAAACGCCGTTGCCATGACGAGTAAACCTAAGACCAATTGCATGGTGTTGGATTTTAAGTTGCCTGCTAAAAATGAGCCTCCAATAACGCCTGGAATAGCGATAGCTAAAATAAAGGCTAATAATTTAAAATCAACGCGCTTTTGTCTAACACAAGAAAAACTAGCAGACCCCATGCCAGATGATTGAATGACAAGCGAGGTGGAAACTGCAATTTCGGGGGGTAATTTAAGGATAATCAAAAAAAAGGGCATCCACAATGCGCCGCCACCGATGCCAATTGAAGAAACGGCGGTTGAAATCGCAATAGCAACGGGAAAAATAAACCAACAGTCAAGCATCTTAATCCCTCTCAACTTCATACAAACGGAAGCATTCAGTAAAATCTTGCAGCATTTCAAAGTCCATTTGCAATTGTTCTAACTCAGTAATAATTTCGTCTGTTTTTTCACCACTGAATTCTTTATGCGTTAATAGCTGGCGCACTTTTTCAATACAAGTTCCCCCGTTGGTACTCATGTTTTGTGAGAGCATGGTGACTTCTTGCAAATTACTCGCCATTTCATTAATAACATTGCCCAATTGTGCCAGTTCATTATTAGAGCTGATATGAATGCTTTTGGTTAAATCCCCTTGCGATATTTTTTCAGAGACATCAATCATGTGTTGTAAAGGCCCTGTGATATTTTTTATCAGCATGGTTAATACAATAATGGTGACATACATAATAATGGCAATCATTAAAATCGCTTTTTCTCGCAGTAAACCCAAGGGGGCAAACACATTGTTTTTTGAAATTTTATCGGTGAAAAATAATGCCGCATTGTGTAGCAAGTCTTCTTTTAATTTAACCGCCTGAATGTCAAAAATAAACTCTATCGTCACTAACAAAGCGGCACTCACAATGAGCAAGAAATAAATAATCATTGTTCGTTGTAAATTATCTTTAGTTATGGAAGTCATCTTGTTTTTACACTCATATTGCCATAATGGATAAAAAGCGGTTGCAAGGGATTTTAAAAAACAGTTCATTTACAGGCGTTGACTAGAAGAGCTGCTAGCAACACACATCACTAATGATAGAATAGCAGACAATTATTTTTTTGAATCTAAATAGCGAAAATAAAATGGCTGAAAAGTTAGTCTATAAGGTGATTTTTATTAATCACGATGAAGTTTATGAAGTTTATGCCAAGAGTGTTTATGAAGGGGATATGTATGGATTTTTAGTCGTGGAAGATTTTATTTTTGGCGAAAAAAATACAATGATCATAGATCCAAGTGAAGAAAAGTTAAAATCTGAATTTGAAGGGGTAACCCGAACCTTTATTCCGATGCACGAAATTGTGCGTATCGACCAAGTGCAAAAACGTGGCAGTGCAAAGATTGTTTCAACGAGCAAAGAAACAGCCAGTAATGTCTCCACGCTTTATACACCTGATAAAAAATAAGATTATTTGACAATGCGCAATTTGGGTCTAGTCGGTGGTTTTTTCGCAGGTGGCGGCGTGTCGAGATGTTCTTCATCAAGCTTGTCAAACACCATGCCGCGCCCATTTTCTCTGGCATAAATCGCTTCAACAGCAGCAATAGGCACAATAACGTGTTGAGGTCTTCCTGAAAAACGGGCATTAAACTCGATGTCTTCATCACCAAGCTGCAAGTTATGCACCGCTGCGGGGCGAACATTTAACACAATTTTGCCCTCTTCAATAAACGCTTCAGGTACTAAAGCATCAGGATGGTTTGCATCGACCAGTAAATGGGGCGTGAGATTATTATCAACAATCCATTCATAAATCGAACGAATTAAATAAGGTTTAAGTGGAGTCATTTTTATAAGGTTGCCATTTCTTTTTCAGCTTTACTTAAACTATCTTGAAAAGCTTCTCGATTAAAAACCCGTTTTGCATAATTGCAGGTAGCTTTTCCTAGTGAGTGTAGTTCTATTCCGACACTGGGAAGTCGCCACAACAAGGGCGATAAAGCGCAATCAATGAGTGAATATTCATCTGTCATAAAATAAGGACGCGCTTCAAAAACAGGGGCGGCGGCGATTAAACTTTCTTTGAGCATTTTTTTAGCACGGGCGGATTTTTTTTCTCCAGAGTATAAAATTTCGTCCAACATTTGATACCACTCTTGGTCGATTCGCTTAATGACCATGCGGGCATTGGCACGCGAGACAGGATCCATTTGATGTAAGGGCGGGTGCGGAAAACGCTCGTCTAAATATTCCATGATGATGCGGGAATCATAAAGAACCAAGTCACGCTCAATTAATGTAGGCGATGTGCCAATTGGGTTAAGGTCAAGCAAGTCAGCGGGGGGGTTGCTTAAATCATAATATTCAATATCTGCAACAACGCCTTTTTCGTGTAAAACCAGACGAGCGCAATGACTCATTGCACAAACAGGGGATGAAAAAAGCGTCATTACAGCTTTGCGTGTAGTGATATTTGCCACGAATAACAACCTTTTAAGTTTAAATTTGGGTATTAAAGAGGCGGTTATTGTAGCATAAAAGCTTGATTGAATTGAGCTAGGAAAAAATTTATTCTTAAGTAATCGACGTTATAGATGCGCTCACCCTTAGAACTATCCGATAACTTTCTACGCATTACTTAACCCATTGAAAAGTTTATAAATTATTGATTTTTTAGTGGATTGGCTAATATTTATTAAGACTTGCGCCAGTACACACTTTGCCTATCAATCACTATCAATTCATCTGAAATGGCATATTTTTCTCGAAAATCATGAATTGCCTGTTTACAAGGTGGACATGAGCCATAATCATCCACAATAATAAAACCGCCTTTAATATCGTCTGCTAAAACAGTTTCAATACAAAACTGGAGATTTTCTAAACGTTTTTTACCCACCATCGAATGCGAAAGTTCAGTCACATTACGCAAGGCTTTTTCACCGCCTAAAACAATAGTGTCACCCGTTTCTTTGGTTGTCAGCAGCATTTTCAATAAATTAGATTCTGCCTGCTTAATATGCAGAAAATTATTATATGCCAGTGGGGTATTATGCAGCATAGACCGAAAAGTATGCAGAAGTCGTAATTCATTTTCCACATACAGCTCATTAACTAATGACTTTTTTAAAAGCGCAATGTATTGTCTGGTCAGTTCTGTTTTTTTCATAAAAATGATAGTGTTCGATAGCAAGGGAAAAAATACTTAGTTATAAGGCACAGTATTTAAAATCATCACACCGTCCATTTCGACACCAACCCCTTTAGGTAAGGCGGCAACGCCTACCGCAGCGCGTGCGGGATAAGGTTGCTGAAAATATTCGCTCATAATTTCATTGACCAAAGGAAAATGGCTTAAGTCGGTTAAGTAAATAGTCAATTTAACAATATCGGATAATTCACCCTCGGCAGCTTGGGCAACGGCTTTTAAGTTTTCAAAAACTTGCCGGATGTGGGCAGACATATCACCCTCCACAATTTCCATTGTTTCAGGAACGAGGGGAATTTGTCCTGATAAATAAATGGTATCGTAAACGCGAATCGCTTGTGAATAAGTGCCGATGGCTTGTGGGGCGTTTTTGGTATGGATAACTGTTTTGCTCATAATGTATTGGTGTTTAAACTAGAAAAATAGCAGAGAAATATAGCATATTGGCTTAATAAAATCTTTTCAGGAATGTAAACTAAAATTGCTGAACGGGTCGGGTGGGTAATATTTTGATTGTGTTTTTATTAAAGCGATTGGGGGGTCTAAGAAAAAAAGTGCTTAAAAATTGACAAAGAAGAGTAGCTAGTTAGATACTAACGACTTTTGTAATTTTATTTGGAGTTTAATATGAAAAAAGTGATGTTTTTATTAGTTTTCTTCTCCAGTTCTTTGTTTGCTAGCCCTGTTAATATTAATACGGCAACTGCGCAACAAATTTCAACTGCACTGATGGGAATTGGGCTTAAAAAAGCTGAAGCAATTGTGGCTTATCGTGAAAAACATGGGCCTTTTAAAAGTGAGAGTGAATTAGAAAACGTGTATGGGATTGGTGCAAAAACGGTGGAGAATAATAAAGCCGATATTTTATTAGTTAATCCTCAACCTGTGGCAAAACAAGACGTTACAAAACCTAATGCGCCTAGCAAAAAGTAAACGCTTTGCTGTAATCATAAGTAGAAACATATAAGTTATCAGGCATTCTCATTTTGAAATCCACCCCACCCCTCCTTTACAAAAGGAGGGAGTACCCCCTTTTTAAAGGGGGCTAGGGGGATTTAGAAATACCTGATAACTTTCGATTAATTACTTACGGTATATTCTTACTGTACCGTATGATTAAACTAAGCTATTAGCTTGATTGACGTTGTAAAGCATCAATGCCTTGGTTTGCAAGGGTATCTGCTTTATCATTTCCTATATCACCCGAATGACCTTTTACCCATTCCCAATAGATAATATGGCGCGTGGTTGCTAGGTCTAAGCGTTTCCATAAATCTTCATTTTTTACTTTTCCTTTGTTGGCTGTTTTCCAACCTCGTTTTTTCCAATTGGGCAACCATTCGGTGATACCTTGCAACACATACTTAGAATCGGTGAACATTTTTACCTCACAAGGACGAGTCAGCGTTTCCAAGGCTTGAATAGCTGCCATTAACTCCATGCGATTATTGGTTGTGAGCCGTTCACCGCCATAAAGTTCTTTTTCCTTTCCTTTATAGCGCAACCAAACGCCCCAACCTCCAATGCCTGGATTGCCTTTACACGCGCCATCGGTGTAAATAATTACTGCGTCAGTCATTTTTTTTCACCCGCTGCGACTCCATGCCTGTTGTAGCTAACAGCGGTTGTATTGTTGCTGTGACAGGCGTTAAAGGAATTAAGGTATAGCGGCGTTTTACCGCTTTTACCGCATAAGCACTGGAAAAAAGCGTGCTTTTATCTAAGCTAAACTTTCCGTGGACAAGTTTAAAGGAATCAATCCCAAATTCGGCAGTGGATTTGACTTCAAAATTGAGCAGTTTTAGCCAATCCATGATTCTGGAACGCGGAATAAAATGTCCCTTCCACGAATCGGCTAATTTTTTATCCCACAAATATTGCGAACGCAACCACAAACTCCACGGATTAAAACTTAAGATAATTAAATCGCCTTCTGGCTTTAAAATGCGTTCTATTTCGCGCATGGTCTGAAAGCGTTGCGCATCAAATTCCAGTAAATGCGGCACAATAATTAAATCAATACTGGCGGTTTGAATAGGTAAACTAAAAGCCCTTGCTCTAATTTTACTGGCTTGCTCATACCCTTCTCCCAACGTATCAATAATGGCAAAGCGTTCATACAAAGAGCAGTCAATAAAGTCATTTTCCCAGCCTAATGCACCAATTTGCAACACGGTTTGTTTACAACCTGCGGTGATAACATGGGTTAAATAATCGGTTTCCAATGCTTGTAATAGCTTGCCTCGCGGCGATTGATAACAGCTAAATAGAAATTTTCGTTTCATTTTTTACCACACAATTAAGTTGAAATGTTATTAAAATCAATAACAATGGTGCTATAATTGACTCACTACGGTAACTATTGAGTATATGAACAATGATACTAGGTAATTTTAATAAGTCGTTATGTTATTTATCGGTTGCGATTTTTTTAACAACGACAGCGGGCTGTTCGCAACAATCGCCTAAGCATCTTGCACTAAATGATAAGGCAAATGATGCGATTGCCGCACAAACAGAGTCGGTATTATTTCAGCCGCTAAGTTCTCAAGCCATGATTGACGAAGAGGATTTTGAGGATGAAGTGCCTGAAGTTGAAGAAGAGTCTGATGAACCTAAAAAAGTCGCAAAAGAAGTTGTAGTGAAGAAAACTGCAACGGCGATTGCAAAAAATGCGGTTTCCAAACATACCAAATCGTTATGGAAACGAATGTTTGCCATGTACGCGCTGCCAGAGGTGGATAATCCGCGTGTTGAAGAAGAGTTGCAAAAATTCCTTAAGCATCCCAAAAGCTTGCTTGCCTTGCAACGTCGCGCACAACCCTATCTTTACTATATTTTAGATGAGCTAGAAGCCAAAAAACTACCCGGTGAATTAGCTTTATTGCCCATGATAGAAAGCGCGTTTCAGGTTAAAGCCCAATCACAGGCCGCCGCTGCGGGTTTATGGCAATTTACCCCCGCAACAGGCGATACGTTTGGCTTGGCGCAAAACTGGTGGTATGACGGTCGATTGGATATTGCTGCCTCAACCGATGCCGCGACACGTTACTTAAAGCAATTAAACAAAAAGTTTGATGGCGATTGGTTATTAGCCTTGGCCTCTTATAACGTAGGGCCTGGAAGGATTCAGAAAGAGCTAAGAAAAAGCTCGGATGTGGCCTTAAAGCCTGATTTTTGGGCGTTAAGTTTGCCGCGTGAAACCAAAGAATATGTGCCTAAATTATTGGCGATAGCTAAATTATTTAGACACGCTGAACAATATAATTTAACCCTGCATCCTATTCCAAACGTGCCAGTTTTAAGAGCGGTTAATGTTGATTCGCAAATGGATTTAAGCAAAGCGGCTGATTTAGCTGGAATGCCAATAAATGAGTTTTTTAACTTTAATCCAGGGTTTAATCATGGAATGACCGCACCTCATGGCTCTTATAAATTATTAATAAAAGCCAATAAAGCGACTAGCTTTAAACGAAAACTGGCTAAATTATCTAAGTCGGAAGGAATAAACTGGCAACGGCACGAAGTCAAAGAAGGTGAAAAACTCAGTGATGTGGCGAAACTACATGGCGTTGAGGTTAAAACATTGATGGTTATTAATAGTTTAACGTCTGAAAATTTGCCTGTAGGGGCTGTTTTGCGGATTCCACCTGAATCAGTTAAGGCCTTGAATGCTGTGTAAGCAGTCTAAAATCTTTGTTTAATTTAAAATGGCTAATCGTTTAATTCTGGTTAGCCATTTTTGTTTTTAACACTGGAACAGCCGCTAATAATTTTTGCGTATAAGGATGAACAGGGGTGGTTAAAACTTGCGCAACTGAGCCATATTCAATAATTTTTCCCGCATACATTACCGCAACCTCATCTGCAATTTCTGCGACAACCCCTAAATTATGGGTGATAAATAAATAACTTAACCCATGTTCTTGTTGAAAAGATTTTAAAAGCTGGATAATTTGCGCTTGAACGGATACATCCAAAGCACTGGTTGGCTCATCACAAATCAATAATTTGGGCTCAACCGCTAAAGCTCTTGCAATACAAATCCGTTGTCGTTGTCCGCCTGAAAATTCGTGCGGATAGCGTAATGCAGAAATAATCGGTAAATCAACTTGGTCTAATAATTGAGCAATTTTAGCGTTTATTTGCGCAGGCGAGGTTTTAGGATGTAACGCTCTTATCCCTTCTGCAATAATATCGCCTACTAACATTCGTGGATTCATGGAAGAAAAAGGGTCTTGAAACACAATTTGCATTGCTGCCCGCTCTTCCCGCAATTGTTTCCCTTTGAGTTGAGTTAAATCGACTTGATTTAAAAAGACTTTGCCATCGTGTGGGGTAATTAAATTCAACAAGGCTTTCCCTAGCGTTGTTTTACCACAACCTGATTCACCGACTAATGCTAAAGTTTTGCCTTGCTGCAAAGTAAAGCTAACGCCATCTACTGCACGAACATAATCCACAACCTGCTTAAAAAGCCCTTTTTTTACAGGGTAATACACTTTAAAATCAATGACTTTTAATAAAGTGGGGCGTTCTGTTGGCAAATGATGTAAACAGCTTTCTAAAACAGGCAAGGAGGCAAGAAGTTTTTTAGTGTACGGGTGCTGTGGCTGTTTAAAGAGCTGTTCGCTGCTGGATATCTCGACAATTTTGCCACGGTGCATGACCGCAACGCGATCGGCGATATTTGACACTAAAGCTAAATCATGGCTAATGAGCCACAATGCCATCCCTGTTTGCTGTTGAATATTTTTTAGCAGCAAAAGAATCTGCCCTTGAATGGTCACATCCAAGGAAGTGGTGGGTTCATCGGCAATTAATAAATCAGGTTTGGCAGCCAAAGCAATGGCAATCATCACCCGTTGGCGTTGTCCACCTGAAAGCTGATGGGGATATTCATGAATACGCCGTTGTGGCTGCGGAATTTCAACTTGCTGTAATAACTCCAACACCCGCAGGTTGCGTTCAGCTTTTGACAACGCAAAATGAATTTTTAACACCTCGGCAATTTGTTCACCGATGGTCATTACAGGATTTAAAGAGGACATCGGGTCTTGAAAAACTAAGCCAATCCGTTTACCGCGAATTTTGCAAAAATCCAGCTCGGAAAGCGTTAACAGTTCTTGCTGTTGTAAACAAAGACCTTGTGCTGTTAATTGAGCATTATTGGGTAACAATCGCAACACCGACAGCGCAGTGAGTGATTTTCCTGACCCTGATTCCCCCACCAGTGCGAAAGTTTGAGCAGGATAAATGGCAAAGCTGACATTATTAACGACCTTGTTCTCTGCAAAAGCAACGGTTAAGGCGTTGATTTCAAGCAATGGGGTATCCATTTTAATTCCAATAAAAAAAGAGCTTATTCAGCCTCATTACGTTTATCTAACATTTTGCTCAGAGCTGCAATCCGGTTTTGATACGCCTTTTCTAAGCAAGTATCGTTTTGACAGGCATTTCTGATTTTTGCAAGCCATTTAAGCTGTTGTTTTTTCAATATTTCTGGTTTCTTGCTTCCCTCTTTAAGGGTTACATATAAAGTATCTAGCTCATCATCTAAATTAGAAAGGGTTTGATTTTGACAAATCGCTTTTTCTACAAAGCTTGTGGCTTGTTGGCAATCAAAACTAACAGCATACGCACCAGTCGCGCTAAGGCTTAAGAGAGTTACGGCTAAAATACGAGTTAAAAAAGTCATGTTTTTCTCCAAAATAGTTAAGTGAGTTGTTAAACAAAAATGACAGTTTAAATTAGTCACAGCTCTTTTTAAGAGCCACTGCCATTAAGTTAAGAAAACCAAGATGCAGGAGTAAAACAGCTTTAGCTGTTTTTTAGCAACGATTTGCCAATAGCTAAAGCTATTGG
>JAIFMS010000118.1 GCA_020048335.1 Methylococcaceae bacterium | reverse complement strand
CAGAGAAAGTTAAAATAAAGGGTTAAAGGGCTTTGAGTTTTATATCTGCTTCGGTGGCTGTGCCAGTGCCTTTGCTGTCTTTACTATTTTGAATAAACAAGGCTTTTAAGCGTTCAAGCGCGGAACGCAAGGTTTTATCCATTACCACTTGATTGCCAATCGACACAATTACCCGCGCCAGTTCAGGCATTTTGGTTTGAGTAGACACCAAATAAATCGGTTGCACATACAGCATAGAATGCCCCATCGGTAAAATCACCATCCGCCCGCGTTTTACTTCTGAGCCGTGTTGGTCCCATAAGGTCAACTGCTCGGAAATTTCAGGATTTTGGTCTATCAGCGCGTCTACTTGCGCTGGCCCATTGACTTGCACATCTTTATTAAATTTATACACGGTTATCTCAGGCTGATAACTTAAATCACAGTCTGTTTTATTCAGCGTTCCTGCGACACCAACCATACTTAAATTGTCCCGTTTGACAGGGGTCATCGGATTTATCAATACAAACTCTTCTCGGTTCAGGCAGTGATTAAAATCCATTGTGATGTAATAAGGCAGCACAGCACGGTCATTCACTGAAGCAAATTGCCAGGTTTCGGCTTGTTCATAAAACAACTCAGGGGTAGTTTGATGATATTTTGCATACATTTTCATTTGCAAATAATACAAATCACGCGGATAGCGCAAATGATTTTGTAAAACTTGCGGCATTTCGGCTAATTTTTTAAAAACACCAGGATATGCACCACTATAAGCTTTAATAATGGGGTCTGTATCATCGGCAATATAATAATTGACCGCACCGCTGTAAGCGTCTACGGTAATTTTGACCGAATTGCGAATATAATTAAAGTTTTGTTCTTCACCCAAAAATTTTTCATTCATGGGGGTTGAGGCGGGATATTTATTCGATAAAGTATAGGCATCGAGTATCCAAAAAAAGTTGTTTTCTGTCACCACTAAATACGGGTCTTTATCTAAATGCAAAAACGGGGTAATTGTTTTAATCCGTTGCGTAATATTTCGCCGAATAAACATTTTGCTTTTTTGCGAAATATTGCTGGAAAAGAAGATTTTTTTGTCGCCAAAATAAGCGGCAAACAGTAATTTTCTAAAATAGGAAGGAATGGGGACACCGCCTTTGCCTTCATACGATTGATTGTCGTTGGTGTCTGAATCCGATAAATCTTGAATATTTAAATTATTAGGGACAATGGCGTATTTGTAAGTTTCTTGGCCAAAATAAATATCAGGGTGTTTGACTTTAATCCCTTGATTTGAAAACATATTCAAATCACGCAAATACCAAATAATGGGTTTTGCCGCATCTTGTGCCGCAGGTGTCATCACCGCACCATAGCCATGCGTATAACGCAAATGGGTATTTTCCCAATTTTGAGCTTCCAAAGGCAATTTACTGATATTGACTTCCCGCGCGGCAAGATTGACTTGTTGTGAATGCCCATGCAAAAAATAACGGTCTTCATCCACTGTTGGGAAGGTGTAATAGGGGCGAATGCCTTGTAATTGTGCATAGCCATCAATCAAATGTTCTCTATCCCAAACAGGGATATTTTCAAAATGCTGTTGCGAACTCCAGCTTTCAATATCTTGGGTGGCATCCACATTAATGCCCAAATCTATCGTTTTAACGCGCTTTAAATCATAAGCATCTTGGGTTGCATCAATATTGTGCTGCATAAAATGGCGTTCCATTTTCACAGGATTGGGTTTTACCACAAACTCTTGCAAAATATGGGGAATTAAATCTACACTGCGCAGTCCTAGCACTACAAAGAAAAACGCAACTGAAATTAGCAAGGGCGATCTGGCACGGTGTTTTTCTGAAAAAATGAAAATGATGGTTGTTAATGCAATGGCTAAAAAGGTTAAGATGCTTATCCAAATCAACGGCAAATCATAGCGTAAATCGACAAAGCCAGGGCCATAGAAAACAGGCTGATGACTGTCGATATACAACAGGGAAAAGCGTTCTAAGCCAAATCCCCATGCCACAAATAAAACCACAAATCCCAGTAAGACGCTTAGATGAATTTTTGCACCTATGGGGTATTGTTTGCTTTGATTGGGAACAAAAATATGCTCCATCCAATACAAACAACCGACCATTAAAAACAATATGCCAGCTGCAACCAGTAATTCTTTTTGAATGACTAAAAATAAGGGATAGCTTAATAAATAAAAGCTAATGTCATTTTCAAAAACAGGTTCATTAACACCTGCATGGTCGCCGAAGAAAAACAGCAAGGCAATTTGCCATTGATTGTAAAAAGGAATCGCCACCATGATGGCCAAGACCAGTGACAAGGGCGTGTAAAACTTAGTTGAGCCATTCATAAAAACATCAGCAAAGGCTTGAAATTTTCGTCTTTTATCGCTGTTAAATAACACATCATCGGGCGGGTTTAGCCCTAAATAACTGGAGGCAATCCAAAAATGAAAAAAGAAAATGGAGAAAAACAGCAGCGTCACGCCCCCTGAGAAAAAGAACCGATACAGGATTCTGAGCCAAAAATAGCCTTCTAATTCTAACGATCTAAACCACCATAAATCGACAAAAAAATCGACAAAGACGAAATAGAATGTAACGTATAAGACAACGCCAAGTGCACCCATTGCACCAAGCCAAACTTTCCAGTTGTGCATAAAATTCCTCTTTCCAACAGATAGAGCGTTTAACAGCATAGGTTTAAGGTATGAAAAAAAGCTTGTGTGGTTTGCGATGGCAGGTTTTTTAAGCTGAAAATTTCATACAGGGATAGAGGACTATTCTAACACTGCCTACTTATTTCTGTTATCGTTGTCTTTTGTTAATCGACTCTGATTTATTCAACAACGGTTATGAAACAAATTTTTTTGATCCTGATGAGTACGGTGTTAGTCAATAATTTTGTGTTAAGCAAATTTTTAGGCTTATGCCCGTTAATGGGAACGTCACGCAAACTAGAAACAGCACTGGGGATGGGGCTGGCAACGACATTTGTCTTAACCTTAGCCTCAGTCTGTAGTTATTTACTCAACCAGTATTTATTAATTCCTTTCGGGTTGGATTATTTACGCACTATCAGTTTTATTGTGGTGATAGCTTGTGTTGTTCAATTGACTGAATTGCTGATTCATAAAACCAGTCCTTTGCTATATCGGGTGCTGGGGCTGTTTTTACCGTTAATCACCACCAACTGTGCCGTGTTAGGTGTTGCCTTATTAAACGCCCAAACCCAGCACAATTTTTTTCAATCTGCCTTATATGGCTTTGGTGCGGCACTGGGGTTTGCACTGGTATTGTTTTTGTTTGCAGGATTGCGTGAACGTTTACAGGATAAAAATATTCCGCAACCCTTTCAAGGCAGCGCGATTGCCCTGATTACCGCAGGATTAATGTCAATGGCTTTTATGGGATTTGCAGGCATGGTAAAAAATTAATCCTTAGCGGATTGACACGAAAAAATAAGCTAAGATAAGACTATAATGAGTTTAATCACTTTATCAATACTATCGAATGTCGATAAATCACACTGAAATAGCGTCACCTAAAAACTTGACTCCTCTTTACTTATGTTAATTAATAAAAAAATAATTACCACTTTTTTTGCAGGTGGAGTTGTTATTATTCTACTTTCAATTCTGCATTTTTTTTCTGTATTTGCCAGCTGTAATCACTTTATTAATGACAGCTTTATGCGTTATCCCATTATGCCCACCCAATCTGAAAAATTAGCCCTTATTGAAATCAAAGTCGATGATAACAATAAGCTACCAGAAGGCGATAAAATATGGCTGAAATTGCTGGACAACTTACTGGCCGAAAATGCCCAGCAAATTATTTTTAATTTTTTACCGAGCAATGTTTCAGAAAAATTTTATACACGCGCTATTGAATCAAAAAAAGTTATTTTTGGACAACGGCTATTTATTAAAACCGACTCTATTTATACTATTTTAAACGCACTGCCAAAACAGGTTTCAAGAAACAAAGTTGATTTTGGTTTAATTGCAGAAACAAATCAAGAAGGGGTTTATCGTAGTCAAGAAAGGTTAATTAAAGTTGACGATATTGAATTTTCAAGTTTAGAGTTTGCAGCAGCCAAGCAACTCTTTGGCAAAAAAGCTAGAGCTTTCAAAAATGAATATCTAATTAACTTTAGTGGTGGTGTAGGACGGTTTTTTTCTATCCCATTGCATAGCGCGTTAGCAAGAGGGGCTGTAAAAGAATATGTGGATAATAAAACCGTTTTTATTGCAGTACCTGACTTAGAAAATGTCAGCCATTTTTTTACCCCTATTGCAGGAAGTGCAGGACAATTATCGGCAGTTTATTTTCATGCGTTTGCGTTAGATACACTTTTGTCAAAACGCGAATTACATCCACTGTCTGAAACGCTAGTCTACAGCTTAATGGCACTTATTACGCTGTGCTGTTTATCGATTTATCATTGGTTTTCTTTACGCATTTCAATATTTATTGCCGTTAATTTATCATTGCTAGCTATTTTTACCTCATGGATACTCTTACAGCAATTTTGTTTTGTACTTCCGATTACAGAAATTTTATTAATCCAATGGCTAACGATATGGATAATTAATCGGCATCGTTTTGTACAAAAGCAACATTTATTAGAAAAATCATTATTTGATTTATCCTTAAAACTACAAGAAAAAATATTCCCCGTTGATTTTCAAAAAGTTGATAATCCATGGACACAATTAATTTCCATGCTGAATCAAACCTTGCATTTACAACGATTAATTTTTTTAGAACGACCTGAAACAGGACAGTGGGTAACAGAGGTAAAATGTTTTAATTGCGCCCTGGATGATATTAATGAAAGGCGACGTGATTATCAACGCGCACCTTATACCACGGCGATTGAACAAAACTGCCCTGTCTTAGTGGATATGCCTTATTTTAAAACAACCGATGAGCCAGAATTAAATTATTTAGCCCCCCTTATTTTTGATAATCGTTTGCTTGGTTTTTGGGCTTTTACGATTGAACCTGACAAAGTATTTTCGGAAAATACTTTTATTGCAATTACTAAAATGTATATGGCAAAAATTGCAGAAACCCTATATTACTATCGGGTTTGGAAAAAAAGGATACAGGCTGAAAATAATAAATTTTCACATTATTTTAAATTACAGGTTAATCACAATTCCTATCAAATACTGAATAAATCCATTGCATTGTTGGAAATGCGTATTTCTAAATTATATAGAGTCTTTGATGATTTTAATTATGGCTCTATCTTATATGATTTATTTGGGCGGGTTATTTTAGTCAACCATACCATGGAAACTTTATTGCAATCGGCAGAGCTTGCAGTCCATGAAATAACATTATTAGATTTTTTTATAAAAGTAACAGGATTTGATGAAATTAAAGCCCAGCAAACTTTACAACAAATGATATTTTCTCAAGAATCTTTTTCATTTCCAACTGTAAACTTTACTCATCAAGGCAACTATACCCTTTATATAAAAGCATTGAGTGTCAATAAAGAAGATATTGAAACACTTGAAACACGGTTAATTTTATGTGAATTAATTAGTCATTAAACTATTCCCATAAACTTGATAACGTTTCATTATATTATTTGCCCAAACTTTATGGGTTGCAATTTCACACATTCTGTCATTCATTTTAAAAACAGCTGCCGCTTGAGTATCTAAAATAGCTTGAGCGGTCATTAAATCATCCTGATTGATTTGAAAACAAGTTTCAATGGTTTTGATTTGATTAGGATGAATGGCTGTTTTTCCTATCAGACCACAAAGAATATCGTGCTGTGTTTCTTTAATTAATAATTCAGGTTTATTCAGATATTCAAATACAGGCGCAGTTAATTCAAAGCCATAGGGCTTAAAGGTGGTAATTAATTGATAAATCACCGCGCCTAATGGTGTTTCATACAAAGTTTTATCCATTGGGCGGCGTAGTCCTAAATGTTGCAATAAATCATTGCCACCAATGCGTAAGACTAATAGGGTTTGTTGGTAATTAAAGTCTAATAATTTATCTCGCAATAAACACATTTTAGTTTGCTCAAAAGCTTCTTTTGATTCTAAAGTGAGCATATTTTTAAAATGTGTTCCTTCTACTAAAGAAAAATAAGCTTGAAAATTACTTAATTCTATTTTAGGAAACACAAATCCTGTTATTTTATCAATATTGGGTAGGGCTAAAAGTTTTTCTAAAACCTGTGGATTTCTGGGGCGAATAAAACGCAATTTATTATTTTCTTCTAAGCCTGCTAATAAATCACTAAGCTGTGCTAACGCTAAATTAAGCTGATGGGGATGAATGGAATCTTCAGTGCAGAATACCATCGAGCGTAATTGTGGATATTTTATGCCATTCGCAATTGATAGCATATTTTCTTTAATGGCAGGAATATAAAGGGTTGCTCCTAAATTTAATGCGTCAGTCATAATGTATGTTTTGCAATAATAGAAACGGCTTGATAAGGCATCGTTGAATTTTCCAGAATAGGAATGTTTTTTTCGTTTGCCAGCACAATTAAGTGCTGTGTTTCTGGGGCGTGTTTATTTTTTAATAATAAGAAACCAGGAACGCGGCGCAATAAAACCCGTGTTGCTTCGCCAATGCCTGGTTTAATTAAATCATTGTGTTGAATGTGATAGGTTTTTTTTAAATGATTCATAAAAGAAATCGCTGTTTTTTGCTGTGTATTTTTAGCGATTAATTTGGGTAATACAATCGCAGAGCTGTTTTTAAAGATTTGCGCAACAGTTGCCATTGTTTCAGTGATAAACCACTGGCTTAAATCGGCTGCTAAAAAGTCAGCATAATAAATACAGCCGTGAAAATCATTTTTGTTGAGACTGGCTTGATTTAAAATAGAACGACTGATTAAACCTGAAATGGTTGCATTTAATAAACTGCATGGAATTAAATAATCAGAAAAACTGGCGGTAACTGCCGCAACACCTGCTATATCATTTAATACATATAAATCTGCACAAATTTGACTCTCAACGTGTTGATTAAATTGCGCAATACTTTGTTTTAATTCTTGAGTAATAACCCCTTTTCCTGTCCAGCCATCAATAAAGGTAATGCTTTCAGCTGAGTTTTGTTGCATTAAAATAGTTTGTAAAGCATTTATATCAATGCCACGGTCACGAATAATAGAGATTGAGTAATGGTGTGATTGCCTGTGAAAATACTGTTGTAAAATGCGGTGTAATAAAACCCCAATCGGTGTTCCAGCGCGGACTAAAGAAACCAGTGTAATTTTATTTTTTTTTGCCAGATGTATTTTTTTCGCTAAGATTAATAAGTCTGTGGCAAAACGGACTTTATTTTGCTGGAAAATTTGTTGAAACAAGTCTAAATAAGCGGCAGAAGGCAATGATTCTTGGCTAATCATTTCGCTGTAATGTTTTTTCCCTGTTTGAATGAGCCGTTCTTTTTCTGCAATGGGTGTGCTATTAATTTGAATGGGTTTTAATAAAAACTGTACATCACTGGCTAAATAACTACCCGAAAAATGATTCATTTAAACCTCGGCTGTCATTAAATGTGCTTGATTAAAGCCTTCACGAATAATTTGACTATTTTTTGGGGTCATAAAATAATCACACAGCTGCATATAGGGCATATCGGTTACGCTATCGCCGATTCCAAACGATAAATAATCGGCATATTGTTGATTTAATTGCTGTTGTAAAAACTTAACCGCAGGGGCTTTGTTTAAACAACGAGGGAGAATGGCTAAATTATTATCATTAAGATGACAATAAAAGTCTAAATTTTGTGCTTTTAAATAAGGTTCAACGACCTCGATTAATAATAACGTTAATGCCTGATAGTTATGGTCTTTTTGTTTGACTAAACAATAAAAAGTAATGCTCATATCACGAATTAAACGAATTTTTAAATCAATATTGCGTTTAATGGCTTCGTTGTGTAGCATTTTTTCGAGGTGTTGCAAGTGGTGTAGAAAACCTGCCAAGGTCTTTTTTGTATGAGTAAACCAGCCTTGATGACAGCTGCCGTCGGCATTGAGAATGATGCCACCGTGATTGATAATTGCATAATCGTATTTTTGAACATTCGTACGCGAAAAAGCATCTTTATCTCTGGCAGTGGTAGGAATTAAGTGAGTTTTATCGCTGAGTAAGTTAAAAAAACGCTGTTGCTTGGGGGTAAAAAAAGAGATGGGCGAGCCATCAATGGCGAATGAAGCGGGAGTAATGGCAACATCGGTGGGACATTTTCGTTGGGTTTGAAAAATAGTGTCATCAAGGTCGAGAAATACAAACAGTTCCATAATTAACCTGAATTGAAGTGGCGTTTAACAGCGTAAGCAAATGGGAAAGCGCGGCATTTTTAGGGGTTTCATGGCAAATAAGAATATGCTGATACGGATAAAGTGTGCGGTTGTATAAAAAATTGTCAATTCCATCCTCATAATTATCGGGAAAGGTGAGGCAATCTAAAATAGCTTGCCCGACTAAAATCGGTGAGCGGGTTGTCGATTGCACAAATACTTTAAAGCCCTGTTGCTCTAATTGTAAACCGAATAAATAGGCATGATAAATAAATTCCCCCGTGCCTAAAATTAACAGGGTGTCATTTTTATGCCAGCCTTTACTCAGGTTATCCAGTTGTCCAAAACAATTATCCAACGCGGTATTAATCCCAAATCGACCATAGTTATAGGGTAACAAAGTTTTTTTACAGTTTTGTGAGCTGTTGACATTGGGCGGATGAAAAATAATATCAGGGCGTGGGCTAAATTGATAATGCCCTGTTAAAAGGGACAGCCATTGAATCGGTAATTGGGTTTTTTCTGCCACTTTAGCACGCGCTGCTGCATCGGTTAAATTCAATAAACTGACGATAAATACTTGTTTTAAAAAAGTATTTAGCTTTTTATAGGCATTGATTAAATTGGCAAAGGTATTGCCGGTACTGATTTCATCATCAATTAAAACCAGGGTGTCGGCGTGTTGAAAACTGTGTTTAAGCGCAGGTTGTTGCGGTAAATACAGATAAAAATCGCTGGCATGGCTGTGGGTTTCTTCAAATTCTAAATACGGCTGGTCGGCAAAAAAATAGCGGGTGGATTGGCAATAAATGCCTTGCTTTTGGGTTTTTTGTCGCCAGCTTTCATATACCCCGACCCCAAGCGCAGTGGCGGTTTCTGCCATCGCGATAAAAACACAGTGCTGCAAGGCGTTTTCGTGCGCGATTATTAAATCTGCCAAGGCTTGATAGCTTGCCAACATTTCAGAAGGTCGGGCAGGATAATGTTTGCCTAAGACAGTGCTGATAAATAAAAAGCCCCGCTTAGGATTATTACGCGCGGCAAAGCGAATATAGCGGTCAAAAAGTGCGGCAGATTCATTAATGTGAACGGTTAGAACCCCCGTTGCTAGGGTTATGGTTTTGGTAAAAGACATCACAATGGAAGGTTGGGTTAGCGGTTATTTTGACCCGTGACTGGTGTAAATCACATCAACTTTATTGCCTAATTCGTTATAAATCAACGAGTGACAGAGTTCATTGACTAAAAATATCCCTCTGCCACATAATGCGTTATCCTGTGGGTGTTTCGCTTTTTCTAACACTTTTTGAATATCAAACCCTTGTCCGCTGTCAGTAATGCCAATATGTAAAGTGAGGTCTTTTTCATGGCGATGCCCTTCAAATAAAAAATCAATTTGCCCTTTGTCATCATCATTTAGTTCAGCTAAACGTTTTTCCCGTTCGTCAAAATAGCGTTCAAACCCCTGTGGGCTATTTTTAAGGGTTGAGTCTAACTCTAAAATTCCATGATCTAAGGCATTGATATACAGCTCAGTTAAAATGGTATAAAGGGTTTGTACGCTGTGTTCAAGCTGATTATCCAGTTCTTGTAATTGCCCAATTAAAATCGGAATCGGATTTAATTTCGCCAGTTGGCTGCCTTTTAAAGTCAGTTGATAGTGCCAATGCCAAGGTAAATTTGCAATTTGAGCCGGCAAGGTGAGTTTATTTTCAGTGACTGAAGAGGTTGTTGAGGTCATAAAGTGGTCATTGTGTGTGTAGTCAAAGGCTTCCATGGAGTTTTGCAGGTTAGAAAATAAAGAATCCGTGCAACTAATTTCAGCCACGCTGATGTCATCTGTTTGTTTGCCGTCTCCACAAAACTGTTTTAATGCCTCGTCAATGCAGCCGATGACACAATCACAATCAGGTCGATTGAGCAGTTTTTTTAAGCGATACTCACCAAAAAGTTCATCAGATTCATTGACCGCTTCGGTTACGCCATCACTGCATAAGATGATACTATCTCCTATTGAAATGGCAACATTTTCAAATAATAACTTAAAATCAACATTAGCAATCACGCCTAATGGAAAACTGCGTGATTTAGCATTGTATTTGATTTGTCTGGTTTGATGATTGCGAATATAAACATCAGGCATTCCACAAATACAAACCGCCGCATAATCGAGTTCTTTGCGGACAATCACATATTGGACTGCCATAAACATTCCAACGGGTAAGATTTTTTTTAGCTTATTATTAATGGCATTTAAAACTTTATCGCCTGAAAAACCTTTGGCAGTCATCGCTTTAAACGCATCAGAAGCAGGAATTGCGCCCAGTGCCGCACCTAGTCCATGCCCTGTAAAATCGGCTAGCATAATATGCAGCTCGCCTGAGGGCGAAAGCGCGGTTAAAAACATATCCCCACTAAACACTTCGGCAGGTAATAACAAAGATTGGATGGCTTCATTTTTTGAAACCTCACTCACTACCACGCTGTTAAACACGGTTTTTGCCAGTTCTTGGTCGCGTTGAATCCGCTCAGTCATGGCAAAATACGCATCATAAAGCAGCCCCAATCGTTCCATTGATTTAATCCGCGCCGAGAGAATCTTTAAATCGACAGGTTTGGATAAAAAATCATCCCCGCCTGATTCAATACATTGACTGAGTTTGTCCTCATCTGAAACCGCCGTGACAAAAATAATTGGCACAAACGAATGCTGCCCACATTGTTTTTTAATTTGCTTACACGCCTCTATCCCATCCATAACAGGCATCATCAAATCCATAAAAATGATGCTAGGTTGATGCTCAAGGTGTTTTTCAATCGCTTCTACCCCATTTGTTGCTTCAATGACGCAATAGCCATAACGTTTTAACAACGCATTTAACAGACAACGATTGACATTATTGTCATCTACAACAAGGGCTTTTTTCATAGCAGAATTTTCCTTTCGGTCATCAATAAAGTGAGTTAAACAACGCGGTGTTAAGTGACAAACACAAGAGCTTTCTTTTTAAGAGTATAATGCGACCGCTTGGTTTTCGCTTAAAAACATTAATGACGGTAATTTCATGAAAAAATGCATCTTTATTTTATTATTTCCATTACTTTTATCTGCTTGTGCCGATAAGAACAATTACGAACAAGCTATATTAGAAGAAATGAAGGCCGAACAGGATGTCAAAGACTATAAAATAGAGCCTGAGCATATTGCAAAATGTGTGGTGGATTTATCTTCAAAAGAAATGCCGGGGTTATTTCCTTTTGACCCTGCTCGTTTAACGGCGTATAAAAATTATACAAAAATGCTGACCTTAAGAAAGGCAAAAGACCCAAAGAAAACCATGCTTGAATTGCGTACCTCATTTGGCTCTGCCCAAGCATTTGCGGATGCGCATAGCAATTATACAGAGAGCATGATGGAATGTCTTTCTGCGGTCTTGTTGGAAGTTGAAAAGTAAATATCGCTTTAAATCCCCCGACCTCCTTTAGAAAAGGAGGAAAGGGGACTAAAAGACCTAGCCTGTCAACTGCGCTGGGTCGAGTAATTTTTCTAACTCTTCTTTCGTTAAGTCGGTCATTTCACACGCCACCTCAAGAATGGGTCGCCCTTGTTTATAAGCCGTTTTCGCACATTCTGCGGCTTTTAAATAGCCAATCCGTGAATTAAGGGCGGTCACTAAAATCGGATTTTTGGCTAAGGCTTCTTGTAAGCGTGATTCTTGGACACTAAAATCGGTAATGGCTTTATCTGCCAACAAAACGCTGATATTGCCTAATAATTCAATGCTTTGTAAAATATTATACGCAATCATTGGCAACATCACATTTAACTGAAAACTGCCTGATTGCCCGCCAATCGTAATCGCTGCATCATTGCCTATCACTTGTGCTGCAACCATTGCAGTGGCTTCAGGAATCACAGGATTCACCTTACCCGGCATGATGCTACTGCCCGGTTGCAAGGCGGTTAATTCAATTTCCCCTAAACCTGCCAACGGCCCACTGTTCATCCAGCGCAAATCATTGGCAATTTTCATCAAGCTGACCGCAATCACTTTCAATTGCCCAGACAATTCCACCATTGCATCTTGACACGCCAAGCTTTCAAAAAAGGAATCGTTTGAGACAAACGGCAAGCCTGTTTCAGCGGCTAAAGCTTGGACAAATTTTTGCGCAAATTCAGGATGGGCATTGACTCCTGTACCAACCGCCGTGCCGCCTTGGGCTAATTTATACACGCGCGGCAGCGTTGCATTGACTCTATCAATGCCATTGCGAATTTGTAAAGCCCAGCCACCCAGTTCTTGACTTAAGCGAATCGGCATTGCGTCCATCAAATGTGTGCGCCCTGTTTTAATCACCTCCTCAACACTGGCGGCTTTTTTTTCAATCGCTTCTGCAAGATAGTCCAAATTAGGCAATAAATGCTGCTGACATTCCCACGCCGCGCTGACATGAATTGCGGTAGGAATCACGTCATTACTGCTTTGTCCACAATTCACATGGTCATTGGGACTAATTGCTGTGCCTGCAATATCGCTTGCCAAATGCGCCAACACTTCGTTGACATTCATATTGGTGCTGGTGGCAGACCCTGTTTGAAACACATCAATCGGAAACTGCTCGCTGTGTTGTCCTGCAAGAATTTGCTCTGCCGCTTGCATGATGGCGGTGGCGATATTTTTATCCAGTAATCCTAGCTCGCTATTGACGGCGGCTGCGGTTTTTTTAATTAACGCCACCGTTTTAATAAACGCAGGCGGTAACACTAAGCCACTAACCGGAAAATTATTCACCGCCCGTTGGGTTTGCGCCCCGTATAACGCCGTTGTCGGGACTTGCAACTGCCCCATGCTGTCTTTTTCAATTCTAAAGTTACTCATGTTTTAACTCATCAATAAAAGAAATCACCGCCATTCTATCAAAAGCCCAACACAATTCACGCAAGCTTTGAGGATGGAGCAATACAGGAATTTTAATCGCGTATTGGGGTTGCCATTGGGTTTGCTCGGCAATATCAATCCGTTCAATAAAAATACTCGGGTCTTGGGTTAAAATGTGCGGCATTAACTGTTCTGCACTGTCGCACAAATGACAGCCCAGTGTGCCAAATAGAATAAGTTTCATTGTTGTCCATTTAAGATAAAAGCAAGAAAGGGCTTAAGTCTGCTATGATTGCTTTATTCACACAAGTTTTGTTTCACTATTATACAAGAGGCACATAAAATGAGTTTTGGAAGTTTTATTGACAATGCAATTAGCAAAACAACGAACACCTTATCGAATTTAAAAACCGATATTTTAAAGTTTAAAAACAAAGACTTTTTAAATGCGGCGATGGCAGGGTCGGCTTTGATTTCTCTAGCCGATGGGTCTATTAGTTCAGAAGAAAAGCAGAAAATGATTAAGTTCATTGAAAATAATGAGGCATTATCTGTGTTTCCTACCGCAGAAGTTATTAAAGCCTTTCAAGATTTTGTCAGTCAAATTGAGTTTGATAAAGACATCGGTGATGCCAAAGCCTATGCCGCAGTGGGTAAATTAAAATCTAACAATGAAGCGGCGCGTTTAGTGATGCGGATGATTATTGCCATTGGC
>JAIFMS010000019.1 GCA_020048335.1 Methylococcaceae bacterium | reverse complement strand
AGAAAAGAGGCTCAACTTCGGTATATTTTCCTTGCGCTTGATAAAGCACGGCTAAATTGTTTAAAACAGTAGCAACACTGGGGTGATTTTCCCCTAACGATTTTTCCAAAATCGCTAAACTGCGCTTGAACAAAGACTCGGCTTCGGGGTAATTGCCAGCATGATGCCAATTGAATCCAGCTTGATTTAAGTAATCAGCCAAGTTTTCCGCAAATTCGATTGGCACAATTTCAGCGGCTTCCTGAAAATAAGCTGCCGCTTCTGCATATTTCAGTTGGGTAAATTTCAAGTCCCCATTGCGGGCAGCGTTTTCTGCGGCGGATAAAAAGCGTTTATTGACGTGTTCCTGCATTTTTTTCGCCGCCAATAAATCTGTCTGTTTCGCTTGATTGATTAACCGTTCTGCATGGTCATACTCGCCTTGCTCTACGGCTTGTTCTGCTTGCTTCAATAACGTGCTAACTTCGGGGTCTTCGGATTGAAATTGCGCCAATTCTGCTAACAAATTGAGATGCCGTTCTGCAATTTGGCGCAGGGTGTGGTCATACTCTTGGTAGGGAATATTTTGCTGTTGGAGAATTTTAAAGAAGTTTTCTAAGGCAGTTTGGGTTACGCCCAATTCTTTGGAAAGAGCTTTAAATTCCTTTGGGGAAATAATGCCGTTATTAACAACGTTATGAATAACAGCGTTATCACCCAAATTAACATTGCTATTTGTCAGCTTGCCATCAACCGATTGCTGCCGACTATTATCCGTGAATTTCTTAAACCAATTCATCATAGAACTCGAATTATCAATGGCTTGACTGGCAAGCTTCCCAAACAGGTAAAAACACAGTTTCGCACAACCGCACAAATTCTGCATCCAAAATACTATCCACCTCAGTCAAGCCTGCAAACAAACGGTTTAATTCCACTTGATACGGCTGCTCTAGGGTTTGTAACCATTTTTCCTGCGCCACCGCTAAGGCAGGTTTGCTCGCACGACTGCTATTTTTTAACAGCACCGCTTGTTTCATATACTCCAACACGCTATCAGGAAAAAAAGCAGTAGGCGATTGTTGTCCTTGCACAAATAATTCAACCAACTGCGTGAATAATTCAGGATTAACAATTGCAGGGGGCAATTGCAAACAGCTATCCACGCTGACTAAATAAGTAGTTTCAGCTTGCACTTGATTGATTAAAACGTGATGCAGCAAGGCGATGAAAAAATCTTTGCCTTTTAACGGCGCGTAACGATAAAACAAACTGCCCTGTTCATAGCGTTGCGCTAATTTTCCCATCAAACGCCATTGTCCACAGTTTATATCCAATGCCAGTGGCTCAGTTTTATTGCCTAAATTTAACGCTTTAAGGGTTGCGACAAACTCCAGCAACAAGTTTTGTTGCGCGGCAAATTCAATCTGTCCCATTGCACCCGCTAACCACACCCCTCGCGCTTGCAATTTTTCTAAAGAAAACGGCTGATTGTTTAATAAAGCCTCAATCCACGCCTGATAAATCGCATAACTTTCCAGCGGGTCTAGCGCGAATGGCTCACGTTCAGGCGGGATGTTGTCAAAAGAAATCAGCTGTAAATCTAATTGCCTGCGTAAAAAATACCGTTGCGGGTGGCGATAAAAACTGCATAATTCAGCCAATTCCAGCACGGTTTCCAGTTTGGGTGGCAAAGTGCCTTCCCACCACAGCGTTTGGGCTTGTTTTTCTACTAACAACGCTTGCGCGGTGGCACAATCATTGGCGGAATAACTGAATAACCGCGCCTCTGTGCCAGTGAAATACCGCTGACTAAACGCTTGCAACGGTTGTTTAATAATGCCTTGCCAGTGGTAATCGTTTTCCAAGATTTCCACTAATTCACTCAACACCACCGCAGGCGGAATCGTTTGATTTTGCCCCAGCGATTGCCCGAGATAAGTGATAATCAACTGTTGCCGCGCCGCAAACAACAGTTCTAAAAATTGCTGTCTCTCATCGGCACGTTGACTAAAATCATCGTAGCGTGGGTGCTGGGCAATTAAATCAAAGGTGGGCGATTTGTGGTTGCGTGGAAATTCGCCCTCATTCATTCCTAATACAATAATCACCTCAAACGGCACACCGCGCACCGCCGCCATTGAGCAGCAGGTTAATTGCCCACGCAACAAACCAGTTGCCGCCGTTTGCTCGGTGATTTGTTGGGTTAGCCATTGCCGCATCACCGCTAATTCAATGGGCGCATCACTGGATTGCTCGGCTAAATTGGCGGCTAAATCATATAACCGCTGCCGCTCACTGCTGGGAACGTTAGTAAATAACACCTCCCCTGCCTGTTGAAAATACCCGCCCCACTCTAGCAAGGTGCGCGGTTGTTGCAAGTGCGTACTGGCAGTAAACAGAAATTGGATAAAATCAGAGAGTCCGCCCAAGGCTTGTGCAGACGAGCCTTCCAGTTCGGTATAGGGCAAAATATCACAGACAAACTCGGTTTCCTGTCCTACCGCATAGCCCATAAACAGCCGCTCTAAACTGGCTTGCCAAGTATTTTCTTGCAAGGGCGGCAGTTCAAATTGCTGTTTCTGTTCGCCTGATTGCCCCCAACGGGTTTGGGTTTGCTTAACCCAATGTTTAATCAGCAATAAATCATCCTCGGTTAACTCAAAACTGGGATAAATTACGGGATGCTCCAATAGCTCTAATACCGCTTGCCAACCAAACCGACTGTCACACAGGGCTAAAAATTGATTAAATGCCGATAGCACCGTTTGCCCTGTTTGTGTGTGCGCACTGCTAATGCTGTGTGGGATGTCATTCAAAACGGCGTGCAGATAAGGGGCGTAAACCTGAATATCGGGGGCAAGAATCACAATTTTGTCCACTTGTAAAGTGGGGTGTTTTTCTAAACAGTCCAACAGCCTATTTTTTGCCACTTCCACCTCACGCATTCGCGAATGGCAAGCATGAATCGTGATGGAATCATCCTGCGCTAACGGCTGTGGATTCAGCCTGTCTTGGGCTAAAGCGGCTTGCAAGTGCCGTAAAGTTGTGTTTTTTTCATCGGTGACAGAAAGCGTGATAGGCTGTGAAAACGCAGGAAAAACGCGGCCGGTTTGCAAAAAAGCCTGCCCTTGCTGCCCTAAACTGGCAAGTAATGGATGGGCTATTTCTGCACTAACACACGGTTGCAGGCAATAAAAATGCACTTCACAATGCTGCGCCAGTGCCTGTAACAACGCTAGCGAAACAGCAGGTAACGTAGAAATGGCAAACACATTCAACCGCTCAGGCAATTGATAGTTAAACGCCCCGCGCGGTGATTGGTGAAGTTGCGCAATCGTGGTTTGATACAACGGCTGATAATGCGGATGTGTGGCAATCAGCCGTTGCCACAACGCTTGTTGCCAAGGTTCACTGCGGTCTTGGGTTTGCAGTTGTCCGTGTTGCCAGTCTTGTAATAAATCAGGGCGGGTCAGTTGATAGCGATAAAATAATTGGCTTAATACCGTTGCCAATTGATACCGCTTTATCGCTTGATTTTCCCCCGTTAAATAAGTCTGCAACGGCTGAAAAACCGCCTCATCCAAGCAACGCAATTGTTGTTCAATCTGCCAATGCAGCTGCTCAGGGGTTAGCAACGGGGTTTGTGTGGCTAATTGTCGGCTGAGAGTTTGAAAAAAAGGCTCAGGCAACGAAAATTGATAGTTAGCAAACAGCCCTGTTTGTTGGGCAAGGCGTTGGGCGAGCCAGCGTTCCATGCCCAGATTAGCAACCAGAAAATGCTCACGACTAAAAACATGGGCTAACGGTTGGTTTTTTAGCACCGCTAACAATTGCGGTAACAGTAACTCGCTGTGAGGGGCAGTATAAAAAGTGAGCATGGGATTCATCGTTACGTTAATTTTAAATTAAGCACTGTAGGACAGATTCAATTTCAACAGCCGTTGCAAAATTTCTGCGTCAGTCATTTCAGGCGTGTAATCGTGCCAACCATAAGCCGCCGCCACCGCTTTATCTAATTCTTGATGGACAAAGTTTAACCAAGCAGGGCGAGCGTTGTATAAATTGGTTAAGGTGCGTTTTTTTAACAGCGTTTCAAATCCAGGTTTTGCTTTGGGACGTTTAGGAAAACCTGCCGCCGCTTCTTCAGGCGTTATCACCCAATCGACCCATTCTGGCGGATTCAGCCATTTTTCCCGATAGTCATTGAGTTTAAACGCGGCGGCGGCAATCGCTTGTGCGTGAATCATGGTTTCAGGATTTGTCACGGGCGCGGGCGTGGGTTTGTCAAAACTCACGATGTTGGATTCTAAATTTTTTGTATCGGCGGGGCTTAAGCCTGTTGGAAAGGGGAAAGTTTCAAAGCATGAATTTGCGTTGTAAGTAGGGTCATTTCCAACACCATGCCAAGAACAAGTCGCTAGAGACCATAACTCGTGAAAGCGAGATTGAAGAATACCAAAGGTTGTATCATCTTCACGAGCAATCAATGTAAGCCGAGTATCTGGAAAAACGCAGTTATTTAACCAGACAAACATACGATGCTTAGATACGCGAGATGTTGCTATAAATCGAGTGATTTTTTTTGTAGCAGTCCTCATTTGATTACCAGACGCGCCATGTAACCACCAACGTTTACGCCGACTGTCATTACGATTCAAATCTCTAATAGGTTTCACGGTTTTTTTGACATATTCAAATGGAGCTTCAAACAAAGATGCTTCATTTTCTAAGCGGTCATTAAAATCAATAATCCAAGTATCCGAAGGACGGCGAGTTATATCCCTACCATTTACCCAAGGTCTAATCACCTCTCTATTGGATTTTTCACTAATATTTGGCTGTTTTAACCATTGTCGTGCAACATCACCAGCAATATCGAATGCTCCAACTTTGACAACCCCTTGAAAACTCGCGTTTTTATTTTCAGATAAAACTTTAGCCTTGGTTATATCCGAATCTTTATTCCCGCTGCCTGCGGTTAAATTGGCATGAATCAATGTAACTAATTGATTATTAAGACTTATTGTTTCCAGTGGTGAATTGCCAAAAACTACCAGCGATACTCGTACCGCTGTACCGTTATCAAACCAAGCCTCATCAGACCATGCTTCAAAAATCGGCATAGTTTTACAAATAGCATCTAATACAGTGCGATTCGCGCCGCCGCGTATTGAATTGGTTGAAACCAAGCCCGCCGCTTTCGCATCGCCGACTTCAATCTGTTTACGCGCTTTATTAAACCAATAACACACTAAATCCGCGCCGCCTGGTACTTGCCCCTTGTAACAATTACGCAGGTTTGAGATATACTCATCCTTTAATTCTTTCAATACTCTTTGACCTCCTAAAAACGGCGGATTGCCCACAATCACATCGGCTTTTGGCCATTGCGCTTCTGTGCCATCGGCATTAATTAGCGCGTCCCGCTGTTCAATACTATCAAGGCTAGTCAAAATCGGATTTTTATTAATCGATCTGCCGTTGCGTTGACACCATTGAATATCACCAATCCACACCGTGACTCGCGCCAATTCTGCTGCATATTCATTGGTTTCAATGCCAAGAATATTATGCGTACCCGTGCCGATAATAATTTGTTTTTCAAATCCTAACAGTTCCGCATCCAACTGGGCGCGGTGTTCTAAATCTTTCAATGCGTGCAAAGCCAGATACAGAAAATTGCCCGAACCACACGCCGCATCTAACACGCGAAAATTATGCAACTCATCTAAATACGCCTGATAAGCCGCCAGTGCATTTTTATAATCGTTAGTTTTTATACTTTTGCCCTGTGATTTTTCCAGTAAGATTTTTACCGATTGCCACTTGGCAGCCAACGGTCGGGTAATCAACGGCTCAATTAACTTATTGATAGTATTCACATCGGTGTAATGTGCGCCCAATTGCGCCCGACAGTTTGGGTCTAAGCCGCGCTCAAATAATGTACCAAAAATCGTTGGGTCTATCGCTCGCCAATCTAAGTTTGTAGCAGCAAACAACACTCGCAATTCACTTTGATTGAGTAATGGCACGTCAATTGTTTTGAATAATCCACCATTAAACCAAGCAATATCAGTATGACCATATTCACCACCTTTTTTCTGCATGGCATTAAATAGCGTTGTTATGCGCTTGACTACTCTTATCGGGTCATTATGCAAAAGTTTTAATAGCGAAGTAAAAATCCGTTTATCTTCCGTTGGACTGGCATGAAGCAACTCTTCATCCTCAGCGAATAGACAAAAAACACATTGCGTTAAAAAATGCGCAACGACTTGTGGATTCAAACCACGCTTACGCATTTCGCCAGCAAGATAGGCAAATTTTGCCGCCACTTCTGCGGTAATCGCCGCATTCGATTTTAACGGCTTGAGTTTATCCGGTTCAGTGAAAACCCAGCGCAGCGTTTGCAGATTTTCTGCTGTGCCAATGTCAGACAATAAAATCGTTTTCGGTTCATCAGGATAGCCACGAAACACAGTGTGAATTTCAATGCGCTCACGGTCACTGACAATTAACAGCGGCGGATTTTCCAAATTACCTGAATATTCGCGCAACTGAGCTAAGGCTTTTTTCAAGTCGCTGCGCGGTTTTTTATTTTCCCAGGCAAAATGGTCTTTTTTCCACACATCCGCCCAACCGCGCCGCCCGCTGTCTTTACGCAGACCTTTTTCGTAACAAAAAGTGTCGGAATCGCGCGGTTTTTCCAAGTCTAATAAACTGCATAAATCTTCAATAAACGCTTGTGCGCCAGCGCGTTCGGTTAAATCATTTTTAGTCCAAGTGGCAATAAATTCGTCAGGAGTCATTAGGTTGTCTGTTGCTGGAAGAATGTTCAGGTTAAAACCAATTTTAGCAGGATTGGCGTGTGCCTAAGACAGCTTTCTTAAGTGGTTGCTAACAAACTTGTCAATCGCAGGGCTTGTGAGTTAAGCTTAAAATATTTTTTAACCTAAAACACGCGAGAGGATAAAGCATGGCAATTATTAAGATGATTGATTTGGATTTGGCAGGAAAACGAGTATTAATTCGCCAAGATTTAAACGTGCCAGTCAAAGAAGGGCAAGTAACCAGCGATTTGCGGATTAAAGCCAGTGTGCCTACGATTCAAATTGCGTTAGAAAAAGGCGCGGCGGTAATGGTGATGTCCCATTTAGGTCGCCCCGCCGAAGGGGTTTATGATGCCTCATCCAGCATGAAACCTGTGGCAGAACGGTTAGCCGCCTTATTAGGCAAACCTGTCCGCTTGGAAAAAGATTGGATAGACGGGATTGAAATTGCCGCAGGGGAAGTGGTGTTGTGTGAAAACGTGCGTTTTAATGCAGGCGAAGGCAAAAATAATCCTGAGTTAGGCAAAAAAATGGCCGACTTGTGTGATGTGTTCGTGATGGATGCGTTCGGCACGGCACATCGGGCGCAAGCCTCAACCCATGCGGTGGCGCAATTTGCAACTATCGCCTGCGCAGGCCCTTTGTTGAGTAATGAATTGGAAGCGTTGGGCAAAGCCTTGGAACACCCTGAAAAACCATTGGTTGCAATTGTGGGCGGTTCTAAAGTGTCTACAAAATTGACCATTTTGGATTCGCTGTCACAAAAAGTAAATCAGCTTATTGTCGGTGGTGGGATTGCCAATACCTTTATCGCTGCTGCAGGTTATTCAGTGGGAAAATCGTTGTTTGAAGCCGATTTAGTGGACGAGGCAAAACGTTTAATGGCAGTGGCAAAAGCCAATGGTTCGGATATTCCTGTCCCTGTTGATGTGGTGTGTGCCAAATCGTTTTCTGACACGGCGGTTGCTACGGTTAAAAACGTTGCCGATATTAGCGATGATGATATGGTGTTAGACATTGGGCCTGAAACCGCTAAACAGTATGCAGAAATCTTAAAATCGGCAAAAACTATTGTTTGGAATGGCCCTGTTGGGGTATTTGAAATTGAGCAATTTAGTCACGGCACACAAGTGGTTGCGGCGGCGATTGCAGAAAGCCCTGCGTTTTCGATTGCAGGCGGGGGCGATACCCTAGCTGCGATTGATAAATATGGCATCAGTGAACAAGTTTCCTACACTTCAACAGGCGGCGGCGCGTTTCTGGAATTTTTAGAAGGAAAAACCTTGCCTGCGGTGGCTGTGTTAGCAGAGCGCGGGGCGTAAATTCTTTGCGCTGATTTAAGGTTTATTAAAATCCCCCAGCCTTCCTTTGATGAAGAAGGGTTGGGGGTGCTTGCACATTTGGAATAAAACATGAATTTTTGGGAAACAAAACAACTGACAGAAATGACTACCGAAGAATGGGAGTCCTTATGCGATAGTTGTGGAAAATGTTGTTTGATTAAATTAGAAGACGAGGACACCGAAGAAATATTTTTTACGAGCGTGGTGTGTAATTTAATTGACTTGGATTCTTGTCGTTGCACACGTTATGCCGAACGGTGTACGTTAGTGCCTGAATGTATTGATTTAAAACAACATGATTTTAAAGAATACACTTGGTTGCCAGCCACCTGTGCCTATCGGGTATTGGCAGATGGTGGAAAATTAGCTTGGTGGCATCCTTTGCTATCGGGAACACAAGAAACCGTCAAAGATGCGGGGGTGTCGATTAGTAGTTTTGCCATGAAAGAAGCAGAAATCGGTGACGATGATATAACTGAATATATCATTAAATGGTTGGATAAAACCCGATGATTGCAACGGTGGAAGACCTGAGCAGTCATCCACCTTTTTTATTTACCTAAAAATGCGGCGCAGGCGGCAAGCCGCTAAAACCCTTTCATACATTTAACCGTTTCATTATCAGCAACGTTATTTTTCATGCACTCTTTCAACGTTTTTGGCTGCCTTTTCTGTTGTACTGTTTGCTTCGGCATAATTGGTTGCATGATAGTCTCTGCCGCAGGTCGTAACAATGCTTGAAATTCTGAACTTATTTGACTGCCAACTTTTAAAAAATAGCCTGATTTTATATAAAAACCTATCAACCCTACCGTAATGGCAACAGCTAATAATCTTAAACATAAATCAAGCAGTACAAAACTTATTTTTTTTAGTATGCGAGTTTTGGGCATTAATTTGTGGTTTTTAGGTTAATTATCAATTAATACTCAGTCTTCCTGCGTCCATTCTTGCAAGGCGGCAATAATTTCTTTGGCTTGTTTTGCACTGGAAATATTAAATTTGGACTTTTGCTGATACGCGCCTTCACGTTTTTGATAACGACGAATGGTATATTTATCTTCACTGTATTCGCTTTTTGCCCGATTCCATTCTTGATAACGATAAATCACCGTTGCCCACGCCCCTTTGGTTAGCACTTTTTTATCTAACTCTTTAATCGTTTCAACGCCATCGTCTTCATAACTAACCGTTAATTCTTCAACTGTTTCAGCCATTTTTTTTCCTAAATAAATTATGGGGTTATAAACTGTCCAAACGCCCGACTACCATTGTCTGTTTTAATGGTATCAATGACCGTTAAGCTGTGTGCATCAATCACTGAAACACTATTATCAAACCAATTTGCCACATAAACGTGTTTATCATTGGGATGAACACTGATGCCTTCTGGTTTTTCACCGACCTCAATCACTGCCAACTCAGTTAAGGTTTTGGTATCAATCACCGACACCGAATTGTCTTCTTGATTGGTCACAAACAAGCGGCTGTCATTTAAAGCCAATGCCGTTGCGTAAGGCAGTTTTTTCACTTTTACCGTCGCCAGTTTTTTAAGATGGGTGGTTTCTAGGACAGTGACATCATCACTTTGCACATTGGCAACATAGACTTTTTGCCCTGTTTTATCGACGGTTAAACCAAACGGATGACTGCCCACTTTGGTAGTATTTCGGATAGCCAAGGTTTTTAAATCCACTTGCGAAACCGAATCGCTTAAGCGATTTGCCACATACAGCCAGCGATTATCTGCACTGACTCTTAGGCCTGAAGGCGATTGTCCGACAGGAATGGTTTTAAGCAGGGCAAAGGTTTTGGCATCCAACACCGCGACATTATTTTTATACCAATCGGCGACAAAAATATGCTTTCCATCAGGACTACTGGCAATGCCTAACGCGCCATTGCTGACAACTACTTTTTTGATAACTACCCGTTTTGCGGTATCAATCACTGCAAAACCATTCCCATCTGGGGTAGTCACATAAACAGATTGTCCATCGGGTGAAATCGCAATCCCTGCTGGACTGCCCAGCACAGGAATTGTTGCGACAACCTGCCGCGTTTCTGTGGCGATGACTGAGACACTATTGCCCAGTTGATTGCTGATATAGGCGAAAGGCTGGGCAAAGACAGAAGATGTTGAAAAAGCAGTAGCGAAAAGCATCGCCACCGCTTGTGATTGGGTCAAAAACTTGCGCGTTAAAAACACATTAAGTCCCTATTTTTTTTCAGCTAAGGCTTTAATATTTTCTAAGCCCGCTTTAAAAATGGCGTTTACCGCAGAATTTGCCGCTTCTTCGTTCATTTCTTCAGGGGGATTGTTATTCATGTAAGCACGATAATAGCCTGCTTTCCATTTAATTAACGATTTGTCACCTTTAGCTTCTACGTCAATGCTGGCTGCATAGTTATCAACAGGTAAAACAGGCACGTCTTCTTTTTGTCCAGAATGGGTAATGGTTTTAACCGTACTCATTTTGGTGATTTTGTAAGCATAGGACATTCCTGCATCATCGTGTTTTTTCATTTCTTCTTCGATAGTGCCGCCATCTTTTAAAGTAATCACCCGCATTGACCCAGTGGCATTTCCGCTCGTGGCTTTAACACTTTTAACCCCTGGCAACCAAGACATATCATCATAGTTTTTAATAATCGCCCACACTTTTGCAGCAGGGGCATTAACTTCAATATCACGTTCTAATTTTTGCCGCACAGGCCCGTGCGCACTGGCTGAAGCACTAAAAAAGAATAATACGACGGGAAGTAGTAAAGCTATTTTTTTCATAACGTTAAGTTCCTTAGGGTAAACAATGTAAAAATTTAAGCGATAATTATAAGGTACTATCCTTAGCTGAGATAGCCTAATTTTTGAGTCTTTACTTTTTTAAGCGGACTCAAAAAAGCGGCGCGTTTCAAAAACGCTCACAGGAAAGCGGTTTTCACCAGCGCGTAATAACCGTTTTAAGGTAAAGTCAAACAGCAATGGATTATATTTTTGCAATTCCAATAATAAAGGTTGATAGTCTGCGGCTAATAGATTTTCTGTCACTAAATAATCCAGGTCAAACAGGGGCAAAATTGCAGGTAATGGATAATCTGAACCATTCAACAAGCGATTATGCCATGTTGTTTGTTGCAATAAAGACTTAATCACCCACGCATGATTGCGCAGGGTAATGGCTGAAATATCAGCATAAAGCAATGATTTATAAGTAGTTTCGTTCATTAAACGGGCAAATAACTCAAAACTTTTCACCCGTGGTGCCGATTTTCCTTGGTCTAAATCCTCATCCTCGCCATCACTAGCACAATGGGCTAACACCACTTTAACCCCTTCATCCAACGCACGCCGCAAGCGCAACGGATTACCCAAAGCTTGATTTCCGCCTTGCACCGCGTTTTCTTCGCCTGTGTGACTAATAATCGGTATCTTTAAAGCGGCAGCAGCTTGATAAAAACGCCCACATTGTTTTGATAAAGGATCAATGCCCATCGCAGAAGGCAGCCATTTAATTGCCCGCGCCCCTTCTGCGTGGGCTTGCTGCAACGCATCCACACAATCGGCACGATAAGGATGAATGGAAGCGACCCATTCAAAAATGGCAGGATGGCTATGGGCAAGCTGTGCCGCATAATGGTTAGGGATATGAAACACCGAATGAGCCATTTGTTTGCGCCCTTGTGCATCATGCTGCCAATCAAAGGCAAATAACAGCACTTTAAAACCTGCCGGTAGCCCCGCTATCAAGGTTTGCAATCGCTCCACATAGCTATTATCAATGCGATTTTCAGCCACACAACTTCCGTTGAGATAAAAAAATTTCTGCACACTCAAAACAGGATGCTGAAAATAATTATCCATATCAGGATTAAACCAAGGAACTTGCTCATTTTCATGGCTAGAATCGCCTGCGCCAATTAAATGAACATGACTATCCCACACTTGGCTAGCATCAATCCCTTGCCAGACTTGTTTAAACAAGGCAGCTTGTGCAGCGGTTGTGGGGAATCCTGCAAAACAGGGATTGAGTAGCTTGGGTGATAACCAAGCCGCACAAGATAATAACGCCGTTGAGCTGATTCCAACGGTAGCTAAACTGAGTAAAAAAGTACGCCGCTGCATCGTGTTTTTATCGCTTGTTAAAGTTGTTGTAGGATGTAGAGTGCGTTTCGGCGGCTTGTCCTATTGAAAGTAGACCGTTTTCATAGAGTTTAGAGGCGAGTAGCATTTTGATTTCTTGTTGGTTGATAGAAATTAAATCAGGGAGTTGAATTTGTAAGGTTTGCATGATGATTTCCTGTTTTTTGTTTTAGACGGATAACTTGTTGTCTGAAATTAGCCCTATTTTTATTTGGCTATAAAGTGAGGGGCGTTAAGCAGAGCTTGAGGGTTGGCATTCCTAAACTGGAGCTTGGGAACGAGATATAGTGTCGTCCTTATGGTAGTTTGTTATTGGCTGGTAAAAATAAACTGTTTTTAATGGCTTTGCGGTTGGATGTGCTTCCCTTCGTTTAGCACATATTATCTGGTTAATTTGTGTCGTTTTTTTTATCTAACAGTCCATAAAAAATATCTTCGAGTAAAAACCAATGAGCAGACCGTAGGTAACGCCGTGCAAGATAAGAATAATAGTTAGATGTTGTTTTTTTAGTTGAAACATACAATGACGCATCATAATTTGATAAATAAAAATTTGTTTGAAACAAATTTGCGTTACTCAAGTTTCCTATATATCTTGCATTATATAGATTTGCTCCCTCAAGGTTTGCTTCAAATAAGTTACAGTTTAATAAATTTGCACCTTCAAGATTTGCACCTTCAAGATTTGCCTCTGATAATTTTGCTCTACAAATATTTGCTCTATAAAGATTTGTTTTGTAAAGATTTGCTTTTTCTGCATTTATTCCTCGAATATCTGCCCATATAAAGTTTGCCTCTTTAATATTTGCATCTTCGAGATTTGCATTTTCAAGACATATACTTTCAAGATTTGCTCCTTCAAGATTTGCTCCTTGAAGATTAATTCCTGGTAACTTTAAAAAACTTAAGTTTACATTACTTAAGTGAAGTTTATTAGAACATAAAATATATTTAAAAAACAAACCAATTTCTTTAATATTTAATAGTTCTTTTAACATTTTTCTAAAATCTTTTTTTATTTCGTAAAAAAATAAATATTCCGCTAAAAAATATTCCATAAAAGACTTATGAATAAATTTGTATTCTCCTTTTGAGGTGCGGTTTAAAAAACTACAGTTTGTAGTTTCATAAATAAAATAATCCTTATCAAGAGAATTATACTTTCCAGTTTTAAAATATTCCTGGTTTGGTTGATCTAATTCTGAATAGTGCAACGAAAAATCACCACCTTTTTGATACATTTTGATAGCTAGACTCCACATAGTTTGTCTTTTTCCTTCTATAGTCAAACAAGACCTCCAATCATCACGCTCTATCCATTCACTGGTATAAACACGATATAAGTCAGCAGCATTAATTTCTAATTTATCTTTCAATAAAGGAAATGTTTTTATAATGATACTTAATAACAATGGACGACTAGAAAGCTCATCTAAATTGTAAGTAGTTTCAATGATTTTTATAAACTTTTGTGTATTTTCTTCACTGTCTGTATTTTTACGGATATATTGTTCTATTTGCTCCTGTTTAAATTCTTGAATAGCTATACGACTAATTTGATATTGCGTTTTAGTCGCATATTTGCGATACAACACTGTTTTATCTGCTTTCAGAATATATTGCTCTTGAGTATTAGTTAAAAAATAATGCCCTCGACAAGTTAAAAACAGCTTATTAGACGCAACTTGAT
>JAIFMS010000174.1 GCA_020048335.1 Methylococcaceae bacterium | reverse complement strand
TATCAAAAAAGAAATCTACTTGCTTCACATACCATCAAAGAATATTTGATAAAAACGATTCAAGAAAGTTTCGTGAGCAGAAACTGGTTATTAAACGACTGGGTAGTATTAGACAATCATTATCATTTATTGGCTATCAGTGATAAAGGCACAGATTTAAGCAGAATTATCAACAAAATTCATACATTATCATCGCAGTTTATCTGTGCAGAAATAAAAGCAGAAAAACCGATTTGGTGGAATTATTGGGATTATTGCCCACGCAATGAAAGAGAATATTACATTAGACTAAATTATTTATATAATAATCCAATTAAACATGGATTAGTTGCTAACTTATTGGATTATCCTTATTCAAGTTTTCATACGATATTAAAAGAACAAGGGCGAATCGCATTAATAAAACAATTTAGGGAATATCCAGAATATAAAGATTTACAACTAACTGAAGATTAACGGAATTCAAAGTCGCAAATTTGAAGTCTAACAAGCCGCCACTGAATTGGAACAAGCAAAACAACAGGTTGAAAAGCTGATTTTAGGAGAATAACAATGCCAGAAATATGCCGATTTTATGGAATCATAATTCGTGTGTACTTGATTGATAATGAACACCCGCCGCGTTATATTCACATAAAATACGGTAACTATGAAGCGATTATGGAGTTAATAAATCTCAATATTATCGAAGGCAACTTACCCAAGAAATGCCGTCAATTGGTAAGAGAATGGGCAGAAATACATCAAGAAGAACTTATTGAAATGTGGGATAAGCAAGATTTTCACAAAATAGAACCACTGGAGTAAGCCATGAAATTAATTAGTTTTGAATATCAACACGATTATATTTTTATATTAGCTTTTGAAAATGGCGAAAAAATAGAGGTTAATTTAAGTGATTTAATTAACAAGTATGTTAGCGAAAAAAACTTAAATACTGCTCGGATTAATAAAGAATGGGGATGCTTGGAATTTAATAATGGAATGGTTGATATAGAGCCTAAAACACTTTATCGTTATGCTGTAAAACACGCTTTAATTTGCTAACCGAAATCGCTAATCACATCAGCGTAATTCGCTTTTCTGCCAAACAATTACAACAACAAGCCGCCGCTAGTTTGGAACAGGCAAAACAACAGGTTGAAAAACTGATTTTAGGAGAATAGCTCCGATTAGTGCTTAAAATACAACGCTTTTTAAGTTGCCGTTAAAAACAAATGCAAGGTGTTGGCGATTTTAGAGCAGGATTTAGAAGATGAGTATGCCGCGTTCCCCGTGAATGAGAAATAACATCATCTAAGCACAAACTCATAACCCCGCAATCTTAAAAAACACCTGTTGTAGCAACAGCATTGGCAGACCCAAAATCATTCCCAACACCCCTAAATACATTAACGCCAGTAACACATAAAATCCATAGGGTTCGAGTTGATTGTATTGATATGCCATTTTATGGGATAAAAAGGCAGTGATAATCCGGCTACCGTCTAAAGGGGGCAGGGGAATTAAATTCAGCAAAGCTAACACCAGATTAATGGAAATACCCGCCATCCCCATATACACCGCAGGCAGGGTGAAACTTTCGATATTAATCGTAACACCGAGTCTTGCAATTAATGCCCAGCCTAATGCCATTAGTAAATTTGCCACAGGCCCTGCTAAAGCGACCATTGCCATATCTTGCCTAGGATTTTTAAAATTTCGCCCATTCACAGGCACAGGTTTTGCCCAGCCAAAAATAATCCCGCCTATCACCAAGCAAACAATCGGTAAAATAACTGTGCCGACTAAATCAATATGGTGAATTGGATTAAAGGATAAGCGTCCTTGGCTAAACGCGGTGTTATCGCCGTATCGTTTTGCCATCCAACCATGCGCGACTTCATGCACGGTAATGGCAAAAATAACAGGCAAAGCCCAAACTACAATTTTTTGTATTAGCGTTAATTCTTCCATCATCGTCGTATTCCTCAAGAGTCGAGCATTGGCGCAATGCCTTTGCCTTGGCGTAAAATGTGCGCTGCCCCGTTAGCAAAGCTAATCACCGTCGTGGGTTGCTGGTCAATCACCCCGCCATCAATAATTAAATCCACTTCATGTTCTAAGCGTTGGCGAATTTCATAAGGGTCGCTCATTGCCTCATCCTCACCCGGCAAAACCAAGGTGGATGACACCAGCGGCTCGCCTAATGCAGCAACTAACGCTTGGGCAATACTATTGTCAGGAATCCGAATCCCGATGGTTTTTTTCTTTTCATCTTGCAACCGCCGTGGTACTTCTTTAGTGGCTTCCAAAATAAAAGTAAACGCACCAGGGGTTAAAGTTTTAATTAACCGATACGCATCATTGGGCAGTTTACTGAAATTAGAAACTTGAGTTAGGTTTTCACATACCAAACTAAAATCATGTTTTGCATCCAATTGTCGAAGATTGCGGATTCTATCCATTGCGTGTTTATCGTCTAAATGACAGGCAATTGCATAAGCAGAATCGGTTGGATAAACCACAATGCCGCCTTGGTGAATAATTTTCACCGCTTGCGTTATTAAACGAGGCTGCGGCGAGTGTGGGTGTATTTCAAAATATTGAGCCATGTTTTGTTGCATTTTAAAAGTAATCGACTGAATAGCTGATTATACCGCATTATCTTTCGGATTCTTTTTTTGCCACTTTATCACGCAAATAAACAGGACTGGCTTGTTCGGCAGAAACGCCTTGCTTATTTTGCAAACCTCTTACCCCTAACTGGGCAATCATCGCCGCCTCAGGTAACGCATCGGCTCTGACACTTTGCAAAAGTGAACCTAGTTTTTCCGTTAATATCGTCTGATAAACTGCCCATGCTGACCCAATCCCTACGCCTAGACGCGCTGGAAAAACAATGGCTGATGCAGGCAAAACGGCTTCTTTTTCAACTAAATGCGCATAACCTGTCGCATCTTTTTCATACACGCCCCAAAAAATTTCCCCCATTCGCGCGTCCATTGCGGTAAAAGCCAGCGTTGGGTCGTGTTGATTGAAATACGCTTGCGCTAAGGCGGCAAGTGTTGAAACAGGGACAACGGGCAAATCCGCACCAAAAGCAATGCCTTGAATAATCCCTGTGGCAATACGCAATCCTGTAAAAGAACCTGGCCCACAACCAAAAGCTAGCCCGTCTAACTGTTGCGGTTTTAACTGCGCCAGTGCCATCAACTCATCAATCATCGGTAAAATCAGTTTAGTGTGTTGTTGTGGGGCAATGGCAAAGCGTTGTTCGATATGTCCGTCAATAAATAGTGCGGCGGAACAGGCGTGTGTGGCGGTTTCTACGGCTAATAATTTCACAGGCTAGGCTCTTGCTATTTGAGGCATTAATAAGGTTTTTGTCCAATATAATTCCCTGCTGGGCTGTATTGACACGCCCAAACTTGTGATTTGTCGGCACAGATGGCTTTGCCACAGCCTACTTCCGTGCTTGCTTTCCAAACCACTTGGGTATAATGTCCACAGACTTTTCCAGCCGCACAAGTATTTGAAGAGTAAGTATAATTCTTTTTTTCATCGCCCCAGTTTGCAGTGACTTTGGTTGCGCTGATGGCTTGTAATTCTGCTGTGCCATCAGAATACATTAACGGACTTGCCCAATACAAATTTTCCCCTATGCCTTGGGTTTTACTGTGAACCATTTTGCAGCCCTGAGTATCTCTGAGCGAATTTGCCCAAGCTTGTGCAGAATCGGCTAACGTGCTTGACCAGCTTAAATTTTTGACCCCAACCTGCCCGCGCCAACTATTGTGGGCTGTGACCATTTCGGTTTGCTCGGCGGGGGTTAAATCAGTTGCAGCTAGCACTGAATGGGCAGCCCCCAGTAAACTGAGTAACACAATGGCTTTTTTTAGCATTTATTTGCTCCTGTTAAGATTTTTTAGTTTTCCAAAATTGATGCACAATGGGTAAAAATGAGACGGCAACAATCGCTAAAATGACGATTTCAAAGTTCTTTTTAACTATCGCTAAATTACCAAATAAATAGCCCAAGCCCGTTAAACCTGCCACCCACAAGGTTGCCCCAACAATACAAAATAAAATATACCGTGGGTAGTGCATATTACCTGCGCCTGCGACAAACGGCGCAATGGTTCTGATGAGGGGGATAAAGCGGGCAATAATCACGGTACGTCCGCCATAATTGGCATAATAACTTTCGGTTTGGGTAATGTATTCGTGTTTAAAAAAACCAATCCGTTGTCTTTCTTTAATTTGTTTGCCTAAAAATTTTCCCACCAAATAATTGACATTATCGCCGAATAAAGCTGCTGTAATTAACAGCGGAATCAAAATAGCTATATCCAATTGACCCGTGCTTGCAACCAACGCCCCTGTAGCAAATAATAACGAATCGCCGGGTAAAAAAGGAAAAACAATTAGCCCTGTTTCGCAAAAAATAATGGCAAATAAGAGGATATACGTCAAGGTACCGTATTCTGCCAGAATAGCCGCCAAATGCACGTTTAAATGCAATAAAATATCAATAACAGCGTGTAAAGTTTCCATAGCGATTTTAGTCGAAGCTATAAATAAAAAAAGGATTTGACCGATAAAACTCAGCCAAACCCTTCTGTGGTTAAATCAAATGAAGCTTATTTCACCAGCCGAAACATCACTTTTGCTGCACCACATTTTGAGCATTCCCAATCTTCTGGCACATCTGCCCAAAGTGTACCTGGTGCAACGCCGTTTTTAGGATCGCCTATCGCTTCATCATAAATATGACCGCAAGTAACACATTTGTATTTTTTAAAATCCATCATTTTTTCCTTTTAATTAACAAATAACCCGTTTGTAATATACCGCATTTTAGCCATACTTGACTAATCTAAATGGTATTTAGTCCTCAACAACACTGTTAGCCTTGACCAAGCTGCTGAAAAATTTCGGTTTCCAGACCTAAAAACTCCGTTATTTTTGCCTTTAATGCCACAAATTCAACCGAACTTGGGTCACGCTGTTCGGTGACTACAATATTTTCTAAGGCTTTTGCCAACTGCTGTATTTCGACAAAGCCACAAAAACTGACCGCCCCTGCTATTTTGTGACTAATTGCTTTGGCTTGTGCCATATCACCAGTTGCTAACACTTGTTCCAAGCTTTCAATTTGTTTTACCAGCTCAACAAACAATTTTTTGAGCAATCGTTCCGTTAAGCCTTTGTTTTGTCCTGTTTTTTTTAACATACACTGAATATAATACTGTGCAAGTTCGCTTGAGTTTTCTGTCATTATCATTACCACTGTCGCTGCGCATGGGGCTAATTCTTGCATAACAGCCCCCTTGAATACAAATACAAAATAGAAATGCGGCTAAAAATCGCATTTCTTATATCAATTTACCCAAGCCATTCAGTTATTTGTTATTCTTAGATAGAGTTGTTCTATCATTTTGTCCTGTTTTTAAAGGAGACCTTCATGTATTTTGTGGCAAAAAAAATTTTACACCGCTTGTTAAGCTTTATTTATCAAGTTGAAATTCACGGCTTAGAACATTATCATCAAGCAGGTGAGCGGGTGTTGATTGTAGCAAATCACACCTCATTTTTAGACCCGCTGTTATTGGGTGTTTTCTTGCCTGATAAAATTACCTTTGCCATTAATACCCAAATTGCCGAACGTTGGTGGTTAAAACCGTTTTTATTTTTATCACACGTTTTTCCGATGGACCCCACCCATCCGCTGTCGTTAAAAGCCTTGATTGCCCATTTAAAAACCAATACCAAAACGGTGATTTTCCCCGAAGGGCGGATTACCGTGACAGGGTCGATGATGAAAATTTATGATGGCACAGGGATGGTGGCTGATAAATCGGAAGCGGCTGTTTTACCCGTGCGAATTCAAGGGGCAGAATATACCCATTTTTCTAAACTGCGCAATATTGTCCGATTGCGCTGGTTTCCGAAAATTACGATTCAAGTTTTACCCGCGACTAAAATCAATTTGCCCAACGCGATGAGTGGCAAAATGCGGCGTAAATCCAGCGGACATATTCTAGCCGACATTATGACCGACATGATGTTTGCCAGCAGTCATTATCAGCAAACCCTATTTGCCAGTTTATTAGAAGCGCGTACCATTCACGGCGGCGGACATTTAATTGCCGAAGATTTAGAACGTAAACCCTTGTCCTACAATGACTTAATTACCCGTGCGATTGTGATTGCTACCGCGCTACAAGATTCTAGCAAGGCAGGGGATTATGTTGGGGTGTTATTGCCTAACTCCAGTAAAACGCTGGTTGTCATCTTAGGCTTACATTTACACGGCAAAGTCCCTGCGATGCTGAATTATTCGATTGGGGCGGCAGGAATGCTGTCAGCGTGTCATACCGCGCAAATTAAAACTGTGCTGACTTCACGTCGCTTTATTGAATTAGGTAAATTAACCGCTGAAGCGCAAGCCTTAAGCGAACAGGTTAAACTGATTTATTTAGAAGATATTGCGGCAACCGTTTCCTTAACCGATAAACTTACTGCCGCATTGAAATGCAAAACTGTTGATTATTGGTATCAGCATCAACAACATAGCCCACAAACCCCAGCGGTCGTGCTGTTTACCTCAGGTTCGGAAGGCACACCCAAAGGCGTGGTGTTATCGCACAGCAATATTTTAGCCAATATTAATCAAATCAAAGCACGGATTACCTTTAATCCACAAGATGTGGTGCTGAATTTTTTACCTATGTTTCATTCGTTTGGCTTTACCGCAGGAACGATATTGCCATTAATGAATGGCATGAAAACCTTTTTTTACCCCTCGCCGTTGCATTACAGCGTGATACCTGAAATTGCCTATGAAATTGGTGCAACCATCATGTTTGGCACGAATACCTTTTTAGCCGCCTATGCAAAAAAAGCCCATGCCTATGATTTTTATAATATGCGTTATGTGGTAGCAGGGGCAGAAAAATTACAACAAAGCACCCGCGAAATCTGGGCAGATAAATTTGGAATTCGGATTTTAGAAGGCTATGGCGCAACCGAAACCGCCCCTGTCACTTCGGTGAATACGCCAATTGATTTTAAAGCTGGCACGGTTGGACGCTTTATGCCTGAAATGCTGCACAAACTTGAGCCGATTGAAGGGATTGAAGAAGGCGGACGTTTGCACGTTGCAGGGCCCAATATCATGCAAGGTTATTTACTTGCGGCTAATCCGGGGGTCATTGTGCCACCTGCCTCGCTATACGGCGCGGGTTGGTACGATACAGGCGATATTGTCGATGTGGATGACGAGGGCTTTATCAGCATCAAAGGACGCAGTAAACGGTTTGCTAAAATTGGTGGGGAAATGGTTTCCTTAGCGGTGGTTGAACAATTAGCCGCTAAAGCGTGGCCAGGTGTGCATCATGCGGCAGTCAGTTTAGCCGATGAGAAAAAAGGCGAACAAGTCGTGTTGCTCACCACACAAGAAAAAGCGACGGCTAAACAATTAAGTGCCGCCGCTGAGGGGGTTGCGGCGATTAATTTACCTCGGAAAATTTTTACCGTTCCCGCCATTCCTGTGTTAGCCACTGGCAAAACCAATTATCCACAAGTGACTGAATTAGCAGAGAAATTAGTGAGAGGCGATTAAATGGGCAAATCCCTTTATTCGGTGTTAATTGCGCAATTTTTTTCTGCATTGGCAGATAACGCCTTACTTTTTGCCGCCATCGCGGTGCTGAAAGAAATTCACGCTCCTGATTGGCAAATTCCACTATTACAAGAATTTTTTGCAATTGCCTTTATTTTTCTTGCGCCGTTTGTCGGTTCATTTGCAGATAATTGGTCAAAAGGACGGGTGATGTTGGTTGCCAATGCCTTGAAATTGGCAGGTGCATTAGCCATGCTTGCGGGCTTGCATCCGTTGCTGGCTTATAATTTAGTGGGCTTAGGGGCGGCGGCTTATTCACCTGCCAAATATGGCATTTTAACGGAAATGGTCGCATCTGATAAATTAGTCAGTGCCAATAGCATGATGGAAGGCTCAACCATTGTGGCAATTTTATTAGGCGCGGTGTTAGGGGGAATGCTCGCAGATGAATCGGTCACTTTGGCTTTATTGGGGGTAGCGGGTTGTTATGGATTAGCAGGACTGGCTAATTTACTGATTCCAGTGTTACCGCCCGCCCATCCGATAAAACATTTTTCATTTTTCGCCTTATTTAAAGATTTTTGGCAGGCTCTTGTGACCTTAATTAAAAATCCTGACGCACGTTTTTCCATGTTGGGAACCAGCATTTTTTGGGGCAGCGGCAGCACACTGCGCTTTATTTTGGTGGCGTGGGTTCCTGTTGCGTTGTTGATTGACGATAACAGCACGGCGGCTAATTTAAGTGGAGTGGTGGCGATTGGGATTGCCATCGGTGCGGCAGCGGCTGCAAAATTTGTTACGCTACAAACCATTAACCGCGCCTTACCTGCGGGTGTTTTAATCGGGCTTGCCATTATGGGGTTTGCGCATTTAACCAATTTACCGCTGGCGGTTGGCTTGCTGATTATTGTCGGTCTATGTGGTGGCTTTTACGTTGTACCACTGAATGCACTTTTACAAGAGCGTGGACATGAAACGGTAGGCGCAGGTCATGCAATTGCGGTACAGAATGTATTTGAAAACTTTGCCATGATTATTATGATTGGACTTTATACATTGATGGTCGGTTCAGGAATGTCAGTGATTACTTCGGCGAGCGTTTTTGGCGCGGTGGTTTTTGTCAGCATTGGTGGCTTGGCAGGATGGCGAGTGGCAAAAACCGCTTAACGTTTGCGAATAAAAAATCCCTACGGTATCAGCACAACAGCACGATTGACTTAAAAATAAATTCACTCAATAATTCCAAATGACAATAAAACCCTTCTTAATTAGCGTGTTAGAAACTACACTCAATCAAACGCTTTCCTTAGATGACAACGTGGCTCAATTTTTAACCCCGTTAGCAGGAAAAGTGATTGCTATCACAATGACCCCTTTCAACGAAACGGTCTATTTATGTCCTACAGCCGATAAAATTCAATGTCTTGCAAATTTTGGTGGACAAATTGATACCACCTTAACAGGTTCTCTTTTTGCCTTAGGTTTAATGGGATTAAGCGCAAATCCTGTGCATTCTCTTCACAATGGCACGGTGCAAATTGACGGTGACTTAGAAGTAGGGCGAAAATTCCAAACGTTATTTAAGAAACTTGACCTTAATATAGAGAAAAAAATCGCCACTTACACAGGCGAAACTTTTGCACACAGTTTGGGGCAATTATTCCGTAGCAGCAAAAGCTGGACAGAAGAAACGCTCGAAACTTTTAAGCTTAATGCCTGCGAATTTTTAACCGAAGAAACCCGTGATTTACCCGCCAAACCGGAAGCCGATAGCTTTTATCGACAAGTCGATACCTTGCGGATGGATTACGACCGTCTTGCAGCCCATATAACCCGTTTACACTCACAACTTGCCAAGGAAACAGCGTGATACGTCCCAAAATTTTATTTCGCCTCATCCACATCAACTGGGTGATGATGTTTCACGGTTTAGACGAAATCGTCTTGAAAACGCATTTATTTCGCCCCATTCGTTATTTAGTGTTTTTATCGCCCAATTATTGGTTTAGAAAACCAACGCAACCACGCGGGGTGCGAATTCGCAAAACTTTGGAGGATTTAGGGCCGATTTATGTCAAATTCGGACAAGCCTTATCTACCCGAAAAGACTTATTGCCAGAAGATATTGCCGATGAATTGGTCAAATTACAAGACCGTGTTCCGCCATTTTCTAGCGAAACGGCAAAACAAATCATCGAAAAAAGTTTAGGAATGTCTGTTAGTCAAGCCTTTGCCGAATTTGATGACACGCCCTTAGCGTCTGCCTCGGTTGCTCAAGTTCACACCGCAACCTTGCATAGCGGGGAAAAAGTGATAGTTAAAGTGTTACGTCCTGACATCGAAGAAAAAATTAAATCGGATGTAGGACTTTTGTATGAACTTGCCAAGATTGCCGAACGCTTTTGGGCAGATGCGCGAAGGTTACGCGCCTTAGAAGTTGTATTTGAATTTGAAAGAAGCACACTCGATGAGCTGGATTTATTGAAAGAAGCGGCGAATGCCTCAACGATTCGGCGCAATTTTGAAGGGTCAGAGTCTCTGTATATTCCTGAAGTCTATTGGGAATACACCCGCAAAAAAATGATGGTGATGGAGCGAATTTATGGCATTCCCGTGGGCGATATTCCCCTATTGCAAGCCCATCATGCCGATTTTAAAAAACTCGCTGAACGGGGGGTTGAGATATTTTTTACGCAAGTGTTTCGCGATAATTTTTTTCATGCCGATATGCACCCAGGGAATGTCTTTGTGCAATTGCCTGATAAATACCTTGCGGTAGATTTTGGCATCATGGGTAGTTTGTCGTTATCAGACCAGCGGTATTTAGCGGAGAATTTTCTGGCTTTTTTCAATCGTGATTATCGCCGCGTAGCACAAATGCACATTGAATCAGGTTGGGTTCCCAGTAACACCCGCATTGAAGAATTTGAAAGCGCGATTCGCAGTGTTTGTGAACCGATTTTTGAAAAACCCTTAAAAGATATTTCATTTGGGTTGCTGCTATTGCGTTTATTTCAAACGGCTCGCCGTTTTGAAATGGTTGTACAGCCGCAATTGGTGTTATTACAAAAAACATTGCTCAATATTGAAGGACTTGGACGGCAACTGTATCCTGACTTGGATTTATGGCAAACGGCAAAACCGTTTTTGGAAGACTGGTTTCATGAAAGACTAGGGCCTAAAGCAAAAATCAAGCAAGCTTTGAAACGCTTTCCTGAGCTAGCAGAAAATTTTCCTGAGATTCCTACCTTGTTATTTCAGGCTTTAGACAGTGCGGCAAAAATGAATCAGCAATTTACTGCCCATAATCGGGAGTTATCGCAATTGCGGCAAAATGTGGATGATAATCATACGACTGTTTTACTGGCGATTACCGCAGGTTCTCTCTTGGTTAGTTTGGCGATTTTGTTTCAGTAAAATAAAAAACCACCGTTGAGTTTTGCCAAAAGCAGATTTAACAGAAAATATCATTTTGTAGTAAATCTTTAACTCAACGGGAACAGATGATGAATACTATCAGTGAATGCGTAAGTCCTAGCCTAGCACAATTTATCCATCCTTTTAAATAAAAACACTCGCTGATTACACTTTGTCATATAAAACACTGACTAAGCATTGTAGTATGGTCGCTTTATTCATGTACTATTTCGGATATTGAAAATGCCTACTCGACGCTTTATTACCAGTTGTCCTAATCCTCTTATCACCCAAGTTCCCAAATTGGGAATGGAAAAACAAGATTTTATCACCGATTTCAAACAATACTACATCCATCTGTTAGGGCGCGACCAACTGTGTCGTTCACCGCTTTATGCCAGTGAAGCCCTGTCTTTAGCGATTCGTGACCGGCTGATGGAACGCTGGAAAATTACCCACGCTACTTATAAATTCAATCGCACTCGGCGTGTTTTTTATTTATCAATGGAATACTTAATGGGACGCACCTTAAGTAACGCCATGCTAAACCTTGGCGTCGATGATAAAGCCAGCGCGGCAATGTATGATTTAGGTATTGCCATTGAAGAATTGATTGATAACGAAATGGACGCAGGCTTAGGTAATGGTGGCTTAGGACGATTGGCTGCCTGTTTTATTGATAGCTGTGCCACTTTACAATTGCCAGTGCTTGGTTATGGTTTACGCTATGACTATGGAATGTTCACGCAAACCATTGTCAATGGTGAACAAATCGAAAAACCTGACCATTGGCTGCGCAATGGCAATGTCTGGGAAATTAAACGCCTTGAATACGCCCTGCGGGTTAAATTTGGTGGACACACCGAAACCCAAATTGATGAACATGGCAATCAGCGGGTGTGTTGGATTAATACCCAAGATGTGCTTGCCGTGCCTTATGACACACCTGTACCTGGTTATCACAATGGCACAGTCAATACCTTGCGCTTATGGAAAGCCACCGCCACTGAAGAGTTCGGTTTAGCAGAATTTAATGCAGGCGATTACACCGAATCAGTCGGTGCAAAAATCACTGCTGAAAACATCACAATGGTGTTGTATCCCAACGATGCGAACGAAAACGGCAAAGAATTACGCTTAAAGCAGCAGTATTTTTTAGCCTCTGCCAGTCTGCAAGATATTTTGGGACATTGGATTGGCTTATATGGCGAAGATTTTAGCGAGTTTAGTGCAAAGAGCTGTTTTCAACTCAACGACACCCATCCTAGCATTGCGGTAGCAGAGTTAATGCGCTTGTTAATCGACAATCATCATTTAACCTGGCACAAAGCTTGGAGTATTACGCGAAAGGTGATGGCATACACCAATCATACTTTATTGCCTGAAGCGTTAGAAAAATGGTCAGTGCCGTTATTAAAAAAACTATTACCACGGTTGATGGAAATTATTTTTGAAATTAACGCCCACTTTTTAACCGAAGTTTCAGCCCATTGGCCAGGCGATAATCAACGCTTGCGAGCCATGTCGATTATTGAAGAAGGCGAGGTACAACAAGTAAGAATGGCGCATTTGGCGATTGTGGGTAGTTTTTCAGTCAATGGCGTGGCGCAATTACATTCACAATTATTGCAACAGCAATTATTTTATGATTTTTATCAATTGTGGCCGTATAAATTCAACAACAAAACCAATGGTGTTACCCCGCGCCGTTGGCTAGCGGCGTGTAATCCACGGTTAGCCGAATTGATTACCACAACGATTGGTGAAGGCTGGGTTACTGATTTGCGGCAACTTAAAAAACTAGCCCCTTATGCTGAGGATGCAGGATTTAGAAAGCAATGGCGTGAGATTAAGCAAGCGGCAAAACAAGATTTGTTAGATTACAAACGCTGTCACTATCCTGAATTGGAATTAAATGTTAACGCGCTATTTGATGTGCAGGTCAAACGGATTCACGAATACAAACGGCAATTGCTCAATGTGCTGCACGTTATTCATTTATATAATCGGATAAAACAAGGTCTCACCGATAGTTGGGTTCCACGTTGTGTGCTGATTGGTGGAAAAGCTGCGCCAGGTTATATGATGGCGAAAAAAATCATCAAGCTGATTAACAATGTGTCGAATGTGATTAATACCGACCCTGAAATGACAGGTAAGCTGACCTTGTTATTTTTAGCCGATTATCGAGTTTCTGCGATGGAAAAAATTTGTCCAGCGGCTGATTTATCCGAACAAATCTCCACTGCTGGCAAAGAAGCCTCTGGTACGGGGAATATGAAATTCATGATGAACGGGGCTTTAACTATCGGCACACTCGATGGGGCTAATATTGAAATTCGTGAAGAGGTGGGCGATGATAATTTCTTTTTATTTGGCTTGACCGAACAAGAAATTAGCCAGCGGCGGGAGCATTATGACCCCGTGGGAATCATTGACCAAGACCATGATTTACAACAAGTGATGCGTTTATTGGAATGTGGGCAATTTAATTATTTTGAACCGGGTATTTTTGACGATATTATCAATTCACTTAAATGCCCCAATGATCCGTGGATGACGATTGCTGATTTTCGCAGTTATGTTGATACACAAAAACGGGTGGAAGATGCGTATAAAGACCCAGAGCATTGGAGCAAAATGAGTATTCTCAATTGTGCCTACAGTGGCAAATTTTCTTCAGATCGAACAATTTTGGATTATAACCGCGATATTTGGAAACTGACACCACAGCAACCTATTGATTTATAAGTTTTTATATGTTTTTAGTTCCCAGGCTTTGTGCTTGGGAATTAGCTATAAAAAAACGCTGAAACATCCCAAAGCCAACGAAGACGCACGGCAAACTTTCTAGGAAAAGATGAAATTTTATAGAATTAGCAACTTCGCAAACTTTGTCTGATTGGTTTTTTGCCCTGCTGTTTTTTGGTAGAAATCTCCCTCTCAATCCCCTTGACGAAAAGAGGGAGCTTTTTACCGCCTTTTTTAAAGGGGGTCGCTGAAAGCGGGGGGGATTTGTTTTGAAAAATCCACCCCAGCCCTTCTTTCTAAAATCCCCCTCAATCCCCCTTTAGGAAAGCA
>JAIFMS010000078.1 GCA_020048335.1 Methylococcaceae bacterium | reverse complement strand
CAACCTGAGGCAGTGGAAGCGAATTTGAATTTAGGGAATGTGTTAAAAGACCAAGGGCGGTTTGCAGAAGCCGAGCAGTGTTATTTAACCACGTTAAAAATTAAACCGACTCTGACTACTGCTGCGGCAAATTTGTTGTATGTTCATAATTACACCTTAAGTCACTCCGCACAAGCGCGACTGGCTGAGGCGCAACGCTATGGTGAATTGGCACGGCAAAAAGTAACTCGGCAATGGACAACCTGGGATTGCAAAGCCCAGCCAAAATGTTTGCGGGTGGGTTTGGTATCAGGCGATTTGCGAGAACACGTTGTCAGTCATTTTTTAGACAATTTTTTAGCTCACCTAGATAAAAGCCAGATTGAACTAATTGCTTACAGCAATTATGCCAAAATGGATGCGGTGTCTGAGCGATTGAAAGGCTATTTTGCCGACTGGAAAATGATTTTTGCCTTAAATGACGCGGACGCGGCGCAATTGATTCATGCGGATGGGGTGCATATTTTAATCGATTTGGCAGGACACACGGCTCACAATCGCTTGTTGCTGTTTGCTTGGAAACCTGCGCCGATTCAAATCAGTTGGTTAGGCTATTGGGCAACCACAGGATTGGCTGAAATGGATTATGTGTTAGTCGATAAAATCGGTGTTCCTGAACAAAATCAGCACCACTTTGTTGAAAAAATCCATTATTTACCCACGACTCGGTTGTGTTTTTCAGTGCCAACCCTAAAGCTGGCTGTTTCTGCCTTGCCTGCGTTAGAAAACGGCTCTATTACCTTTGGCTGTTTTCAAAATTTAAGCAAAGTCACCGATGCGGTGCTAGCGGTGTGGGGAGAAATTTTTGCAAAACTGCCCACCGCACGGCTGCGACTGCAAAGTAAACAATTGCGTGACCCTGCGATGCTCAAAATATTACAAGCCCGTTTAGCCCATTGTGGCATTGACTCTGAACGCACTCGTTTTTATCCTTCAGGAACGCGCGAGGCTTATTTACGCGCTCACTCGGAGGTTGATTTTATTTTAGATACCTTTCCTTATACGGGCGGCACAACCACTTGTGAAGCGTTGTGGATGGGCGTTCCGACATTAACTTTAGCGGGTGAAACGCTGTTAGCCCGACAAGGGGCAAGTTTATTGGCGGCGGCAGGTTTATCTGAATGGATTGCAGAAACCGAGCAGCGTTATATTGAACAAGCTCTTGCTTTTGCCAACGATTTACCGTATTTAGCCTGCTTGCGACAGAGATTACGCAGCCAAGTTTTAGCCTCGCCATTGTTTGACGGTGAGCAATTTGCCCGAAATTTTGAAAATACCTTATGGGAACTATGGCTTGATTATCAAAGCGTTACGTTACCTTTAGGTTGTGGAAAAAATGAAATTCGTTGACCCGAAAACCGAACTTACGCTAGCTCAAGCCTTACAGCAAGCCATTGACCATCACCGCGCTGGGCAGTTGTCGGAAGCACAACAACTTTATCGCGCAATTTTAGAGGTTGAACCGAATCATGCCGATGCGAATCATAATTTAGGAGTCCTGCTCACCGCGCTCAAGCAAACAGCGGCGGCGTTGCCGTTGTTTAAATTAGCACTCGAAACCCAACCGAGGGTTGCTAAATTCTGGTTCAGTTATATTGATGCACTTATTCAAGAAAATCAATTAGATACGGCTCGCAGTTTACTGGCACAAGGGCAAAAGCTGGGCTTAAAAGGTGAAAAAGTGCAAGCGTTGGCAAGTCGATTGTTTGAACCAGCGCAAGCCGAATTGGAACAATTGCAAGCACTGTTTAACCAAAGTGATTATGCGGCGGCACAAAATTTGGCAGAGAATTTAATTCACCGCTTTCCACTTCAGGGCGGCTTGTGGAAATTTTTAGGGTCAATTTTGCAAGCAACTGGGCAAGTAGAGGCCTCGGTGATGGCGAAAAAAAAATCAGTCGAGTTGTTACCTGATGATGCGGAAGCTTTTTACAACTTGGGTAACGGGCTGAAAAGTTTAGAACAATTTAAGGACGCTGAAAGCTGTTATCGGCAGGCGATAACCCTAAATCCGCAGGATGCGGCAAGTTACAATAATTTAGGCATTGTGTTACAGGAATTAGCGCGTTTTCAGGAAGCAGCGGACAGTTATCAGCAAGCCATTACCCTTAAGCCGGACAGCGTAGAAGCGTATAATAATTTGGGCGCGACCCTGAAAGAATTAGGGCGGTTGCCGGAAGCAGAAACGCATTATCGACAAGCTCTTGCGCTCGCGCCACAGTATGCGGAGGCACATAATAATTTAGGGATTTTGTTGCAAGAATTGAACCGCTTGCAAGAAGCTGAATGCAGTTACCGCGCGGCATTAGCTTTTCAACCGAATTTAGCCACTGCGCATGGTAATTTAGGGCGCGTCTTAAAAGACCAAGGTCGCTTGGCAGAAGCGGAACAGGCTTATCAGACAGCATTGGCTCTGGAGCCGGATTTGGCAAAAGTTCACAGTAATTTGCTGTTTGCGTATACCTATCGTGCGGAACATAGCCCTGAATTTCGCTTGGCACAGGCAAAACACTATGGCGCGAGGATGGCGAAAAAAGTGAGCCAAAAATTTACCACCTGGCATTGCCAGCTACAACCGAAAAAATTGCGGATTGGTTTTGTGTCGGGCGATTTTTGTCAGCATGTGGTCAGTTATTTTTTAGAAACCTTATTGTCGGCATTGGATAGCACAAAAATCGAACTATTTGCCTATTATTCGTTCAGTAAAGTCGATGCTGTTACCGAGCGATTGCAAGGTTATTTTGTGCAATGGCAATCATTGGTGGGCTTAACTGACGAGGCGGCTGCGCAGTTGATTCATCAGGATGGCGTGCATATTTTGTTCGATTTGTCGGGACATACTGCCGAAAATCGCTTACCGGTTTTTGCTTACAAACCTGCGCCAATTCAGGTAACGTGGTTAGGCTATTGGGCAACTACCGGACTTGCGGAAATGGACATGATTTTAGTCGATAAAATCGGTGTTCCTGAACAAAATCAACACCATTTTGTGGAAAAAGTTTGTTATTTGCCGGATACGCGGCTGTGTTTTTCCGCGCCTACGGTTGACATTGCGGTGTCGCCATTGCCGGCATTACACAACGGTTATCTTACCTTTGGCTGTTTTCAAAATTTAACCAAGGTCACGGACGCAGTGCTGGCGACTTGGGGAAAAATTGCCACGCAACTGCCGAGGGCGCATTGGCATTTTCAAAGTAAACAACTAGCGGATGCCGATTTTAAAGCGCAGTTTTATCAGCGTTTAGCTCATTATGGCATCAATACGGCGCAAGTGACTAGCCAAGGATTTGTCAGTCGTGAAGCGTATTTTGCCGTACATCAGCATATTGACATTATTTTAGACACCTTTCCGTACACTGGCGGCACCACGACGTGTGAAGCGTTATGGATGGGTGTTCCAACCCTGACTTTGGCGGGCAATAGTTTGTTGGCACGACAAGGCGCAAGTTTATTAGCAGCGGCGGGATTGGCAGATTGGATTTTAGACAATGAGTCCAATTATATTAAACAAGCGGTTGTTTTTGCTAATGATTTAGAATTTTTAGCTAAGTTGCGTCACGGTTTGCGGGAACAAGTGCTAGCCTCGCCGTTGTTTGATGGACGGCAATTTGCCCAACATTTTACCCGCGCGTTGTGGGAGATTTGGCAGGTTGTGCCGCTCATTTAACGCTTAACGAACAGGATAGAAATTGACTCAACAAAAATCGCTTACTCACATAACCCCTTTTGATGCAGATCCAGGTTATCCCTACTTATCAACCACGCCCTGCGCAAATTGAAATGGCGCAAACGGTGTGGAATGCGATTAAAAAACAGCAGGACTTAATTGTTGAAGCGGGTACTGGTACTGGTAAAACTTTTGCTTATCTGATGCCTGCTCTTTTATCGGGTAAAAAGGTCATTATTTCAACGGGGACAAAAAACCTGCAAGAACAATTATTTAACAAAGATTTACCGCTGATTAGCCAAGCGATGGCAGAAATGTTTGTGCCTGCGTTGTTAAAAGGCAGAGCCAATTATTTATGTTTACATCGGTTAAAGTTTGCCTTAGAAACCAGTGAAAATCCGAAAGAAAAAGCACAGTTGCAGCGAATTGAGAGTTGGGCAAAAAACACACTCACAGGCGATATTGCGGAAATGTCCAGCCTTTCTGAAACCCATCCGCTCTGGTATCACGCGACTTCAACTCGCGAAAATTGCTTAGGACAAGAATGCTCTGATTACAGTGATTGTTTTTTAATGATTGCGCGAAAAAAAGCGCAAGAAGCGGATTTGTTAGTCATTAATCACCATTTATTGTGCGCGGATTGGTCGATGCGTGAATCAAGTGGTTCAGAATTACTGCCCCGTGCTGAAATCATTGTGATTGATGAAGCGCACCAATTAGCCGCGATTGCCAGTCATTTTTTAGGTACGTCGTTGACAGGGAAAGATTTTACGGATTTAGCCGATGAAAGTTTGGCAGGTTATTTAAAATTAACACAAGATATGCCAGCCTTAAGTGCAGGATGTGCTGGATTAAAATTAGCGGTGAAAAATTTTCGTCTGGCATTTGCTATCGAGCCAAAAAAAGGCGAATGGGTGGATATTGTCAGCGATACACAGTTAAGTGCAACCTTAGTAGCCTTGTTAGCGGCATTAAAAACCTTACACCACGCTTTAGAACCTGCGAGTAAACGCAATAAGGAATTGGAATTGTGTTTTAATCAGGCTGAAAATTTACTGACGACCTTGAAAAATTTTTACGCTGAAAATACCAGTCAAATTCGCTGGTACGAAACGCATAAAAACAGTTTTAGTTTAAACAGCACACCGTTGGATATTGCTAAAACCTTTAATAATTTTATGCAGGAACGGCAAGCAACGTGGATTTTTACCTCCGCCACGTTAAGCGTGGGCGGTAATTTTCATTATTTTGGCAAAAGTTTAGGACTGACGCATCTGCCAAGTTATCGCTGGGAAAGTCCCTTTAATTATTTTGAACAGGCGTTGTTTTATCATCCTAAAAATTTGCCACAACCTGCCGAGGCTGATTTTACTGATAAAGTTCTCGAATTTGCCGTGCCTGTCTTGCAAGCCAGTCGCGGACGGGCATTTTTTTTATTTACCAGCTATCGGGCATTAAATCGTGCGGCGCAATTGCTGGAAAGCCGTTTAAATTACCCTTTATTAATACAAGGCAGTTTTCCTAAAAACGTTTTATTGGATAAATTTAGACAAGCGGGCAATGCAATTTTGCTTGGCACGGCTAGTTTTTGGGAAGGAATTGATGTGCGGGGTGAGGCTTTATCGTGTGTCATTATCGACAAACTGCCTTTTGCAGCACCAAATGATCCCGTATTGAAAGCCCGTTTAGGGGCAATTAACGCACAAGGGGGAAATAGTTTTTTTGAATATCAAGTGCCAACGGCGGCAATTGCCTTACAACAAGGCGTGGGGCGATTAATTCGGGATTTTAGTGACCGTGGTGTATTAATGGTGTGTGACCCGCGTTTGTTAAAAAAAGCTTACGGGCAGTTTTTTTTGGACAGTCTCCCCGCAATGCGGCGAACCCGCGATATAAAAGACGTTGCAGATTTTTTCGCCAAAGACGCATCTTTTTAATTTGGCTAGGCTATACTTGTAACTTATTGATTTGTAATGTTTAGGGCTGCTGAATAGCTTTTGTTACAAGTCAATTGTTTATCCAACAAAAAACCGCCACAAGCAAAACTTAGGGCGGTTTTTTAAAGACGCTATTGAAACTTAACTAGCAGAATCGCCGGATAATTTAGCCGCTAACCGTTGATAAACTTCTTTCACCTCTTCAGCCGCGGCTTTTGCTTTAGCAACCACTTCTTCTGATATTTCGACAGAATCATCAGCTAATTCACTCGCTTTCGCAACGACCTCATCCCATTTTTCATCCAAGCCTTCAAACTCTTCTTTGACTTCCATTGAGCCTAAATGCAGTTTTAATTGTAATTCATCACGTTCTGTTTTTAGGGTTTCAACTAACGCGGAAAATTCTTTTTTCAAATCCATTGTGACACCTGTTTGTTATTAAAATAAAAGGAAAATATCGCACTTAACAGTGTAGAACTTTTATAGCTAAAGTCACGTTTTTTTAATGAACTCGCCTTCTTTTGCCAAGCGAAAGCCAATAAAATCGGCTCTGTCATTGGCGGCGCGGCGAATCCTGCTGGCAGAACGGACACTGCGTTTGGTATTGACCCAAGAGCCACCGCGCAACATTCGATACCCCTTTGTATCAACATCAGCTGCGCATAATTCTTCGCCGTCATAATCTTCACTGTAGGCTGAAGCTGTCCATTCCCACACATTGCCGTGCATATCATATAAGCCGTATAAATTAGCCGCAAAACTGCCTACTTCAACGGTTTGTTTTCGATGCTCACCCAGCGGTTCAGTACCATAATCGAGCGCACCATTAAAATTGGCTTGCTCTGTGCTGATAGAATCTCCGGTGGCAAACGCCGTTTTTGTCCCTGCACGACAGGCATATTCCCATTCGGCTTCGGTGGGTAAACGATACTTTTGTCCAGTTTCCTCAGATAACCATGCCGCATACGCCAAAGCATCATGCCAATTGACATCAATCACAGGACGTGTGCCGCGTCCCCACTGATTATCATTGGGTTTACGCCTGCCTGTGGCTTTCACAAATAAATCGTATTCAGCAAACGTGACGGTGTACTGTCCTAATACAAAATCATCAATCAGCACCTCGTGCAGCCGTTCAATGCTGTAGCGACCTAATTCAGCTTCAGGACTGCCCATTAAAAATTTGCCCCCGCTAATTCTCACCATCCGAATCGCAGGTTTGCCATTTCTAAATTTATCATGAAAAAACACCGCAGGATAACGCACCGTCGAATTGACTGTTTTTGTGGAAAGTGGTTTTTTTTTCGGTAAAAAATTTAATAATTTACCAAACGACGCGCTCATTTGACTGAGCGAGTTCGCTTTGGTTTGTGCATCATTGGTTTTACGCAACGCTAAGGAGGTTTCATTTTCTTGCAGTGATAACGCTTGTGAAGGTTTATCAATGACATTTAAAGCCAAAGCCCACGATTCAACTGCCCACAAAGCAAAATTTTCTGCAATCCCTAAATTATCGTGCAGCCGCTGGGCAAGTTGTTGAATTTGCAAAGGAACTGGCAATGC